>CAJUPS010000181.1 GCA_910588045.1 uncultured Oscillospiraceae bacterium | reverse complement strand
CCCTGCCGCTGATCCCAGGACCTATGAGCAGACCCTCCAGTCCCCCACCGATATGGAGGCTGGAGCGCCGATGGGAGGGATGACTCTTGGATAAGGTATTCCATATCCGCACATTCAGCAGCCCCAACGGAGCCTGTCAGGAAGTGGAGCTGGATCTGCCAGCCACGGATTACGAACTTCTCGACGCGATGGAACAGCTCCGGCTGGAGGACGGAAAGCACCCGTATCTGGAGTTCCATGCTGTCGAGGAATACGACTACTTGAACGAGCGCATTCAGGAGACAGACATCTTCCCGCTCAATGCCCTGGCCAAGCGGCTGGCAGAGCTGGACACGCGAGGTATGGCCGTCTTCGAGGGGCTGGTCTGCATGGATATTCAGAAAGGCGTGGAAACGATCCCCATTGGCAGCCTGATCGACTACGCCTACAGCGGGGAATGCTGCCATGTGTTGGAGGATGCCGTGACCGATGAGGAACTGGGCAGGTTCCTTGTGGAGAACGGGTTTATCCCGGAAACAGACGCCATTCCGGACGCCACGCTTGAGCTGCTGGACTACGCGCAGATTGGGAAGAACCATCGGGAGGCGGAGGGCAGTACATTTACCGGCTTCGGCTATGTGGAGCGGCACAGCGAACCGCGTCAGGTTTACAAAACCCTGGATCTTACGCCGAAAAAGCCCGCGTACACCATCCTGGCTGAGACATATGACGGAAACCGGGTGGAGTTCCCATACCCGGCCAACGCTCCCATGGGGACGGAGCCGGTGCGCTGTGTGGACTGCACCGCGCCGTCACTCATCGGTCTGACCAGTGGAATGGAAACTGTGGACCTGCTGGCCCGCAGACTGGCAGGGCTGGAGCCGAAGGCCCTGACCGCTTACAAGGCCCTGCTGGAAGCCACAGATTGCAAGGACATCCTGAGCGCCGGGGCGCTCATGGACTCGCTGGACAACTATGTCTTCTCCCCCCAGTACAGCTCCCCCATCGAAGTGGCGAAGGGGGAGCTTTCTCTTATCCTCTGTGAGCCGGACGCGGCGACACTCGCCCCACACCTGAATCTATACCAGTACGGACAGGCGCTGATCGAAAAGTGCGGCGGCGTTCTGACTCCCTATGGCCTGATTGAGCCACGGGGTCCCCACATGAGCCCAGCGGAGCGGGTCATGTGGGGAGCGGAAGAGCAAGGGAGTGAACGGAGTTTTCGCCTTCAGGCGGAAACGGAGGTGAACGGACTTTGCGATGACGCTGGACAGCCTGTCCAGGGTATGGAAGAAAGCCCTCAGCAGGGCGGAATGGAGATGATGTGATGATGGATGATTTCAAAGAATTCCTGGAACTGCCCGGTACGCCCCAGGAACAGGAGTGGTTGAAGGAGCAGCTGGAGACGTTAAGCGTCCGGGAGAGCTACGCCCTCGCCGCCGTCTCGATGGGGTATCCACCCGAAAAGGCGGCTGACGCCATCAAGAGTATTTTGAGCCTGCCCGACTGCACGCTCCATCCGGCTGGGAGCTATGAGGATTTGGGCAAGTACAGCCAGAAAGGAGCGGCCAGCCTGCCGGAGGACGTCCTGCCCTATGTGGATTTTGATCACATCGGGCAGGAGTTTGAGGATGAGCACCCCGGACTGTTCATCGGAGGCTATTATGTGGAATATCCGAAAAAGGCAGCAGAACCAGCTTACTCCGGAAAGAACGCGTTTTTGCCGGAGGACAGCGATTGGAGCGTCAAGCTGAAGCTGGCCTCCCCTGCGGTCCCCGAGGGCGTGTGGCTCCGTCTGCCGGGATATGACGGCAAAATGGCGGAGGACGCGGACGAGGTCGTGCTGGCACTGGACGAGCTGCGGGTCAAGTCTCTGGAGGACTGCACTCTGCTGGAAGCCCGGTGTATTCTCCCCGAGGCCGGAGACCTTACGAAGCAGTATTCCAGCATTACCGATCTGGTTCGGGATGGGGATAATCTCGGCTATGTTCTGGCTGAGCAGGGTCAGGGCAAAGCGCACTGGCTGGACAAGTTTGCCGCCGCTTTGGAGTATGAAGACTGCCGTACCCTGAAATTTGCCCTGGACATCGCGCAGAACCTCCACTGCTACGAGTGGGTACCCCGTGACGGTGTAAAGGAATTTGCCGCAAACAACTTGCGCACCTATCATGTACCGGAGGAGCTGATCCAGTCCGGTAATATTGATCTGGACGCCTATGCGGAAGATCTGCTGGAGAGTTCCGGATACATGGAGGCCGGCAGTGAAACCGGCTATCTGACGCGCAACGGCAAGGAATTTGTCCGTGATTTTACTGCCCCGGCCCAGCAGGATGTGCTGAAAGCCGTCCCCATGCTGGAGAAGATGTCCAGCCAGGCCGCCCCGGAGGATGCTGCCGCAGCCAGAGCCGCCATTGCGGAGGCTCTGGCCGGGCGCGGCGAATGCGGCCTCCGGCAGCTCCAGGCGGCGATGGAATCGGAGGACTGTGCCAGTCTGGAGGAGGCGGTGGAGATCGCCGGCCGCCTGGACAGCTATGAGTTCGTAGAGATCGGCAGCTTCCGGGAGAAGGCAGAGAAAGAACTGCTGGAGAAGGGCCTGGACAAAAAGGTGATCGACCGCTGCGTCGACTTCACCGCCTACGCCGCCCTGACCCACGAGTTCGAGAGCATCTACACATCCGGCAGCACCGGACTGTACGTCCACGGGAATGAGGCCATGTCCCGGCCTGAGCAGGGCATGACCATGCAGTGAAAGGAAGAGGTAAATTGTTACTGATCGAGCCTGGAAAGCCCCGTGTGCGGCATTTTATCATGGGGCACATGCGAAACCCCGGATCGCCACTCTCAAGAAAACTCCAGTCCTGTCCCGCGCTGGCCTGTATTGCCGGAAATATCCCTCCGAAAAAACTCAAGGGCTGGAACTTTTCAGATGAGTTCTATCACGCGCGGTTCAAGGAGATACGGCTTTGTCTGCACGGACTCATCGGACATGGGGCCTGTCTCGCCGCTCATGGCAGCGGTGAACAACTCCCTGCCCTGCGGGATTTTATCTGCGGTCTTGCGGCGTTTTGGCCTGACCCCTTCGAAGAGGACGATGATCCAGTGGTGCGGGAAGAACACTATGGCGCCCTCTTTGATGATGCGGTGTCCGCCGCCCAAAACGGAGTCGATGTGCCGGAACTGAGTGAGGGCAGGAAAGAAAATATTATTATCGGGCTGGAGAACTATATCATTGACTTGGCAGGCCAGTTCTCCGAAATCAATCAGGAGGCGTTGGACAGTGGGCTTGGAGCCTGTGAGTCCATCGCGGCGGGTTTCCAGGAGATGTGGACCGATCCTGTCCACACCCGGAGAGTGGAAACCATACAAACGCCCAGCCAGGTACTCACCTGAGCAGGGCATGACCATGCAGTGACTGGACCGCCAGCGGAAAGGAGTGGTGTTCCATGGGCACAGCCCATGCCAGACAATCAAGTCAATAACAATATCAGCATCAAGGGGCCGTTTTACCGAAAGGGACAAGCGGCTCCTTCGTCGTCGCAAGCTCCATATCCCTCGCTTCCGGGCGAGGCCCGAAAGCTCGCTCATTCCGCTGCTTCTCCTCTCCCCACGGGACCCGCTTCGCTGGGCTCCCGTGGGGTTCCCGCTTGTGCTCTTTTTCGGAAAAACGGCCCCGGAAAGGAGGAATCATGGAGGATAAACAGCTGGCCGAATATCTGCGGCAGTACCATCTGGGCGAGGGCGGCGCCGCTACCAGCCGGGAACTGGAGCGGACCTTCTCCGTCCGTGGCAAGGAACTGCGGGACGCGGTCAACCGGCTCCGGCGCAGGGGCGTCCCCATCGCCAGCAGCTCCAGCGGCTACTTTTATGCCGCCGCGGAGCAGGAGGTGCGCGCCACCATCGCCCACATGACCCACCGGATCAGCGGCATCGCCGCCGCCATCCGGGGCCTGAACCAGTCGTTGGAGAAGTTCGACACCGCCCAGCTCCGCATCCCGGGAGGTGACAGCCCTTGAACAGCTTCATGAGCTGGGTGGGGGGCAAAAAGGCGCTGCGTGAGGAAATTGTGCAGCGGTTCCCGCTGTCCTATGAGCGGTACATTGAGGTGTTCGGGGGCGGCGGCTGGGTGCTGTTCCACAAGCCCCCCGGCAGGGATTTTGAGGTCTACAACGACTTCAACAGCCT
>CAJUPS010000180.1 GCA_910588045.1 uncultured Oscillospiraceae bacterium | reverse complement strand
TGTTAGCTTCATCCTTTTACTTTATCACATTCGCCTTTATGTGAACAGCCCCTAGAAGAATAGTCACCACTAAGGTCTTGAAAGGTATCCAAGCACACATTATCATAAATTTAATCATCCATAAAGACAATCTGAACATCAGAAACATCAGTGTGAGCATTATTCTTCATCCCTCACTTTTCTCTCCCGCCCAAAGCATATTTGATCTCCAGAGTTGATGAATACCCACTCGGGGTCTCATGTATTACCTCGTCTCCCACCTGCATACATTTTCGCATGGCGTTACAAACCATGGGGAACCGGGATTTAAGATGCAGTGCCCGGTGAATTTCATTTGCCTTGATCTGCAAATATGTTTCTCCATTTTCTATTGCATCCCGCTTTAGTTGCTCAATATAGTTTTGAATGTCGAGAGTTGTAACTTTCCTGTTGGCCATGGACGGGGATACACTATCTATCTGTTCCGTTAATATTTCTACTTGCTGTTCAAGCGACTGAATGCGGGAAAGCATCTCCAAAATGATCGTCTCATAGTTCACAACTATATCTCCCAATTTGAATTTTACATCAATTATAGTAGAATTGCTTCGCTTATAGCTTTATGCGTATTCCACCCATCTGGTATTTTTCTGCCATATAACTGAAAGTAAATCCTTAAGAGAGGCAACTGCTTTCTTTCTGGGATTTCCCCTGTATCAACACTGATCATGCAAGGATATTTTTCATTTTTGGGATGATGTCCTTTGCTATATAAAGCATATTGTTTATTCTCAATCTCAATGATTTTACCAGCATCAGCAACAAAATTCTTTTTCATGGTCGTCTCCCTCCGTATTTTTTCTATCTACTAGTATACACAAAACTATAGAATTGTCAAGAGAAATTTTTAGAAATTCATTAGCATATAATAAAAGCACTCCCCACCTGATAGTGGGGAGTGCTTTCTTACATATTTCACTTTACGAAGCCGGTTGCTTAAAATCGTGGGCTTCCTTCAGGACCATGTCCTTGACCTTCATCAGCCGGGTGATATTGCCGCGCTCGTTCTCCTCCAGCTTCATGGAGATATACCGGATGTTCTGCTGGAAGTTGGGGATCATCACATACTCCAGGGCGTTGACGCGCCGACGGGTCTTCTCGATGTCCTCGGCCAGCAGCTGCATGGTCTTCTCCACCTCGGCCAGCTCCAGCATATCCCGGAACACGTTGGACAGCGCCTCCAGGGCGGCGTCCAGCTCACCGGAGGTCTGGGCAAAGCCGTAGGGATAGATCTCCGCCGGGTCCTCGTTCTTGGTGTGGAAGGCGTAGCGGGGCACATTGACGGACATGATGTTCTGGAAGCTCATGTCCAGCTCCACGCTCTGCTTCGGGTACAGCAGGGCCTGCTCCAGCATCTCCGGACTCATCAGGGCGGCGGCCACGGTGAAGGCCGCGTGGGCCTCCTCCAGTCCCTTCTCCACCTTGGCGCGCAGCACGCGGTTGCGCCGCACGATTTCCAGGAACTGCTTCATCAGCTCGTCCCGCTTGTCCTTGAGGAGCTTGTGGCCCCGGGTGGCGGTTCTCAGCCGACCCTTGAGCCGGTTGAGCTCCATTCTGGTGGGATTGATCGTTGCTGAGGCCATCTGTTCACCTCTTTCCTAAACTCATCCTTGACAAGTTCAGTCCTTCTTGGGCAGATACTTGTCGATCATTTCCTGCTTGATGCGCTTGAGCTCACTCTTGGGCAGGATGCTCAACAGCTCCCAGCCCAGATCCAGGGTCTCGATGACGCTGCGGTTGGTCTCGTAGCCCTGGGACACATAGCGCTTCTCAAACTCGTCGGCAAACTTGGCGTACAGCAGGTCCGTGGGGCTCAGAGCGGATTCGCCCAGGATGGTCATCAGCTCCTTTGCCTCCTTACCGGAGGCGTATGCCGCGAACAGCTGGTTCATGGTGGAGGCGTGGTCCTCCCGGGTCTTGCCCACGCCGACGCCCTTATCCTTCAGACGGGACAGGGAGGGCAGCACGTCAATGGGGGGGTTGACGCCCCTGCGGTGCAGCTCCTGAGAAAGGATGATCTGGCCCTCGGTGATATACCCGGTCAGGTCGGGGATGGGGTGGGTCTTGTCGTTTTCCGGCATGGTCAGGATGGGGATCATGGTGATGGAGCCGGGCTTGCCCAGCTGCCGTCCGGCACGTTCGTACATCTGAGCCAGGTCGGTATACAGGTAGCCGGGATAGCCGCGGCGGCCGGGAACCTCCTTCTTGGCGGCGGAGACCTCGCGCAGAGCCTCGGCATAGTTGGTGATGTCGGTCAGGATGACCAGCACGTGCATCCCCTTCTCAAAGGCCAGGTACTCGGCAGCGGTCAGGGCCATACGGGGGGTGGAAATGCGCTCGACAGCCGGGTCGTTGGCCAGGTTGGTGAACAGCACGGTACGGTCAATGGCGCCGGTGCGCTTGAACTCGTTGACGAAGTATTCCGACTCCTCGAAGGTGATGCCGATGGCGGCAAAGACCACGGCGAAGTTGGAGGCCGCGTCACCCAGCACCTTGGCCTGACGGGCGATCTGGGCCGCCAGCTGGGCGTGGGGCAGGCCGTTGCCGGAGAAGATGGGCAGCTTCTGTCCGCGGACCAGGGTGTTCAGTCCGTCGATGGAGCTGACGCCGGTCTGGATGAACTCGTTGGGGTAGTCACGGGCAGCCGGGTTGATGGGCTGGCCGTTGATGTCCAGACTCTTCTCGGGCAGGATGGCGGGGCCGCCGTCGATGGGCTGGCCCATGCCGTTGAAGACGCGGCCCAGCATGTCGCCGGACACCGCCAGCTCCAGGGGGTGCCCCAGGAAGCGGATCTTGGAGTCCCGCAGGTTGATCCCGGCGGAGGACTCGAACAGCTGGACCACGGCCTTATCGCCGTTGACCTCCAGCACCTTGCAGCGGCGGATACTGCCGTCGTTCAACTCGATCTCGGCCAGCTCGTCGTAGGTGACGCCGTCAACCTTCTCCACCACCATCAGAGGGCCGGAGATTTCGTGTATGGTACGGTATTCCTTCATCATAACTGGTCACCCGCTTTCTCTGCGATCTCAGCGATCTCCCGCTCCATTTCTTCTACGATGGCGGCGTACTCCTGGACGTACTTGTCGGCCTCCACGAACTTGGCGCGGCCGATCTTCTCCTTGGCGGGGATGTCCAGCAGGGGGGCCAGGGCCGCACCCTTGCCGATGGCCTCCCGGGCCAGCTTGTCAAAGTCCAGGATCATGGCCAGCATCCGCATCTGACGGTCGTGGCTGGAGTAGCTGTCCACGTCCATGAAGGCGTTCTGCTGGAGGAAGTCCTCGCGGACCATCTTGGCGGTCTCCAGGGTGAGCTGATCGTTGGGGGACAGGGAGTCCTTGCCCACCAGCTGGACGATCTCGTTGAGGTTATCCTCCTCCTGGAGGAGGCTCATGGCCTTGTTCCGATTCTCCATGAAGGCGGGGCCGAAGTGCTCATCGAACCAGGGCTTCATGGTGTCCAGATACAGGGAGTAGGAGTTCAGCCAGTTGATGGCGGGGAAGTGGCGGCGGTAGGCCAGGGAGGCGTCCAGGGACCAGAACACCTTGACGATGCGCATGGTGCCCTGAGAAACCGGCTCGGACAGGTCGCCGCCCGGAGGCGACACGGCGCCCACGGCGGTCAGAGAACCCACCCGGTCCTCGCTGCCCATGCACTGCACCACACCGGCCCGCTCATAGAACTGGGCCAGACGGGAGGCCAGGTAAGCGGGGTAGCCCTCCTCGCCGGGCATTTCCTCCAGACGGCCGGACATCTCGCGCAGGGCCTCGGCCCAGCGGGAGGTGGAGTCGGCGATGACGGCCACGGCGTAGCCCATGTCGCGGAAATACTCGGCAATGGTGATGCCGGTGTAGACGGACGCCTCACGGGCGGCCACGGGCATATCGGAGGTGTTGGCGATCAGCACGGTCCGCTTCATCAGGGACTCGCCGGTGCGGGGGTCCTGGAGCTCGGGGAACTCACGCAGAACGTCGGTCATCTCGTTTCCGCGCTCGCCGCAGCCCACGTAGATAACGATGTCCACGTCGGACCACTTGGCCAGCTGGTGCTGGACCACGGTCTTCCCGGAGCCGAAGGGGCCGGGGACGGCAGCGGTGCCGCCCTTGGCGATGGGGAACATGGTGTCGATGATCCGCTGGCCGGACT
>CAJUPS010000179.1 GCA_910588045.1 uncultured Oscillospiraceae bacterium | reverse complement strand
CCCAGCACCCACCCCAAACTGGGCGTTTGCAGCAGGCACCAGGGGTTTCACAGCTGTGCCCTTTGAAGGATTTTTAGGCCCTTCTTCGGAAACGGCAGATCTGACTAGGATACTGCGCCGTCGTTTAGCGAAGACAGTATACCATAACATCCCGGAATATTCAAGGGATTATACAAATATTTCTATATCTTTACAGTTTATTCAAGATTGCACTCACCCGCGCTCCCTGCGGCGGACGGTCTCCATGCGCAGACCGTCACAGCTCCCGCATGAGGTGAAAGCTCTGCATCAGCTGCACGGACCCATACCCCCACTGGTTGTTGGGGTACACCATGTCATTCCGGCGGAGGCACCCGCGGATGAGGTAGGCGCGGATCTGGTACGTCCCCATCGCCGGGTCGTTCCCCTCCCGGATGCCCCACTGGAGCAGCAGCGCGCAGATGCCCGCCAGCACCGCCGCCGCAACGCTGGTGCCGTTCATCAGTCCGGGACCATAGGGGTAGATCCCCCCCACCCCCACGCCGGGGGCCACCAGGTCCGGCAGGACCCGGCCATCCCAGGCGGGGCCCCGGGAGGACTTCGCATACAGGCTCTTTCCCGCACTGTCGTATGCCCCGCAGCAGATCAGGCCCACGGCGGCGCCGGGGTTCGTGATCGTGCTCTCCGGCGTAGCGGCCAGAAACTCCACGGAGGGCGCCACAAAGCCCGTCATGGGGAGCCACACCTGGTACTGTCCGCTCAGCACGATGTCCCCGTGGAGCTGGATGGCCCACACCCCGGGGGTAGCCCCAAGGATGCGGATCACCGACAGCTGCCCCCCGCTGCCCTCCACCGGGAAGTGGTACTCGATCTGCACCCGGGCCGCCTCCAGCACCAGCTTGACATCCGCCGCCGGTTCGACGCCGGGCCGGGCGGGCACCCGGCCCACCAGCTCCCCGGAGGGAGAGCGCACCGAGAGGGAGATCCGGTCCGCCACGGTGTTCCACACCGCCATATAGATGTCCCCCGCGTTCTCCCCCACCTTCAGGTCTACCTGCTCCGGGGGGCCCTCCGGGCGGAGGACGCCGCTCGTATGGTGCCGGGCCTCCGCTTCATTCCCCGCCGCAACGCAGATGCACACGCCCTTCTGGATGGACACGCCCCCCAGGTACTCCTCGAAGACGCTGTATCCGTCGTGGCTGCCGAAGTTGGTGCCCAGACCGATGCAGATGGCCACCGGACGGTTCAGCTCCCGGGCCTTGTGGAGGATGTACTCCACGCCCATCATGACGGCGCTGGATTCGTAGGCATCCTCCTGGTCCGGCGGGACGCAGTATTTCGCCCGGTAGTAGGGCCGGGCCTTCTTCAGCTTCACGGCGATGATCTCCGCGTCCGGCGCCGCGCCGGAGAAGTCCTCCGTCTGCCTCCCGGCGGCCACCGAGGCCAGGAAGGTGCCGTGCCCCGACTCATCCCGCTCCGGCACCAGGGCATAGGGGTCGTCTGAGGCCAAGGCGGCGTCGATGTCCGCCTTGCTGTACTCCCGCCCCAGGAGGAACCCGTCGGGGGGCTCCCCCTCCGCAGTCTGGTCGTAGATGTACTGGATCCTGCTGGAACCGTCCTCATAGCGGAAGACATCCTGGGTGTAGTCAATGCCGGTGTCCACAAAGCCCAGCAGCACCCCCCTGCCCTTCAGGTTGAGATAGGGCTGATTCTGGACCTGGGTGACCCCCGACGCCTCCAGGGCGGGCCGGTCCAGCAGGCCCAGCACCACGGAGGCAGAGCTGATAAAGGCCGCCCCCAGGGTCTCCTCCAGCCGGTGGAAGTTCTCGGCCTTCACGTATCCCAGGACATACCGTCCCGCCATCGTCTGCCCCACCACCACGTCGTCGGAGCTGTGGGCATAGTCGAAAAAGGTGTCGGTGGCGCGGGTGATAAAATCAACCGTATCCGGCGCATGGATGAACTCCAGCATCTCCGGTGTCAAGCGCATGTCAAAGCCCCCTTTCCAGATGATCGACCAGCTCGTTCATGGTTCCGCACAGATTCAGCCTCCCATAGCCCCATTGCGGGTTGGGATAGGACAGGTAGGGACTGCGGAGAGCTCCCTTGCACAGGAACGCCTTCACCCGCTGGTTATAGAGGAACAGGTCGTTCCCCTGCACGATGCCCCACTCCATCATCAGCGCCGCCGCCCCGGAGACGAAGGGGGCCGCCATGCTCGTACCGGTAAACACGTCGTAGCCCCCGCCTACCTTGGCCGAGCGGACGCCCTCCGCCGGGGCCGTGATGTCCAGCAGGGACCGGCCCGCGCAGTCCTGGACGCCCCGCCCGGAGAAGGGGCTGATCGTCTCCGTATCCGGCCGGAACCCACCCACGGAAATGGGAAACAGGGCCGTCGCCGGAAGGGTGATGGTCAGGTCCGGCTCCGGCTGAAAGAAGGCGGTGCGGTCCGTCACCTCCTCCATGGTGGGCAGCCACACGTTGAACCGGCCGTCCGAGATCTTTTTCCCATAGCACCGCAGATTCCACGAGCCGTTCAGCCCGCCTGCGGGGGCGTCCATGGTGATGAGCACCTCCTGGGAGGCGCTGTAGTGGGTGGGCACGCCGTAGTAAACCGATACCCGGATGGCCCCGAAGCGGAAAAAGCGGGTCCCCTCCGTCAGCCTTCCCGTGACCTGGCCGACCGGGGATACCAGCTCAAAGTCCGCCTCGTCCGCAAAGCTCTTCCACAGGGAGAGGTAGACGTGCTCCCTCTGGGTGGAGACGTTGAACTCCACGTCCAGGACGCCTCCCTCCGTCAGCCGCCCCTGGAAGTGGTGGGCGCCGCTGCCCTCGTTCCCGGCGGCGCAGACAATGACGCTCCGGCCCCGCTGGGCGGATTGGTCGATGTAGCTCTCAAACAGAGTCTGCCCCCAGTGGGACCCGCAGTTGGTCCCATAGCTGATGTTGATCACGCAGGGCATCCCCCGCTCCTCCGCCTGGTCCAGCAGGAACTTGATCGCCCGCATCACATCCGTGGTTTGGGAGCTGGACAGCTTTACCGCCGCAATGGCCGCCCCGGGGGCCGCGCCGCTCCGTCCGGCGGCGATGGCCGCCACGGCGGTGCCGTGCCCCCTCTGGTCCACGGAGGGAACCAGGCCCGCGGCGATCTCCGCCGCCGAGAAGACCGCCCCGCGGCGGAAGCCCGCCGGAGGCGTCCCCTCCGCAGTCATATCCCAGAGCGCCACCACCCGGCTGGTCCCATCCTCCCCCAGAAACTCCGGGTGAGAGAGGTCCAGCCCTGAGTCCACGAAGCCGATCATGACCCCCTGCCCCGTCAGACCCAGGCCGCTCTCCCGCTGGACGGGCGGGATGCAGGCCGCCTCCATGCTCCGGTCGGCAAGGCCGCTGAGCCGCCGGGCCGCCTCGAAGCAGGTCACCTGCCGGTACTCCAGGATCCGACCGGCCTCCTGGCTTGTCAGTTCCATAATGGCAAACTGGGCGTCCAGCAGCTCCGTGGGATAGCCCAGGGAGAGGATGTCCCCCGTATACTTGATGATGTACTCCATACAGCCCTCCTGACGGATGAAATGCTCAACTTTTCCGTTTCCTGCATATAGTATACGGAGAGGAGGCGTGCCGATATGAATCCAAACTATATGGACAAAGGGAATCTACAGATCTTTGTAACTGCGGGGGAGTCCCCCGTCTCCGGCGCACGGGTCCGCGTCAGCGACCCCCAGAACGGGGAGGTCCTGGAGGAGGCCATCACCGATGTCTCCGGCCAGACCCCCTTTCTTGAGCTGCCCGCACCGCCCATGGCGTGGTCGGTGGTGGAGGGCGAGACAAACCAGCGGCCCTACGCCGTCTACAACATCACCGTCTCCGCCGGAGGACGGCAGACGCTCCACATCGGCGGCGTGGAGCTGTTTCCCGCGGGACGCTCCATTCAGCGCGCGGAGCTCACCGCCTCCGGCGGCTTCAATATCCGCAACCTGCTCCTCCCGCCCCACGCGCTCTGGGGCGAGCCCGCCACGCGAGCGCCGGAGGATGAGGTGAAGCCCCTGCCGGATCAATCCGGGCTGGTGGTGCTGCCGGAACCGGTGATCCCGGAGTTCATCGTGGTCCACGCTGGGCGGCCCGACGACGCCTCCGCCCCCAACTACTGGGTGCGGTTCAAGGACTACATCAAAAACGTGGCGTGCAGCGAGATCTACTCCACCTGG
>CAJUPS010000178.1 GCA_910588045.1 uncultured Oscillospiraceae bacterium | reverse complement strand
TCCTCTGATACGAGAGAATCCCAGTCTTTTTCCTGGAAGTATGCAGACCATATCTCATCTGGCATGGCTTCAGATCGGAAGCGCCTCTCATCTCTTCACAGCGGCCTCTCGCTCCGCCAATGCGGCATACTGCGCCCACACCACGGGCAGCACCCGCTCCAGGCCGTACCGCTCCTCCGTTTCCCCGGCGTTTCGGGCCAACTCCCGCCGCAGTTGTTCGGACCCCACAAGCCGCATGACCTGCCTGGCGCAAACCTCCGCATCCCCGTAAGGATACACCAGCCCCGTCACCCCGTCCTCGATGAGGTCGCTGTGACCCTTCACATCGCTGGCTACAACTGGAAGTCCTGCGTACATGGCCTCCATGATGTTGAAGGGCAGGCCCTCGCTCCGGCTGGCGGACACCGCCGCGTCCGCCATGGCGTACCAGGCCGGGATATCCCGGACCTGACCAGGAAACAGCACCCGGTATTCCAGCCCCAGTTTTTGGGACAGCTCCCTGCATTCCTCCCGCAAGGCCCCCTCCCCGGCCAGCACTAACCATACCTTTTGGGGTAGATGCTCCATAGCCCGAATGATAACGCTTTGGCTTTTTCGCGCTGAAAATTCCGCCGCGTATATGAGGACAAAGGCGTTCTCAGGGATGCCCCATTTTTTTCGCATGTTTTCCCGGCTGTCCGGCGGAACGCGGTCGAAGCGGGAGAAATCCACGCCAACGCCAGGGATATGTACGACTTTATGTCCTAAATGGCACTTTCTTGCTGTTTCATAATCCCATTGGTTCATGGTGAGCACCAGATCTGTATCCGGAGCCATCCAACGCTCCGCTGCCAGCAAAAGGTCCCGCTTCAGCCAGGGCGTCTCGTCATCGAACAGGTAGCCGTGGACCATATTGGCTACTTTGGGCCGCTCCTCCAGCCCCCACAGCGCCAGCCGGGTGAAGAACGCCGCCAGGGAGGTATGGGTAATGATCAGTGCGTAGTTTTCCCGCCGCATTTCATCACTCAGCAGGATAGATGCCTTGAGATTCTTCGGAGACCACATGGACTTCTCGAAGGGCAGATCGATCACCCGCTCCACATCCGGGACAGGCATGGGGCTGCCGCCGCAGGCCACGTGGACCGTCCAGCCTTCCTCCCGGAATTTCCGCAGATAGGGCAGATGGAAATTCACGATGTGGGAGCATGTAGACGCGGTAAACAGCACCTTCCGGCCCATGGGTATCCCCTTCTTTCAGTTCAGCGCCTCTCTGTTCACGAATTTTCCCCGAAACACCGTGGTCAGCAGGATCTCGATGTCGAACAGTAAGCTCCAGTGTTCGATGTAGTACACATCGTGCTCCACACGGGCCTTGATGGAGGTGTCCCCCCGCAGGCCGTTCACCTGGGCCCAGCCCGTGATGCCGGGCCGCACCTGGTGCTTCACCATGTACAGCGGCACGTCCTCCTTGAACTTCTCCACATAGTAGGGGATCTCCGGCCTGGGCCCCACCAGGCTCATATCCCCCTTTAGCACGTTGAAGAATTGGGGCAGCTCGTCCAGGGAGCACTTGCGCATGAACGCCCCGAATTTCGTCTTTCTGTCATCATGATCGGTGCTCCATGCGGTATTCTGCTTGCCGTTCACCCGCATGGAGCGAAACTTGTACATATAGAAAGGCTTTTTGTCCCGGCCTATTCGCTCCTGCCTAAAGAGGATGGGGCCCGGCGAGGACAGCTTCACCCCGATGGCGCAGGCCAGCATCACCGGCGAGGTCAGGATGATGAGCGCCAGTGAGCCGGTGATGTCCATGGCCCGCTTGCAGAAAGCGTTGGCCCAGTTGTCCAGGGGGATGCGCCGGAAGTTCAATAAAGGGATGCCGTCCAGCTCGTCGAATTGGGGATTGGAGGGCATATACTTTGCGTAAAAGGGGATGATGGACAGCTTGGTCCCCGTTTTTTCGCAGGCGGCGATGATCTCCGGCATCCGCCCGTAGTCCTCCGCCCCGATGGCGCACACCGCCTCGTCCGGGCGGTGCTGGTCCAGCAGCCGGCCCAGTTTTTCATATCCGCCAAACCACTTCAGCGCCCCAAGCCCTTTCCACGGGCGGGCAGACACGTAGCCCGCCACCGTGTAGCCCAGCTCCCGGTCCCCACGCACCGTCTCCCAGTAGACCCGGGCCATCTCTCCGCCGCCGATGAGGAGGATATGCTTCTGGTTGTAGCCCTTCTGCCGGAAGTAACGCAGGCCCCGGCGCAGCACCACCCGCTTGCAGCTCAGCAGACCGCCGCTGAGGAGGAACCAGATCACCAGCGTCAGCCGGGAGAAGTCGATGTAATGCTGGACGAACAGGAAGCTGAGCAGCGCCCCCATCACCAGCGCCCCCGCCAGCCACAGCCGCTCCAGCTCCTTGCGCAGGCGGATGCCGCGATGGGACTGGTACAGCCCGAAGGCGGCGTAGGCGAACAGCTGGACAGCAGTCAAGATCGTTCCCAGCGCCAGATACCGGGGCAGCGGCACCGTGATGATACCGTTGGGCAGGAGGTAAAAGCGTATCCAGAAGGCAACGGGCAGGGACAGGTACAAAATGGCCCCGTCGCTGAGCACATGCAGCCGGTTCAGCAGCCGTTGGTTTTCCTTTATCATGCGTTTTCTCTCTTTTTACACGTTATTCGCGCATTCTGGCGATGAACGCCTGGGCCTGTCCGTCCAGCTCGATGTGGCCCAAATTTTGTTCGTTCCAGGCATCCAGCAGATCCGCGATATGACGGACGCCCGCCCGGTATTCCTCCGTGTCCTGCTCGTACTGCTCCAGCAGATCGAAGGTTTTCTGCCACACGGTGGCATCGGCGGAGACATAGTTCACATACTTCTCCGCCTGCACCAGCCCCTGTTCACTCCGCCCCGTTTGCAGGTAATATTCCGCCAGATAGATGGGGATGGAGTTGGAGTCCAGCTTGGCCAGCCGGGCGGCGTATTCGTCCGCTTTCTCCCGGATTTCCTCGTCCGTTTCTGAGGCTCCAACCTGGACCACATAGGTGAGCAGGTAATCCGCCTTTTCAAAGGGGTCCAGGGCCGCGGCCTGTGCCAGCTGTTCCAGGTTCGAGGGATCTGTCACCAGGTTTCGGGCCGCGATGTTGCAGCCCAGCAGAACCTCAAACAGGACCAGCAGGGCGCATATACCAAGGGCCAGCCCGTTTTTCACAGCTTTCTTTTCCATCCAGGCCGGGAGCGGGATCTTATCCCCGCAGCACAGACCGGTGGCGGCGAACACACCGAATATGACGGGCAGGGAAGCAAAATGGGAGAAAGTCCCCTCCACGGCGCTGTGCCCGGCGATAAAGACCACCGCCGCACCTAGAGCAGGGGCCAGGGGTTTCTTCCGGCCCCGCCATGCACAGGCCATGCCCACCGCCATCATGCCTAAAAACAGCGCAAGGCCCACAATCCCCTGCTCCACCAGGGTCTGGATGTAATGGCTGTGGGCGTATTTGGTGAAATAATAGAAGGACTGCACGCCGTTCACGCTGTTGGCATAGGCGCCCAGTCCCAAGCCGACGACTGGGCTGCGCCGGGACAGCCTCAACCCATCCTCAAAGAAAGCGAATCGCTGGATGGCGTTCTGGTTGGACCACAGGCCCTGGAGGCGGTTGGCGATGAAGCCCGGGAGCAGGAGATAGTCCAACGGCACCTTGCCGGAACCTAATTCTCCCACGTACTCCACCGAATCCAGCCGGACCTCCTCGGCGGCGCAAAAGGTAAACCACACCACCTGGCTGTCCTCCGGCACGGTGAACGCCGCCTGGGACAGTGGACCTTGGTATAGATCCAGATAGGTGTGCATCACAGCGTTTTCCCGGTTTTGGCTTTGGATGACGACAGTTGGGTCCCCGTCCGCCTCTGTTGTGAGCGTATAAGCCCCCGGCGCGGGGTATGCGGAGCGCCGCAGAGACTCCCCAGGCTGGAGGGACGCTCCAATTGTAAGGTTACAAGCGGCAATGACAAAGACGACCAGAACGGCCAGCAGGGAAGCAACCAGGGCAGTCACCGCCTTCCCGTGGCCCTTCAGCTTGTCCGCTAACTTCTGCCCCACCAACAGATCCAGGGCGCACAGCGCCGCCGCCCCGCCGATGGCACACATCAAGGGAATGGGCCGGACGCCGTTCCACGCAGTCATGGAGGTCACGGAGATGGGGAAGGCGGCCAGCAGGGCGACCGCCAGTGTTTCCACCATCAGGATTA
>CAJUPS010000177.1 GCA_910588045.1 uncultured Oscillospiraceae bacterium | reverse complement strand
TCGCTATCGATGGTATAGCCAAAGGTAGGAGTGCCGCCGTTATATTTGCACTTCAAAGCGTTCTCGGTGTGGCCCCGAATGACCTTCTCGGACAGTTCGGCGGAGTAGTATTCCGCCATGCCCTCCAACAGCGACTCCAGGATGATGCCCTCCGGTCCCTCTGAAATATTCTCTGTTGCAGAGAGAACTTTGACGCCATATTTTTTCAGCTGTGCCTTGTACCGGGCGCTGTCATAGCGGTTACGGGCAAAGCGGTCCAGCTTCCAAACGAGGACTACATCAAAGAGGCCCTTGGCGCTGTCCTTAATCATTCTCTGGAAGTCAGGCCGGTTATCTGTTTTGGCTGACAGAGCGCGGTCAATGTAGCTGCGGACGATGGTGATGTCGTTCTTTTTGCAATAAGCTGTACACTCACGAAGCTGGCCTTCGATGCTCTCCTCCCGTTGATTTTCGCTGGAATACCGAGCGTAAATGACCGCTTTCATTTTCCCGCCTCCCCTAACATGTCATAGACTGCCTGCTTTAATTTTTCGTTCATTGCAGAACCAGGGTCAAAGCACATCTCCACAAATTTTCGCATTTCCGGGCTGTCGGAATAGTTCGGCTTATACTCGTACAGTTTACCCTGCGGCTCGTCACAGCGGCCAAAAATATAGTCCAGTGATACGTCGAAGTAGTCGGCGTAAGCCCGCAAGATTTTGAAAGGAGCCGCCGCTTGCCCATGTTCATAGCGATTGATGGCAGGCTGTTTTGCTCCAAGAAGATCCGCCATTCTTGCCTGTGTCAGATGCGCCTTTTCCCGCAAAAATTTTAGCCGCTGCCCTACTAACTCCATTGCCAGCCTCCTTCACATTTGATGAACGCAGTATAATCTATATACAAAATAAAGTCAACTCTATTTTCAAATTCCACGTTATCAACAAAAGAAAAAGCGTACCGCAGGAACGCGCAGCCAGCCCAAAGGGGTCCCCGCGCAAGCCCAGCGAAGCAGGTTGCGTGGGGAGAGGACGAGCAAGGGAGCGAACGCAGTTTTCGCCGCAGGCGGAAACTGCGTTGAGCGGACTTTGCGACGACGATGGGGCTGTTCAAGGGGGTTTGGGGGCGCTGCCACCAACAAGCAGATTGGACCTCCCGCCCACGGCGGGAGGTCCAATTTTGCATCGTGGGTCCCACGATGCCCTGCTTGCCCGTCTCCCGGCCCCCGTCCCCCGCAGGGGGAAGCCCCCGTCCTCCGTCCCCGTTTCCCGCTCCCGAATCCCCTTGCGCCCGTGGGAATCTGTGGTATAATGGGCAGAGAACACCACCCAGGAGGACGCGCCATGCCGGAAAATCCAAACCCGCAGTTACAGATCGCCGTCTGCGACGACGAAGCCATAGACCGCCAACAGGCGGAAACACTGACAACCGAAATCATGGCGGAGGAGGGGCTGGACTGTTCCGTCTCCACCTATGAGAGCGCCGAGGCCCTGCTCACCGCCATCCAGGGCGGCGCGCAGTTCCACATCCTCCTGCTGGACGTGATGATGGAGGGCCTGGACGGGATGGAGCTTGCCGCCGCCCTGCGGAAGCTGGGGGACAGCACCGCCATCATCTTCATCTCCTCCAATCGGGAATTGGCTCTGCGAGGCTATGAGGTCTCCGCCGCCCGGTATCTGGCAAAGCCCCTCCGGGAGGAACAGCTCCGGGAGGCCCTGGTGTACTGCTACAAAACCTTCTGTGAGAAAAAAGAAATCCTGCTGCCAACCAGCAAAGGCCAGCGCGGGATTCCTCTTTCCGACATTCTCTACGCGGAGGCGATGGAGCGGGTGACGAAGCTGGCCCTGACCGACCAGACGGAGGAGATCAGCATGAAATTCTCCGACCTGTCGGCGCTGCTGCCGGAGCGACAGTTCATCCCCTGCCACCGCTCCTATCTGGTGAATCTGGAGCATATCGCCTACATCCGCAGCCGGGACCTGGAGCTGACCACCGGGGAGGTCCTGCCGGTCAGCCGGTATCGGGCGGACGGGCTGCAAAAGCAGTTTGTCTCCTATTTGCGGGGCTGACGGAGGGAGAGCGGGACCGTTACCCGGTAATAATCATCCCCGTACTCCGTATCGAACAGGTTTCCGTACCGCGCCGCGATCTGCTTTATAATTTTGATTCCCAAGCCGCGCCCCGGCGCGGTTTCTTTCTTGACCCAATCCGGCGTGGCCCCGTTCTCGCAGGTGAACACGAAATAGTTGTTTTGGACGTGCATATCCAATTTGATATACCTCCGCTTCACCCCGGCTGCGGAAGCGGCTTCGATGGCGTTATCCAGAAGATTCATCATCAGGGAGCAAAGCTCCGCATCCGTCAGGGGCAGCTTGTCCGGGGCCTGGGTCCGGGCCACTTCCACCGCAATCCCGGCATCAGCAGCGGCGCTCAACTTGCCGTTCAAAATCACATTCAGCATCTCATTTCCGCTCTGTATCACAGGGCGGATTTTTTCATTCTCTCCGATCAGCCCGTCCAGATATTCCGCCGTTTTTTCGTCCGTGGTGGTCTGCCGCAGATACCGGAAATGATTTATCATATCGTGCCGGAGCTTCATCACCTGTTCGTGCTGCTGCCGCAGGGCCTCGTAGCTGTTTTGAGCCAGAGCGCCCCTCTGGAGCAGCAGGCGGACCTCCGTCCGGCGGTCGATCTCCCAATAGACTGCCTCCGCCAGGGCAGCGGCCAGCGCCGCCGCCGTCATCATTCCCGCCAGGGGGCGAAGCAGCAGGCCGGGGATTCCCAATGCGTTCCCCGGGAATTGCCAGAACCCCAGCGCCGCCCACAGCACGATCCCCGCCGCCGTCAGCGGACAGAACACCCGGAAAAACCAGCTTCGCTTCCACTCCAACGCGCCGCAGAGGAGCGCCGCCGCCAGACCGGCGAGGCCCACCACAGGGATTGCCGCCTGGAGCAAAAGTACAGGCCATTCTGTGATTTGCAGCGCAATTTCCACGAGCGCCGTCACCCCCTGCGCCCCGGCCAGCAGCCCCACCGCCATCCGCCGCCGCCCTGTCAGCCGGGAGGCCAGGAACACCAGCAGCAGCGTCAGGGACAGCTCACGGGCCAGCGCCGACACGTCCACCGGCAGAGGGCCGAGCTGGGCATTGGGCAGGAACGCCAGGGACAGCCGCCCCGCCAGCCAGGAAAAAGCCGTCAGCCCGCCGCACAGGGTCCCCAGGTCCGGCTTCCCCTTGCGGACCCGCATGGTGAACAGCGCCAGCAGAAGCGCACCGGAGGCAAAGACCAGGGCGGCGGGGACAGCGGTGCGGAAGCTGTCCGCGATCAGGGCGCTCTCATAGGCGTGTCCGCAGTACAGTGTCACGGAGCAGGGCCAGACGGTCAGGGACGGCTCCGCCTTCTCACCGCCGGAGGGATTGGTGGACTGTGCAATGGTCAGTGTCCTGCCCTGATAGTTCTGCGGCAGCGTCACCAGCACTGGCTCCTCCCGATACCACTCCAGCATGGGCAGGCGCAGAGAACCGATGCGGTTGTCCAGCTCCGGGCAGTCGGTGTAGAGGACCGCGCCGTCCAGAAAGACGGTCACGGTGCTGTTCGCCGTCCCCAGGCGGAGGGTGGGGCTGTCCACTTCCTCCGAAAACACACGGGAGAAATAGAAGGTCTGCCCCAGCTCGTCCAGGTTGTCAAAGCCGCCGAAGCCGTTGGGGGTCAGCTCGTTGACGGCATCCCCCTCCTGGGTGAACACCACCCAGCCCTTTTGATCGTAGACCCAGCCCTCCGGCATGGCCTCCCCCTCCCACATCAGGGAGAGGTCATAGGCCCGGTCCTCCATGGGCCTCATGCAGGCCAGCAGCAGCCCGCCGAACAGCACACACAGCGTCAGGGTGAGGATCACCGCACCCCAAAAGCGTGTTTCTTTTTTCATCGTCCAGTCCTCCCGGCACGTTTCTCAAAATAGCGTAACACCCCCAAAGGGGGGCTGTCAACCCGTCCGAGCTTGCCATTCATGCAGGATTTTTGCCGTTCATGTAAAACCTATTGCCCAAGGCCAAAATTTTTGCTATGGTGCAGACGTAATTATGCGCCCGGTCAGCCGGGAACAAGAAAGAATCGGCAAGGGGGTAAACCCCCTTGCCCCGCAGGGTTCCCTGCGGGGCATAATCCCCCTCTGCCGGGACAGGAGGAACAATGAACAAACAGGAACTCATTGAACGCATGGTGGACAAAACCAGCCTGACCAAAAAGGACTGCGGTACTGCTCTGGAGGGGCTGTTGTCCACCGT
>CAJUPS010000176.1 GCA_910588045.1 uncultured Oscillospiraceae bacterium | reverse complement strand
TGAGCAGCGCGGCGGCGGGGCCGGAGTGGCCGAACTCGTCGTTGACGCCGATGCGCTTCACCGGCACCGGGCACTTCTCACTGACCAGGGAGCAGACCGCCTCGCCCAGTCCGCCGATGACGCTGTGCTCCTCCACGGTGACGATCTTACCGCACTCCCGGGCGGCTTGCAGCACCAGCTCCTCGTCCAGGGGCTTGATGGTTGCCATATTGATGACCCGGGCGCTGATACCTGCCTCGGCCAGAACCTTCCCGGCCTCGATGGCCTCGGGGACCATGATACCGGTGGCGATAATCGCCACGTCCGTCCCCTCCTGGAGGACCTCGCCCTTACCGATGACAAACCGGTAGCCCTCCTCGTGGAATACGGGGGTGGCGGCGCGGCCAAAGCGCATATACACCGGGCCCACCATCTCGTAGGCGGCCTTCACCATCTGCCGGGCCTCCACGTCGTCGGCGGGACACAGGACGGTCATGCCGGGGATGGTCCGCATGAGGGCGAAGTCCTCGCAGCACTGGTGGGAGGCACCGTCCTCGCCCACGGAGATGCCCCCGTGGGTGGCCCCGATCTTCACGTTCAGATGGGGATAGCCGATGGTGTTCCGGACCTGTTCATAGGCCCTTCCCGCGGCGAACATGGCGAAGGTGGCGGCGAAGGGCACCAGACCCATGGTGCTCAGACCGGCGGCCACGTCGATCATGTTGGCCTCGGCGATGCCGCAGTCGAAGTGGCGGTCCGGGAACGCCTTCTGGAAAATACCTGTCTTGGTGGCTCCCGCCAGGTCCGCGTCCAGGACCACCAGATTCTCCGCCGTTGCGCCCAGCTCCTTGAGCGCGTTGCCGTAGCTGTCGCGTGTGGCGACTTTCTTTACATCAGCCATACTTACACCTCCAATGCCTTCCGGGCCTCGGAGAGCTCCTCCATGCCCTTGGCGTACTCCTCGTCATTGGGCGCTTTTCCGTGCCACCCGGCGTTGTCCTCCATGTAGCTGACGCCCTTGCCCTTGGTGGTCCTCATGAGAATGCAGGTGGGCTTGCCGCTGCCGCAGTTGGCATGGAAGCGGGCGAAAGCGGATTCCAGCGCGTCAAAGTCGTGTCCGTCCACCTGCACCACATCGCAGCCGAAGGCCGCAAACTTCTCGTCCACCGGCTCGGTGTTCATCACGTCCCTGGTGCGCCCGTCGATCTGCAAACCATTGATGTCCACAATGATGCACAAATTGTCCAGTTTGTAGTGGGCGGCAAACATGGTGGCCTCCCAGATCTGGCCCTCGGCCAGCTCGCCGTCCCCCAGCAGGGCATAGACGTTTACGTCCTTCCCCAGGTACTTTGCCCCCTTGGCCATCCCGGCGGCGGCGGAGAGCCCCTGGCCCAGGGAACCGGTGGACATATCCACGCCGGGGACCGTGTTCATGTTGGGGTGGCCCTGGAGATAGCTGTCAATGTGCCGCAGCGTGGGCAGGTCCTCCACCGGGAAATATCCCCGGTTGGCCAGGGCGGCGTAGAGCCCGGGCGCGGTGTGGCCCTTGGAGAGGACGAAGCGGTCCCGGTCCTCCCACCGGGGATTTTTCGGGTCAATGCGCATCTCCCTGAAGTACAGGTAGGTGAATACGTCGGCGGCAGAGAGACTGCCGCCCGGGTGACCGGCTTTTGCTCCGTGGGTGCTGGTTAGAATGCCTTCGCGCACGCAGACAGCGGTTCGCTGTAGAGCCAGCTTTTCCTCTGGTGTCATAGATGTTCCTCCTTCTGTGGCCGGACCGGCGGTAAAGTAGTTTTTTCGTCTTGCCCGCGCCCTTAACTATTAAGTATACGTCAGAATTTTGCCTATTGCAAGGCTTCTCCGGAATATTCCGGAAAAATTTTCGCGGCGTGGAGAAAGGATGCGCAGAAATCACAGTTGAAAATGGCGGAGAGTTTTGCTAAAATATTTGAGCACATAATGAATAACCTGGGGGCAGATACATGAGATCCGTTATTCTGATACAAGGGAAGGGAATTTCCGGCGGCAGGGCACAGGGGCGGCTGCACTGCTTTCATCGCGTGGGCGCGGTGACGGTCAAATCGTCCGGGTCGGACCCGGCCATCGAAAAGGCCCGGCTCGCCCAGGCGCAGACCCGGGCCAGGGAGCAGCTTGAGGCGCTGGCAGAGCGCTGCCGCCGGGAGCTGGGCGAGGAGGCCGCCCTGGTTTTCTCGACCCATGCCATGCTGCTGGAGGACGAGGACTACGTGCGCCACGTGGAGGAGCTCCTCCACGGGGAGAAGTGCAGCGCGGAGTACGCCGTCCAGCAGACGGGCAGAGCGTTTGCGGCGCTCTTCGAGGTGATGGACGACCCCTACATGCGCGAGCGGGGCGCGGATGTGCTGGATGTGACCTGGCGGCTCCTCCGCAGTCTCGCCGGGGCGGGCACCGGGGGCGCGGCACCGGCGGGCCCTGCGATCCTGGCGGCCAACTCGCTCAATCCCTCGGAGTTTATCGAGCTCGACCGGGAGCAGGTGCTGGGCATTGTCACCCGCCAGGGGTCCCGGAACAGTCACACCGCCATTCTTGCCAGGATGCTGGGGATCCCCACGGTCTGCGGCCTGGGGAACACCCTACAGCCGGAATATCACGGCCGCTTCGCCGAGCTGGACGGCGACGCGGGAACGCTGGTCATCTATTAGGAGGAGAGAAACCGTGGAGAAAAAGATCTTGTTCCTGGACCTGGATGGGACGCTGCTCGACGACCAGAAGAGGATCACGCCGGGCAACCGGCGGGCCATGGAGGAGGCGCTGGAGCAGGGCCACCGGATCGTGGTGACCTCCGGCAGACCCCTAAAGAGCTCCCTGGCCCAGGCCCGGAAGCTGGGCCTGGCGGGGGAGGGGTGCTATGTCGTGGCCTATAATGGCGGGACGGTATACGACTGCACAGCGAAGCGGGTGGCGCTGCGGCGGACGCTGGCGGCGGAGGACCTGTACCGGGTCTACGACGAGGCCGCCCGGCGAGGGCTCTATATCCAAACCTACGACCGGGAGGATGTGGTGATCGAGGCCCGCTGTAATGCCGCCGGGGCGGAACGCTACTGCGCCGCCATCGGAATGGACTGGCGGCGGATAGAGGACGTGCGGCGGGACCTGACGGAGCTGCCGGTAAAGGCGCTGCTGCTCGACTACGAGAACCGGGAGCCCCTGGAGGACATGGAGCGCTGGGTCCGGTCCGAGCTGGCGGGGCGTGTGGACTGCTTTTTCTCCAGCCGGTATTTCCTGGAGGTGGTGCCCGTGGGCGTGAACAAGGGCTTTGCCACGACGGAGCTGTGCCGCTGGCTGGGCATCGACGTGCGCCGCTCTGTGGCCGTAGGGGACGAGAACAACGACGTCTCCATGATCCGCGCCGCAGGGGTGGGCGTTGCCATGGCCAACGCCGTCCAGGCGGCGAAGGACGCGGCGGACTACGTCACCCTGCGGGACAACAACCACGACGGCATCGAGGAGGTCATCCGGAAATTTGTGCTGTAACGCGGAGGCAGCTTTTGCCGTTTTTACCGAGAAACCGGCAGGATTTTGGCCAATATCTTCTATAATGAACAAAAATTGCTTTTTCGCCTTGACAAACGGCGAAAGGCGTATATAATAGGGCCAGAATCAAGCCAAAACGGTTTGAACATACGGTTATGATAGAGGCGCGGCCGACATCAGTACCTCACCCCAAGAGCGCCAGACAGCGCGGGGGAGGGAAAGGGGACGCCGCCGAAGCGCCGGTTCACTGTCTGGTGAAACGGCTGCTGGGCTGTCGGAGAATATCCGGCGGACTGTCGCGGAAACGCGGAGCGCTGTCATGGCGGGCCTTGCACGGCATGTGTGTGATCAGTCATGATGGAATCATGACTGACTTTTTGTTTAGGAGGAAACACCCATGTCAACCCCGAGAACCCGCCGGGCCCTGACCGCTGTGTTGGCGGCAATGGCCTGTCTGGCGCTGGCAGCTACCGCCTTCGCCTCCGACGGCGAGGCCGCCGTCTCCAACATGTACGCCACCTTCTGGGCCCTGGTGCCCCCCATCGTGGCCATCGTCCTGGCCCTGATCACCAAGGAGGCCTATTCGTCCCTGTTCATCGGCATCCTGGTGGGCGCGCTGTTCCAGTGCAACTTCGCCCCCGTTGCCACCCTGGACACCATCGTCAACGACGGCCTGGTCTCCGCCATTGAGGGCAACGCCGGGATCTTCCTGTTCCTGGTGCTGCTGGGCATCATCGTGGCCCTGGTCAACGCCTCCGGCGGGTCCGCCGCCTTCGGCCGCTGGGCG
>CAJUPS010000175.1 GCA_910588045.1 uncultured Oscillospiraceae bacterium | reverse complement strand
CACGCCTTGATAATGGCCTCGCCCGCCTCCTTGCGCTCAGTGAAGGTCTGGCCCATGACGGTCATGGAAAAAGCGTCGTCCTTCACCGGATGGGCCTGGACAATGGGCAAATCCTTCCCCAGCGCCTCAATAAACAGCTTCGTTTCCGCGATTTTCTGCGGATAGTATTTCAGCGTTTTGTTCTGCATTTCATACTGCATGGCGGTGTGGTTGGATTTCAGCATTTTCAGCTTCGCCACCTGCACATCCAGCTCCATCTTCTCCCGGATACGGTCGTCCCCGGTAGCCAGGGCCTTGACCTCGGCATAGGAGAGGGCGGTGGCGTCCACATCCTCAGCGGACCGGGCGGGGGATTTGCTGGTCATAATCTGACCGATGAATTTCTGCTTGTTCTCCACCAGCCCCCAGTTGTAGGCGTCAAAGGTGCCCTTGGTGACGTACTTGAACATTTTGACCGATTTGTTCATGTTGCCCTGGCGCAGCGACCGACCGGCTCTTTGCTCCAAATCAGCGGGCCGCCATGGGCAGTCAAGGTCATGAGACGCCACAATGCGGTCCTGGACGTTGGTGCCAGCTCCCATTTTCTGGGTGCTTCCGATCAGTACCCGCACCTGCCCCCGGCGTACCTTGGCGAACAGCTCCGCCTTTTGCGCTTCGGTGTTGGCGTCGTGAATAAAAGCGATTTCCTCCTGTGGAATCCCCTGGGCGATCAGCTTCTCCTTAATATCGTTATAGACATTGAACTTACCATCGTTTTTGGGTGTGCTGAGATCACAGAAAACAAGCTGGGTCCCCCGAATGTCCGCGCTGTCACGCCACTCGGCCAGGACATTCTTGACACAGGCATTGACCTTGCTGTCCGGGTCGTCAGGCAGGAGGGGATTCTGCAAACGCTGATCCAGAGCCAGCTTGCGGCCATCCGAGGTGATTTTCAGCATATTGTCCTCGTCCGGCTCCACTTCTCTGTTCCGCACGGCCTCCGCCCGTTCGCCCAGCTCCGCCACCATTTCCTGCTGAAAGCTGCTGGGTTCGGTGGTGACGGTGATGTACTCCGCCTCCGGGGTGGGGAGCTTCAGCATATCCGCCGTCTGAATATCAGCGGCCTCTTTCCAGATGTTAATAAGCTCCGGTAGATTGTAGAATTTGGCGAACCGGGTCTTGGTACGAAAGCCCGTGCCCTCCGGCTTCAGCTCCATAGCCGTGACCTTCTCGCCAAAATCCGCCGCCCAGTTGTCAAAATGACGGTGTCCGTTTTCCACCAGCGTGTCGAACTGGAGGTAGCGCATCATGGTATATAACTCTACCATACTGTTGGAGATCGGGGTCCCCGTGGCGAAAGTAATACCACGCCCGCCGGTGATTTCGTCCATGTAGCGGCATTTGCCGTACATATCGCTGGACTTCTGCGCGTCCGTTTGAGCAATGCCCGCCACACGGCTCATTTTTGTGTGGAGGAACAAATTTTTGAACGAATGTGCTTCATCCACAAACAGACGGTCTACGCCCAGTTCCTCAAACGTCACCACATTGTCCTTTTTCTCCTTCGCCGCCAGCTTTTCCAGTTTAGCCTCCAGATTTTTCTTGGTTTTTTCCATCTGCTTGACGGTAAAGTGGTCGCCATCTTCCTCTTTCGCGCTCTCAATCGCGGTTATAATTTCGTCAATCTGGTCCCGGATGACGGCGCTCTGCCGTTCGGGAGAGAGAGGAATCTTCTCAAACTGGCTGTGGCCGATGATAACAGCGTCATAGTCTCCGGTGGCGATCCGGGCGCAGAACTTCTTGCGGCGGTGGGGTTCAAAGTCCTTCTTGGTGGCCACCAGCACCTTCGCGCCGGGATACAGGCGCAAAAAATCGCCGCCCCACTGTTCCGTCAGGTGGTTAGGGACGACGAATAGGGATTTCTGGCACAGGCCCAGGCGTTTGCTCTCCATGGCGGCGGCAACCATTTCAAAGGTCTTGCCCGCGCCGACACAGTGAGCCAGCAGCGTATTCTTGCCATAGAGGATATGGGCCACGGCGTTTTGCTGGTGGGGCCGCAGTGAAATTTCCGGGTTCATGCCCGCAAAGCGGATATGGGAGCCGTCGTACTCACGGGGCCGGGTCGCGTTGAAGATCGAATTGTACTTCCGGCACAGCGCCTCCCGGCGCTCCGGGTCCTTGAAAATCCACTCCTTGAACGCCTCGCAGATCGCCTCCTGCTTCTGCTGGGCAAACGTGGTTTCTTCCTCGTTGAGAACACGGGTTTCCTCGCCGCCTATCCATTTTTTATCGAATACCCGCACGTCCCGCTGGTTCAGCGCGGCCTCAAAAAGCTCATAGGCGTTGACGCGCTTGGTGCCGTAGGTAGTGTGGACACGGACGTTATCCCGGCTGTCCTCGTTCTTTCCTTGGACCCGCCACTCGCCGGAGGAATCGGAATAACGGAGCTGAATCTTCTTCTCACGCAGACGTTCCGATGTTCCCAGCAGCTCAAACATGAACTGCTGGTAAATCTCCGGGTCAATCCAGGACGCGCCCACCCGGACGCTGATCTCCGTGGCGGTCAGGTCCTTGGGCTGTACCTGTTCCAGCTTCTCCACATTGATAGCAAACTGCGGGTTATCTTCTGCGGCGGCGCGGGCCTGGGCCAGCTTCACCCGGACGTTGCCGGAGAGGTATTCGTCCGCCGCCTGCCAGCCCTTCGACCAGTTTTCGCCGCCCCCGGCAAAATCAAAGGGGCCGGTGGCGGGGTCCTTGAAGATAATTCCCTTCAAATCCTCCACGATCTGCGGAATTTTCTCAGGTCCGCCCATCAGCCCCGCCATATACTCCAGGTCCACGCGGGCCTTCTCGCCAATGGATACCGCCAGGGCCTCCACCGCCGTGTCCACGCTGGTGACGGCCTGCCGGTTCTGGATGGTGCGCTTGGTGAACATATCCGCCTTGCGCTCCAAATTTCCTTCATCGTCCACCACTTCCAGAGAACACAGCAGGGGGTAGGAGGAATCCTGTTCAAAGGCCCTCCTGTTGCCCAGGCTGCTCAACAGGCCGTGTTTCTTCGTGAAAGCGTCATAAAGCCGGTTGAGCTTGGCCTGCTCCGCCTTGATTACATCGTCCCCGGCGTTTTCCAACTGCAAATCAATGAGCTTCCGGGCGCAGTCCCGAATGGCGATCATGCCCATGGCCCGCTCCGTGGGGGTCTTGCCCAGGTCCACGGGCTTCATGCGGGAATTTTCGCGGAAATACAGCTTTCCATCCGAGAGCGCGTAGCTGAAATTCCGCACAGAGGGATCGGCGGGAATGGATTCCAGCTCCCCCTCCTGTTCCGGTTCAATCTCCAGCAGCTCCCGGTCGGGCGGGGCAAGGTTCTGAATGGCCCCGGCAAGCTGCTGGGAGAGGTCCGCCCCGGCAATGGGCGCGACGGTGTAGTCTTGCCTGCCGTACTGCGTACTCTCAGACGTGGGCTGTCCCAGCACCATATCCGGGTGTTCCAGAAAATAGCTGTTGATCTTGAAGCCATCTTCATTTTCTCCCACCTGCACCCATCCTGGCTGCTCAATGGCGGGGCGGTCCCGCTTTTGCAGGAAAATAATGTCGGACACCACTTCGGTCCCGGCATTGGCCTTGAAAGCGTTGTTGGGCAGACGGATAGCGCCCAGCAGATCAGCCCGCTCCGCCAGATACTTCCGCACGGTGGAATCCTTGGAATCCATGGTGTAGCGGCTGGTGACAAAGGCCACAACGCCGCCGGGACGCACCTGGTCCAGCGCCTTGGCAAAGAAATAGTTGTGAATGTTGAAGCCCAGCTTGTTATAGGCGGGGTCATTGACGGGGTACTGGCCGAAAGGCACGTTGCCCACCGCCAGATCATAGAAGTCCTTCCGGTCTGTCTGTTCAAAACCGGCAAGGGTAATATCGGCGTTCTGATAAAGCTGTCGGGCAATGCGCCCGGTCAGATCGTCCAGCTCTACGCCGTACAGCTTCGCCGACGCCAGAGAATCCGGCAGGAGGCCGAAAAAGTTGCCGATGCCCATGGACGGTTCCAGCACGGTCCCCGGCTGGAAATTCATATTCTCCACCGCCTGATACATGGCCTTGATGACCGTGGGGCTGGTATAGTGGGCGTTGAGGACCGTGGCACAGGCGGATTTGTATTCCTCCGGGGTCAGCAGTTCCTTCAGCTCGGCGTATTCTTTCGCCCACTTGGGGTCATTCTGGTCAAACGCCCCGGCAATGCCGCCCCAGCCAACATAGCGGGAGAGAATCTCCTGTTCTTCCGGCGTGGCAAGGCGGCTCTCCGCCT
>CAJUPS010000174.1 GCA_910588045.1 uncultured Oscillospiraceae bacterium | reverse complement strand
AATAGGATTGGTAGAGTAAGCATATCGCGTAAAGTGGCAAGAGGATGGGAAGTCGCCCTTGCACGAAGGACCCCCGCGAAATAGGGTCTACGATGGTATGCTGCATCCGCTACCGCATACAAAACGGATGTTTAACATGCCAGTCTTGGCCGTCTTGGACGGCTCAGATTGGCATGTTTTTTCCGGGAAGTCATGCTGCGGCCCTACTTTACCTCCTAAAACAGCCTCTCAACAGGCGGAATTTTAAGGAGGAAACGCAAATGGAGCGTAACCAACACCCCTGCACCCCGGTTTCCGGGACCGGCCCTCGCGATCTGACAGGAGAGGAGGCGCCGCAGAGATGAACCGTGTGAACAAGTCCACCGCGCTGTATGCCACCCCCTTCTCCAAGGCCTACTGGAAGGACGCCGCCGCCGAACTGCGGGACACCCGGATGCTGGTGTTCGCCGCCCTGATGATCGCCCTGCGGGTGGCTCTCAAGAGCCTGGGCATCCCCATCGCCGCCGATCTGAAGATCAACATCGCCTTCTTCGTCAACGCCTTCGGCGCTATGGTCTTTGGTCCCGTGGTGGCCATCGTGGCCGCCGCCATCTCCGACACCCTGGGCTGCCTTCTGTTCCCCTCCGGGGCCTACTTCTTCCCCTTCATCTTCATTGAGATCGCCGGGTCCCTGATCTTCGCCCTGTTCCTCTACCGGGCCAGGGTCACCGCCACCCGGGTGATCCTCTCCCGGTTCTGCATTGACTTCTTCGTCAACATCGTCATGAACACCCCCATCATGTGGGTGTACTACAAGATGGTTCTGGGCAAGTCCTACGTCATCTTCCAGCTGCCCCGGATCATCAAGAACCTGGCCCTCTTCCCCTTGGAGTCCGTGCTGCTGACGCTGTTCCTGACGGTCACGATCCCCATCGGATACCGCTTCCACCTGCTCTACGACAAGGGGGAGAGCCTGCGGTTCCAGAAGCGGCAGATCGTCCTGCTGGCGACGCTCTTCGCCATCGGCGCGGCCTGCGTGGGCGGCTATTACGTATACAACTACAACACCAAGAACCACGCCTCCTCCCTGGCTCCCGCCGAGGTCACGGCCATCAATGCCGCCCTCACCGAGAACGGCCTGTCCCAGGGCCTGCTGGAGGACGGCCAGATCGTCACCGTCAACAAGGTCTATAAGAAGCTCAAGGGGGACACCACGGTGGAGTTCACCGTCTACCAGACCTCCCCCGAGACCGACCAGGGCGCCGTCTCCGGCTACCTGGAGAAGAACGCCAAGGACGATCCCACCCTGACCAAGACGGCCTCCGGCAGCGCCGTGCTGGTCCTGGGCAGCGCGGAGGACGTGACGGGGATGTCCGTCAAACCAGAGGGATAAACGATGGAGCTTCGCATGTCCAGCATTCCGTTGATGCTTGCATACGTGTCCAGTCTGGCCTCCCGTCCCGGGGACCCGGAGACGGTGCGCCGGATCATCGCACATGAGGATTACCAGTTTGAGCTGCGCCGCTATGAGATCCCCTCGGCGGAGCACCTGGTGGACTATTTCTCCCGGCTGAACACTATCCCGCCGGAGGAGATCCCCGACCTCACCGAGGGCCGCCACAAAAGCGGTCTGCGGGAGAAGCATGAGCAATGGCTGGACTGCGTTGCCAATCCGCAGAAGTATGCGGACCGGTACGAACGCCTGAAAGCCCTGTTTACAGACGACTTCCTGGCGGAGATGCAGGCAAGGCTGACCGCCATGTTCCCCGGGGGGACGGAGATGATCTCCGACCCGGCGATCGTGTCCACCCTCAGCTTCGGACGGTCCTTCGGCTACCCCCACGAGGGGGCGCTCCACCTGGACCTCTTCGGGATCGATCAATACGCCTCCCTGGAGGAGCTGCCCTGCATCGTCCTCCATGAGATGCACCATCTGCAAATGATAAAAATGGCGGAGAACCTCTCCGGGGAGGAAAGCCTGCTGGACCGGTATCTCCGGGGCTTCGCCTGGGAGGGGCTGGCGGTGAAGTTCTGCAACAACGCCCAGGGGGTCATTTCCCGGCGTATTGAGCCGGAGCTGCCGCCCAATCTGGGCGTCCCGTCCATTCCCCTGCTCAACGGGCACTTTCCGGAGCACTTCCGGCTCTTTTGCGACACGGTGGGCTGGCTCAGGGATGGGCGCTTCACCGAGGCGGACCTGGAGCGGCAGCGGCGGGAGGTGTGGTTCAACCCCTACCTCTATGGCGAAAAGCCCCTGGACCAGCTGGCGGTCTACAGCTTCGGAAACGATCTGTACGGCTGCGTGTACGACCACTTCGGGCTGGAGGCGGTCTATGAGTGCTTCTATCATCCGGAACGGCTCATTGGCTATTTCAACCGCTCCGACTGCGGCTGGACCATCCCCTGAGTAAGGGCTCTTGTAGCCTTGCACAAGGATATTGTTAAAAAATTGTCATTTTGACACTTGCAAAAAATCCGGGAATTTGTTATACTTTTTCCGGATGAATGGGAAAATGGTTTCACCCGTTCTCCCTCCCGCGGCGGAGCCGCGGACAGATCATTTGTTATTGGCGCCGGGGTCGCGGACGATTGAAGCGCGGCGTCAAAATAAAATTTTTCCCGGGGGTGGTGAAAGATCCCGGGAAACAAGGAGGATACCTATGGCAATCGAATTTAAGGACGGCAAGTACGTTGACCCGGAGACCGGGCGGGTGACCCTCGATCCCACCGAGTACAAGGACTGGCAGATCGCGGAGGAAGCGGAGCGCACCCTGCCCCCCGTGGAGGAATTCCGCAAGAAGCTGGGCCTTCTCCCCGAAGAGATCATCCCCTACGGCAAGACCCCCAAGCTGGACTTCATCAAGATCATGAACCGCCTCAAGGACAAGCCCGACGGCAAGTTCATTGAGGTTACCGCCATCACTCCCACCCCCCTGGGCGAGGGCAAGTCCACCGTCTCCCTGGGCCTGGTCGAGGGCCTGGGCAAGCTGGGATTGAACGTGGGCGGCTGCCTGCGTCAGCCCTCCGGCGGACCCACCATGAACGTCAAGGGCACCGCCGCCGGCGGCGGCAACGCCCTGCTGATGCCCATGACCGAGTTCTCCCTGGGCCTCACCGGCGACATCAATGACATCATGAACGCCCACAACCTGGCCATGGTAGCCCTCAACGCCCGGATGCAGCACGAGCGCAACTACGACGACGAGCAGCTGGCCAAGCGGGGCCTCAAGCGCCTGGACATCGACCCCAAGCGCGTGGAGATGGGCTGGGTCCTGGACTTCTGCGCCCAGGGTCTGCGCAACATCATCATGGGCATCGGCGGCAACAAGGACGGCTACCTCATGGAGAGCAAGTTCGGCATCGCCGTCGGCTCCGAGCTCATGGCCATCCTGGCCGTGGCCAAGGACCTGAAGGACCTGCGCGAGCGCATTGGCAAGATCGTCGTGGCCTACAACCGCAAGGGCGAGCCCGTGACCACCGAGGACCTGGAGGTGGCCGGCGCCATGACCGCCTGGATGCGCAACTGCATCAACCCCACCATGTGCTACACCGTGGAGCATCAGCCCATGCTGATCCACGCCGGTCCCTTCGCCAACATCGCCATCGGCCAGTCCTCCGTCATCGGCGACCGGCTGGCGCTGAAGCTGTTCGATTACCATGTCACCGAGTCCGGCTTCGCCGCCGACATCGGCTTTGAGAAGTTCTGGAACGTGAAGAGCCGCCTCAGCGGCCTGACCCCCAACGTATCCGTGCTGGTGGCCACCATCCGGGCCCTGAAGATGCACGGCGGCGGCCCCACCGTGATTGCCGGTCGTCCCCTGCCCGAGGAGTACACCAAGGAGAACCTGGAGCTGCTGGAGAAGGGCTGCGAGAACCTGTTCCACCATGTGGAGACCATCAAAAAGAGCGGCATCGTGCCCGTGGTGTGCATCAACCAGTTCTACACCGACACCGAGGCGGAGATCGCCCTGCTGCGCCGTCTGTGCGCCGAGCGCGGCGTCCGCTGCGCCCTGAGCAATCACTGGCGTCTGGGCGGCGAGGGCGCCATCGAGCTGGCCGAGACCGTCGTGGACGCCTGCAAGGAGTCCAACGAGATCAAGTTCCTGTATCCCCTGGAGATGCCCCTGCGCGAGCGCGTGGAGAAGATCGCCAAGGAGGTCTACGGGGCCGACGGCGTGGATTGGGCTCCCCTGGCCCTGGAGAAGGCCAAGCGGTTCGAGAGCGATCCCAAGTACGCCGACTACTGCACCATGATGGTCAAGACCCACCTGTCCCTGAGCCACGAGCCCAGCTGGAAGGGCGTGCCCAAG
>CAJUPS010000173.1 GCA_910588045.1 uncultured Oscillospiraceae bacterium | reverse complement strand
CCGATGGTGCCGTCGGCCAGGATCATGGCGGTCATCAGGTACTTGTCCGCCAGGTTGAACCCCTTGACGGTGAGGCTGGCCATCTCCTGGACGGAGGCGGGGGCCAGGACGATCATCCGGTAGTCCCCGTGTCCGCCGCCCTTGGTGGCCTGGAAGTAGTCGGACTGGCTGGGCTGGATGCCCCCCAGGCCGGGGCCGCCCCGCTGGACGTTGACCACGAAGGCGGGGACATCGCTGCCCGCTATGTAGCTCAATCCCTCGCCTTTCAGGGAGATTCCCGGGCTGGAGGAGGAGGTCATGACCCGCATCCCGGCGGCGGCGGCGCCATAGACCATGTTGATGGAGGCGATCTCGCTCTCCGCCTGGAGGAACACGCCGCCGATCTTAGGCATTTTCTTGGCCATGTAGGCGGCGACCTCCGTCTGAGGGGTGATGGGGTAGCCGAAGTAGTGGCGGCAACCCGCCCGGATGGCGGCCTCCGCAATGGCCTCGTTGCCCTTCATTAAAACTCTTTCTGCCATTTTTCTCTCCTTACCTCACTTCTCTACCGTGATGATGCAGTCGGGGCACATGGTGGCGCAGAAGGCGCAGCCGATGCAGTCCTCTTGATTTGTCATCACAGCGGGGGAGTAGCTCTTTTTGTTGATCTGGTCCTTGGCGATTGCCAGAATGTGCTTGGGACAGGCATTTACGCAAAGGCCGCAGCCTTTGCACAAATCTGTCAGAAATGTGACTTTTGCCATCTATGTTCTCCTTTCTTTGCCGCCTCCGGCGGCGGGGAAATCTTTCTTGAACCGGCTTGGGGGGTCTTGCGGCCCTGCGGGCCGTATCCGCTGCCTATCTTCCTGATAGATTCGCCCCTGCCGGGGCGAGGACGGGGGCGTTCTTTTCGTGCGAACGAAAAGAACCAAAAGATCGCTTAGGAAACTACGTTTCCTAAGAACCTTCCTTCATTACGGGGGGTATTTTTTACGCTACGACCTTTGGATTACCGGTCTACCTCCGGTGCACTTAGCCGATGCCGGTCCCTGCTTCTGCGCACGGTTCTAACGAGGGTACTGGTTGCCGCGCGCAGCGCGGCACGGAGGTCTGGCGTTTGGGGTGCGTTTCGCACATTGGTCCGTTAGGACGAATCCCCGTAGATGGCTCTATCCCTTTGAAAGGGCGGCAGCCGGAGTTGGTTTATTACCAGACCACTAGATCAGATGCCCGTAGGACTGGTAGTTCACGTGGCACCGCAACTCTTCATCTCCACAGCAGTTCGTTTAACCCCTCGCCGAGGTCCCTTGCCGTCAGGCGGGTCCGAGGAGGGAGTCCAGAACCGTAGGTTTTGGCGCGTTTTTGGTTACTTTTGCCGCGCGGCAAAAGTGACCCCAGGGTCCGGGGCTGGGCAAGCCCCGGGCTTCCGATAAGAAACAACTATCAGGCGGCGCGTAGCGCCGCAGAAATCCACAGCGAGTTAAATTGTATCACGTATAATCCTCCACGTCAAACTCCCGGCGCTGGAAATAATATTTTCTGTCCTCCTCCGTGATCTTGCGAAGCACCCGGCAGGGATTCCCGGCGGCAATCACCCACTCCGGAATATCCTTCGTCACCACGCTCCCCGCCCCGATGACGGAGTTGCTCCCAATGGTGACCCCCGGCAGGATCACCGCGTTTCCGCCAATCCACACATTGTCCCCGATGGCCACGGGGATGCCGTACTCATAGCCGGAGTTCCGGCTGTCCGGATGAATAGGGTGTCCCGCCGTGTAGATGGAGACGTTAGGGGCGATCTGGGCGTTGTCGCCGATGGTCACCTTGCCCACGTCCAGAATAGTGAGCCCGTAGTTGGAGAAGAAATTTTCCCCTATCTCAATGTTGGACCCGTAGTCGCAGTGAAAGGGATTGGCTATGTGGAAGAATTTCCCCGTTTTTCCCAGGAGCTTCCGCATCAGCTCCTCGGCCCGCTCCCCTTCGTCCGGGGAAAGCAGGTTGTACTCGTGGATGATCCGCTTGCAGGCCAGCCGCTCCTCGCTCAGGCCGTCCAGCCACGCCTTGTAGGGCAGACCCGCCAGCATCCGTTCCTTTTGATCCATGGCGTCTCCTTTCTCAGCCGAACAGGGGCCGGGGCTTGGGCGGCCCCTTCTGCTCCGGCAGGTCAAAATATTTCTCTTGCAGTTTCATGGGCAGCAGGTGGGGGACCCTTCCCTCCAGCTCCGCCGCCACCGACGCTTCCGCGCAGGTCATCCAGACCGGCAGGCCGCAGAGCCTGCCCAGCTCCTCCATATAGGGGAGGGCTTCCAGCACCGTCTCCGGGGTGGTCTCATGGGCCAGATTGGCGTTGTTGACGATGGCGGTGAAGGGCAGGCCCCCAGCCGCCTCGATCTCCCGCATGACCGCCAGGGCCTCCTCCGGCGTGCGGGTCAGGGGCCGGTAGGGGTTCGCCACAAAGGCCATGCGGTAGTTGTCCTCCTCCAGGATGAAGGGGGTGTAGCGCCCCAGGGCGTAGGCCCCCCGGTCGTCGCCGCCGATGTCCATGACGGCAAAGAGGGTTTTGTCCTCCACCAGGCGGTATGCCTCGGCGGGCAGGGCGGGCAGGTCCACGTTGGAGTTGGCGAACTGGGGGGAGATAAGGTCTACTCCCGCCGCCGCCAGCTCGGCGGCGCTGTCCTTTGTGCGGAAGTAGGGGTTGACAATATCCAGGTCGGCAATCGCCGTCCTCTTGCCCTCCTGCGAGAGCAGGAGGGCGTAATTCACAGCAATATTTGTTTTTCCTGAGCCGTAGTGGCCAGCAAATAAGGTAATCCTCTTGTGGTTCATAGAAAAATCCTTCTTTTGCGGCCCTGCGGGCCGCATCCACTTTTTTCTTCGCGCCCTTTGGGCGCGAACGGGAAATTTTTCTCCCTATAGCCCGGGACCTACGCGGCCCCGGACTCCGCGCCTACTTTTGCCACGCGGCAAAAGTAGGCAAAAACGCGCTTAGACCTACGGTCTAAGGACCCCTTTATGGCATCGCGCTGTGCGCGATACCTTATTACGGGGAATATTGTTTTTTTGCACCCGAGGCACAGATTACCGGTCTAAACTTGCTGCTGTCCGCTTACCGGTCTTTTACGTCTATTTTAGCGTGGTTATCGGTAGCCCCTACCGTCTTGCTTTAGCTAACTCCCCGGGGCGCTTTATTATAGTCTACTCCGTTTATTGGCACTCCTGGCGATGGCTGTAAGCCAATTTCAGAAGCGGCGCCGCAGTAAGCACTTCCGTAAGGACCGTGGGTAGCCGCAGAAGTGTGGCGCACCAACGAAGGTATTAAGACAGGACCACCCAAGGTACGTCGGAGGGAAAATAAACAACCCCATTGGGGGATTCTCAAGGGCGGCGAAGCCCCCTTGAGGGTGCTTTTGGTTCTTTTCCCACAAGGGAAAAGAACGCCCTGCCCCGGCAGGGGCGAATCTGACAAAAAGAAGGAAGCGGGGCGGCGCGCAGCGCCGCAGATCACAGCTTATTCCTCATAATCTTCCCACTGATGGTCTTGGGCAGCTCATCCTTGAACACAACAATCCTAGGATATTTATAAGGAGCAGTGTGCTTTTTGACGTAATCCTGAATCTCTTTTTTCAATGCTTCCGTTCCTTCGGTGCCCTTGACAAGAACAATACTCGCCTTGACCACCTGCCCGCGAATCTCGTCCGGGGCGGCGGACACGCCGCACTCGAGCACATAGGGCAGCTCCATAATGACGCTCTCAATCTCAAAGGGCCCAATCCGATACCCGGAGGACTTGATAACGTCGTCCCGACGCCCCACATACCAGAGATACCCATCCTCATCCTGCCACGCCACATCCCGGGTGTGGTAGAGCCCGTCATGCCAGACCTCCCTCGTCTGTTCCTCGTCCCGGTAGTACCCGGAGAACAGCCCCGGCAGACCCGCGCCCTCCTCCGCCCGGATGCAGATTTCGCCGTTTTCACCGGGGGCCACGGGCTCGTCGTTCTCGTCCACCAGCACCAGCTCGTAGGTGGGGATGGGCCTGCCCATGGAACCAATTTTCTGCTTATTGCCCACCAGGTTGCCGATGGTGAGCGTCGTCTCCGTCTGACCGAAGCCCTCGTAGATCTGCAATCCCGTCTGCGCCTCGAACTGGCGGAAGACCTCCGGGTTCAGGGCCTCACCGGCGGTGGTGGCGTGCTTGATGCTGGAGAGGTCGTAGCGGCTCAGATCGTCCTTGATGAACATCCGGTACATGGTGGGCGGGGCGCAGAAGGTGGTGATGTGATATTTCGCAAACATGGGCAGAATATCCGCCGCGTCGAACCGGTCGAAGTCGTAGGTGAACACCGCCCCCTCGCACAGCCACTGGCCGTACAGCTTGCCCCACAGCGCCTTGCCCCAGCCGGTCTCGCTGATGGTGAAGTGGAG
>CAJUPS010000172.1 GCA_910588045.1 uncultured Oscillospiraceae bacterium | reverse complement strand
CGCATCGGCGTCAACGACGAGTTCGGCCACTCCGGCCCCGCCGCCGCGCTGCTCAAGCAGTTCGGCCTGTGCGCGGAGAATATTGTGGCGCAGACAAAGGAACTGTTGGGGAAATAAAAAGCCCTCCGCAGGAGTTTCGCACCCGCAGGCGCGAAATAAAATCAAATCGTTTTTCTGGCGGCATGTACGTCAGAAAAACACCTTGCGCGTAGCGAGCGTCGAATTGTCCGCTGTAAGCGGACAACTGAGGCGCAGAGCGAAGCGAACCCCCTTCAAAAAAGTGGCTTTGCCACTTTTTTGAGCCAAAGAGAGTCCCCCGGAGCGCTCGCTCCGGGGGACTCTCTTTGGCTATAGTAGCCACGCCATCAGTCCGGCCGCAATCGCGGCCAGCCCCGCCAGCCAGAACCAGATGGGGACCTGCTTCCAGACCGGCGGCTTCGCCGTATGGGTGGCACAGCTCCGGGCAATGCGGCAGGCTTCCCCCAGGACCTGCTGGGAGGTGACGCCTTCCTGGGAGAAAGCGTCGTTCTTCACGATAAAGATGGCCTGCTCGAACAGCTTCGGGTCGGGGGAATCCACCACGATCACACGGCGGGAAGTACCTTTCACCAAGGGGCGGCACTCCTCTCTTCTCATAGGATGTTTCCATTGTTTCCCGGAAAAGATAAAATTATACTCCGCCCAGTCTCTCCCGCAGACGCCGGATCTCCTCCCCGTGTCCCGCATCGTCCGTGGGCGTCTCCAGGAGAAAGGGCAAGCCCTCCAGCGCCGGATGGACCAGCACCCGGACGATCGCCTCCTCCCCGATGGTCCCCTGGCCGATGAGGGCGTGGCGGTCCTTGCGGGAACCGGGGGGATTCATGCTGTCGTTGATGTGGACCGCCTTGAGGCGGTCCAAGCCGATGACCCGGTCAAATTCGGTCAGCACGCCGTCCAGGTCGTCCACAATGTCGTAGCCCCCGTCGGAGACGTGGCAGGTGTCCAAGCACACCCCCAGCCTCTCCCGGCAGGACGCCAGGTCCAGGATCATCCGCAGCTCCTCAAAGCGCCCGCCCACCTCGCTGCCCTTCCCGGCCATGGTCTCCAGGAGGACCACCGTTTGCTGCTCCGGGCCGACCACCCGGTCCAGCATATCCGCAATTTGTCGGCACCCGGCCTCCGCCCCCTGGCCCACGTGACTGCCGGGATGGAAGTTATAATAATTTCCGGGGAGGTGCGCCATTACCGCCAGGTCCTCCGCCATCATCCGGCCCGCCAGCTCCCGGATACCCTCGTCCTTGGAACAGGGGTTCATGATGTACGGCGCGTGGGCCACGAAGGGACCGAAGCGGCGCTCCGCCATCAGCTCCCTCAGCCGGGCGAGGTCGGCGGGGTCCACGGCCTTGGCCCGCGCCCCCCGGGGGTTGCGGAGGAAGCACTGAAAGGTGTCCGCCCCCATCGCCAATGCCGCCTGGCCCATTTTGTAAAATCCCTTGGCGGAGGACAGGTGTGCCCCAAGATAGATCATCACAATTTCTCCTTTACATACTCCAGCAGCATTCCCCGGTCATTGGGGAGCTTTTCGTCCATCACCTGCTCCAGCAGCTCCTCCAGCGCCGCGCCCACCGCCGGGCCCCGCAGGCCCAGCGCCGTCAGGTCGCCCCCCTTCACCGCCAGATGGCGCAGGGAGAAGCACGCCCCGCTTTGCAGCACCATGTCCAGCAGGTCCTCCCACTGGCCGATGAGCTGCTGGCGGTCCCGGCAGCACTCCGCCTGGGCCAGATTGTCCGCCCGCTTCACCTTCAGCAGCAATCGCAGCGTGGGCTCGCCGTACCGCGCCAGCGCCCGCCGGACGGCCTTCTCGCTGAGGGGCAGGGGGGCGTCGTGCCGCTCCACCAGGGTGAGGATGGTGCGCCTGCTCCCGTTATCGAACCGCAGCCGGTCCATGATGGCCTCCGCCAGGGGGACGCTGCGCCGCCAGTGGCCGTAGAAGTGGCCCCGGCCCTCCTCATCCAGGGTGAAGGTCTCCGGCTTGCCCAGGTCGTGGAACAGCATCGCATAGCGCAGAACCGGCCGCGGCTCCGCCGCCGCCACCGCGTGGGCGGTGTGCGCCCACACATCGTAGCAGTGGTACACGCTGTGCTGGTCGAACCCCACGCAGGGCAGGATCTCCGGCAGGAAGACCCCCAGCACATCGGGGTAGTCCAGCAAAACCTCCAGCGCGTGGGCGCCGCAGAGGATGCCGGTCAGCTCCTCCCGGATGCGCTCCGGCGCGATTCTCCGCAGCAGCGGGGCGCAGCGGCGGATGGCGGCGGCGGTGTCCGCCTCGATGGCAAAGCCCAGCCGGGAGGCAAACCGGAGGCCCCGCAGGACGCGCAGAGCGTCCTCTTGAAAGCGCCTCTCCGGCTCCCCCACCGCCCGGAGGAGGCGGGCATCCAGGTCCTCCCTCCCGCCGAAGGGGTCGGCCAGCTCCCCCCGGAGAGAGCAGGCCATGGCGTTGACCGTAAAATCCCGGCGGGCCAGGTCCTCGGTGAGAGAGCCGGTAAACTCCACATGGTCCGGGTGGCGGTTGTCCAGGTAGGTCCCATCCCGGCGGAAGGTAGTGACCTCCACCCCCCGGCCTCCGCCCACAGTGACGGTGCCATGCTGAAGCCCCGTGGGCCGGGCGTCGGGGGCGAACAGGGACAGCACCGCCTCCGGCGGCGCGTCGGTGGTCACGTCCCAGTCCCCGGGCTCCAGGCCCAGCAGAGCGTCCCGCACTGCCCCACCCACGCACCACGCCTCATAGCCCGCCCCCTCCAGGCGGCGGAGAATTTCTTGTACGGAATCCGGCAGCTGGCGCATTGGCCGCCCCCCTTTCACGGAATTTTCCTATTTCCGGTTATTCTTCGCAGAAAACAGGCATAGTATCAAGAGAAATATAGTTGCACCATAGGGTGTTTTATAGTATAATACATTTTTGCAAAAAAGGCAAATACCGGCAGATCTCTGCCGTTCGGGAAGGAAATCTATCCATGACCCATATTGACACCAAAATTCAGCACTATATCGCCCCTGGCCGCCGGGTCCACCTGGCGGGGATCGGCGGCGTGTCTATGAGCCCTCTGGCCGAGGTGCTCCACGGCATGGGCCTGGCGGTCCAGGGCAGCGACCAGACAGACAGCCCCGCCGTGGAGCACCTGCGCCGCCTGGGGGTCTCCATCCACGTAGGTCACGAGGCCGGAGACATCGAGGGTGCGGAGTTCGTGGTCCGTACTGCGGCCATCCACGACGACAACCCCGAGATCGCCGCCGCCCGCGCCCGGGGTATCCCCGTATTCGAGCGGGCGGAAGCCTGGGGGGCCATCATGCAGCAGTATGAGAACGCCGTCTGCATCGCCGGGACCCACGGCAAGACCACCACCACCTCCATGACCACCCACATCTTTATGGCCGCCAAGGCGGACCCCACGGTGATGATCGGCGGCACCCTGCCCATGCTCCACAGCGGCTACCGGGTGGGGAAGGGGGATACCATTATCCTGGAATCCTGCGAATATTGCAACAGCTTTCTCCACTTTTTCCCCACCGTGGCGGTGATTCTCAATGTAGAAGCGGACCATCTGGACTTTTTCTCGGGCCTGGAGGACATCAAGCGCTCCTTCCGCCGCTTTGCGGAGCTGGTTCCGCCGGAGGGGCGCATTGTGGTCAACGCGGACGACCCCAACGCCATGGAGGCCCTGGCGGGCCTGTCCCTGTTCACCTTCGGCTGTCACGAGGGCGCGGACTGCCAGGCGAAAAATCTCATCTGGCACCACGGCCGACCGGAGTTTGACGTTGTGGCAGACGGAGAGGTCTACGCCCACCTGTGTCTCCGTGTGGCGGGGATGCACAACGTGTACAACGCCCTGGCCGCGGCCGCGGCCGCGTATGTGCTGAAGATCCCCGGCAAGGCGGTCCAGCAGGGGCTTGAGGGCTTTTTCGGCGCGGGACGCCGCTTTGAGCTGAAGGGCCAGTACAACGGCGCGAAGGTCTATGACGACTACGCCCACCACCCCAGCGAGCTCCATGCCCTTTTGGAGATGGCGAAGAGTCTGGATTACGGGCGGGTGATCTGTGTATTTCAGCCCCACACGTATACCAGGACGAAGGCTCTGTTTGATGATTTTGTCCGGGAGCTGAAACTGGCTGACCTTGTGGTTCTTACAGATATTTACGCCGCGCGGGAGAAAAATACGATTGGTATCTCCTCCCGTGATCTGGCGGAACAGATTCCCGGTTCGCTCTACTGTCCGTCTCTCGCCGGGGCAGCGGCGAAGCTGCGGGAAATTGCCCAGGGGGGGGATTTGATTCTTACGGTTGGTGCAGGGGATGTGTTTACTGTGGGGGAGATGTTAGTAAAGTCTTAACGCCGCCGCTGCGCGGCGGCCCTGGCTTAATCTATCGTTTAGATTCGCCCTGCCGGGCAGGGCTTACTTTTCGCGCACGCGAAAAGTAACAAAAGCGTGCTCAA
>CAJUPS010000171.1 GCA_910588045.1 uncultured Oscillospiraceae bacterium | reverse complement strand
CAAGGGAAAAGAACGCCCCCGCGCCGACGAGGCGCGAATCTAGCGAAAAGAAAAAGCGGTCGCCGCCCGTAGGGCGGCAGATTGAATGTGGAGCGGCCCCGCAGGGGCCGCAGAAGAAGGAGTGATCTGATGGAAACCGTAACGGTCAACACATCTACCCCTTATGTTGTTCATATCGGCCCCAACCTGCTGTCGCAGACCGGCCGCCTCGCCGCCGAGGCAACCCCCTCCCGCACCTGTGCCGTCATCACGGACACCACGGTGGAGCCGCTCTACGCCGCTCCCGTGTGCCGCTCCCTCCAGGAGGCGGGCTTCAAGGTCTGCCTCCACGCCTTCCCGGCGGGGGAGCAGAATAAAAATATCAACACCTATGGCGGGATGCTGGAATTTCTGGCGGAGAACAAACTGACCCGCTCCGACTTCGTTGTCGCCCTGGGTGGCGGCGTGGTGGGCGACATGGCGGGTTTTGCCGCCGCCACCTACCAGCGGGGCATCGACTATATCCAGATCCCCACCACCTTCCTGGCCGCGTCGGACTCCTCCGTGGGCGGCAAGACCGCCATCGACCTGCGGGCGGGGAAAAACCTTGCGGGAGCCTTCCACCAGCCGAAAATGGTGATCTGCGACACGGACACCTTCCGCTCCCTCCCCGAGGACGCCTTCGCCGACGGCGTGGCGGAGACGGTGAAGCACGGTTTTATCGCGGACCGGGATTTTTACAACTTCCTCATGACCGAAGACCTCCACGCCCGCATCGACGCCGTAGTGCGCCGGAACGTGGAGATCAAGGCCGCCGTCGTGGGCGAGGACGAGCGGGAGCGAGGCAAACGAAAACTCCTCAACTTCGGACACACCCTGGGCCACGCCATCGAAAAGTGCAGCGGCTACACCGTCACCCACGGCCACGCGGTGGCCATCGGCATGGTCCTGGCCTCCCGGGCGGCGGAGCGGCTGGGGTACAGCCCCGCCGGGACCCTGGAGGCGGTCGAAGCGGCCTGCCGCCGCTTCCATCTGCCCACGGAGTGCCCCTACACCGCCGGGGAGCTCTACGCCGCCGCCACCGGCGACAAGAAGCGGGACGGCGGCAGCATCGACGTCGTGGTCCTGGAGGAGATTGGGAGGGCCGGGACCGTCCGGCTGAACATGGAGGAACTGCGAACATTTGCAGAGGCAGCCCTATCAGACAAGGAGAATATTTATGCAGATAGAATATAGGCCAAACCAAACAGGCAACATCGCCGTCGTAACCGGCGAAGAGAAGGTCATAACGGATGTCCAGTCCGCGTTGGACCTTGTGATGACAGCCCGGTACGAGGGCGACGCGGAAAAAATAGCGATTGACAAACACGTGGTTGCGGAGGATTTCTTCATCCTTAGCACCGGCCTGGCGGGGGAAATCCTGCAAAAATTTACCAACTATCGTGTGAAGGCGGCGTTTTATGGCGACTTTACACGCTATACCAGCAAGCCCCTGCGGGATTTCATCTATGAATCCAACCAGGGCCACAGCGTTTTCTTCGTTTCCACCCAGGAGGAAGCGGTCCAGCGCCTCGCGGAGTGTGCCCTATGAACCTGACGATCACCCCCGGGCAGCTCTCCGGAACCGTCAAGGTGCCCCCCAGTAAGTCCCAGGCCCACCGCCTGCTCATCGCCGCCGCCCTGGCCGGGGAGGGGAGCGTCATTCACAACCTGGCGGACTCCCAGGACATCCGCGCCACTAGGCGGTGCCTGGAGGAATTGAAAACAAGCAGTAAATCCCTTCCCGATTTAGACTGTGGGGAATCGGGTTCCACCCTCCGTTTTCTGATCCCGGTAGCCCTGGCCCTCCGGGGCGGGGGGAGATTTACCGGCCACGGGCGGCTCATGGAGCGCCCCCAGAAGCCCTACTTTGATCTCTTTGACGAGAAGGGCATCCGGTACGAGCAGAAGGACGGCGTCCTCACCGTAGCCGGTGTGCTGACCCCGGGGACTTTCCGCCTGCCGGGGAACGTGTCCAGCCAGTTTTTCACCGGGCTTCTCCTCGCCCTGCCGCTGCTGGACGGGCCCTCCGCCATCATTCCCACCACCCTGCTGGAGAGTGAAGGGTATATTGGCATGACGCTGGATGTCATGCACCAATTCGGCGTGGACACCGCCGTTACCTGCTCCCTTCCGCCCCAATACCACATTGCCGGAGGCCAGCGATACCGGAGCGCGGAGGTCACGGTGGAGGGGGACTGGTCCCAGGCGGCATTCTGGTACGCGGCCAACTGCCTGGGCTGCAAGGTGAATGTGCAGGGCGTTACCCAGTATTCCACCCAGGGCGACCGGGTGATCGCGTCCCACTGCCTGGAGCTGTCCCAACCCGGCGACACAGAGATTGACATGTCCGGCTGTCCCGATCTGGCCCCGCCTGTGGCGGCAGCTGCGGCCGTGCGGCAGGGCATCACCCGTTTGACGGGAGCTGCCCGTCTGCGCATCAAGGAGAGCGACCGGCTCTCTGCCATTACGGCAATGCTGAACGCCATGGGGGCACGGGTGATGGAATATCCCGACAGCCTGACGATCTACGGACAGGAAGGTCTGGCGGGCGGCTGTACCGTGGACTGCTGCAACGACCACCGCATCGCCATGATGGCGGCCATTGCCGCCACCCGCTGCCGGGAGCCGGTGACGCTCCTGGGTGCGGAGTGCGTGGCGAAATCCTACCCCCACTTCTGGGAACATTACCGCATGTTAGGAGGCGTTTTCCATGAACACCCTGGGGAATAAACTGCGGGTCACAATCTTCGGCCAGTCCCACGCCCCCGCCATCGGCTGCGTCATCGACGGCCTGCCGTCGGGCTTCGCGCCGGATATGGAGCGGGTGTCCGCCATCATGGCCCGGCGGGCACCGGGGCAAAACACCTGGTCCACCCCCCGGAAGGAGAGCGACACCCCCGAAGTCCTCTCCGGACTGGTGGACGGCAGGACCTGCGGCGCACCGGTGTCCATGGTCATCCGCAACAGCGACCAGCACAGCAGGGACTACGCCGGACTCAAGCGGACCCCCCGGCCCTCCCATGCCGATTACACCGCCATGATGAAGTACGGCGATGATTACGATGTGCGGGGGGGCGGACAGTTCTCCGGACGGCTGACGGCCCCGCTGTGCTTTGCGGGCGCATTTGCTTTACAGCTGCTGGAGCAAAGGGGCGTCACAGTTGCGGCCCATATCGGCCGTATTGCCGGTGTGTCCGACACCGCGCCGGACTTCGCCCGGGTGGACCGGGATGAGCTGGAGGCCCTTCTGCGAAAGCCCTTCCCCGTTTTCAGCGACGAGGCGGGGATGAACATGCGCATGGAGATCGAGAAGGCCCGGATGGACTGCGACTCGGTGGGCGGTGTGATCCGGTGCTTCGCCGTGGGACTGCCCGCCGGAGTGGGGGAGCCCATGTTTGACGGCGTGGAGAACCGCCTGGCCGCGTCCCTTTTCGGGATTCCCGCCGTGCGGGGCGTGTCCTTCGGGGCGGGCTTCGCCGCCGCCGGGATGCGGGGCAGCGAGCACAATGACCCCTTTTGCATGGACGGGAATCGGGTCTCCGCCCGGACCAACCACGCCGGAGGCGTGCTGGGAGGCATCACCAGCGGTCTGCCCCTGGTGGTGAACGTCGCAATAAAGCCCACCGCGTCCATCTCAAAGGAGCAGGACACGGTGGACCTACAGACGAAAGAGAATACCAGCCTGGTCATCCACGGCAGGCACGACCCCTGCATCGTGCCCCGGGCCGTGCCGGTGGTGGAGGCTGTGACGGCGCTGGCGGTGCTGGATATGATGCTGGAGTGATCTGCCTGGAAATTCGCTCATCGTGTCGGATGGCGTCTGGTACGCAGGAGGCATACAGGGCGGCAAGCCGGAATTGTTAGAGGATATTTGATTATGAACAAGGCATGGTCAGAACTGAATAAAACAATGCAAACGCAAATCAAAAGGAAAGACACCTATAAAACAGGTCTTGACACACTATTTGATTTGCGAAATCAGTTAATGGAAACCTTAAAATCATTTAATGAGGAATTACACAGAGAAGATTATAACGTAATCCCATTTATAAATGCAGACGGCTATCATAGTAAAACGATTGCATATTCAATTTGGCATATTTTCCGGATTGAAGATATAGTGGCACACACATTGATAAGCGGAAATGAGCAGGTGTTTTTTGCGGGCAATTATCAAGAACGTATCAATTCGCCTATCATTACAACAGGAAATGAACTTGTAAAAGAGCAGATTACCGATTTTTCAAAGCAACTCGACTCGAAAGAACTTTATTCCTATATTTTTGAGGTAAAGGATAGTACCGAGAAGATAATCGATAGCTTACCCTACGATGAATTGAAAAAGAAAATACCAGAAGAACGAAAAGAACACTTGAAATCATTAAACGTCGTAAGTAATGATGAAAATGCAATTTGGCTTATTGATTATTGGTGCGGTAAAGATATTCGAGGCTTAATACAAATGCCTTTTTCAAGACATTGGATTATGCAC
>CAJUPS010000170.1 GCA_910588045.1 uncultured Oscillospiraceae bacterium | reverse complement strand
GGCCCGGTCGAGCACAGCTATACGCTGGACAAGGTTGACAGCAACGAATCCGAGAAGTCCGTCACCATGCATTTTGCGGCCCCCGATGTCAGCGGCACGATCCCCCTGAACCAGCAGGTCGCTTATGTGCTGGGCGGTGTTCCCGCCTACACATAATTGGTGCTGGGGAACGATGTTGGTTTGTAGCATCACGTCGATTGTATAAGCAATATATGCCCAGGTGGGCGGGGCTACGGCCCCGCTCACCTGTCTTTTATGGAGAATCGCATATGAGAGATCAACTCTTGCCAGCAACTATCATGCTCCAGCGATGAAATGCTAACCTAAACTCAGGGTTTTACCTTAAAGCGGATGCAGAAACGAGTAACTTGGCCTCAAGGGGCTGGCTATCCGCACACAGGTAACATAGATCTAGAAAAACTTCCCGAAAAAATGATGCTAATACTTATGGGGCGGCAGGACGGTTCGGTTTGAATGTCCCACCGCCCTGTTTTTTATGCTGACGGTAATGAAAGAGGTGGGTGAAGATGCAGCATATTCTATTCATTATGTCGGATTTTGAGCGGTATCTTAGGTTGAAAGAAGCCTTCTCTGAGTTTTTCTGTGACTATTCAATCAGTGTGCCGGATGGAATCAGGCGATTCAATCAAGAACATTTTTCCCTGATTGTTCTGGATCTGTCGCTGCTTGTGTCAGATGCCGGACAGGCAGAGCTACTGTGTGCTTTTCGTCGTGCACAGCCCGTTCCAATCATTGCCCTGTGCGGAAATATGGAAGATGCCAATATCGTTCGCCTGCTGGGCGCAGGGGCGGACCAAATCCTCGCCATTCAAGGGCCGGACGAGGTACTGGCCGCATATATGCGCACGCTGATCAGCCGGTACACATTACTCAACCATTTTAATAGAGAGCAGCTTAACCGGGCGGATTTCTGCATTGGAGATTTTACCATTGATTTAATGCGCAGGCAGGTCTTTTTGAAAGCCGAAAAGATTGAACTGTCTGCCCAGGAGTATGATTTGCTTCTCTTCTTTGCGCAGAACTCAGATCGGGTACTGACAGAGGAGCAGATATATAACCGAGTGTGGAACACAGATAAGGATTTTCACAGCGGAATCTCCAAGCCTATCAACCGCCTGCGGCAGAAGATCGAACCGGATATCCGTAATCCTACTTATATCCATTCTATTCGCGGCGTGGGCTATCAGTTCACACCAAAACCTGTCGAATCCTGCGATATTTGACGGCGAATTGTCAGCCAATGTCCCTGAAATGTCAGACTATGTCAGCGATTTGTCAGAATCCATCTGTATAATCCCCTTTACGACATAAGGGGAATAAGCTGTATTTAACGGCTACATCTGTTTCCCGGATAAGGGGAACCAGATGAAATTAAAACCAATATTACAATGCAGCTTGTTTCCGCAAGAAGCGGCCTCCAATCAGGGGGCCGCCTCTTTTTGCGCTTCGACAGAATGTGACCATATTCGCTGTTCGCATCTGAAGGGCTGGCAGTCTTACATAGCAGGATACCCGTGACCTTCCACTCAGAACGCTTCCCTCAAATTTCTGAGACAGGAGATCACAAAATGGATTATGACATCATACAAAGCGGAGAGCGCATCCGCCAGCTCCGTGTGGAAAGCGGCCTTACACAGGAAAAACTTGCGGCAGAGCTGAACATCGACAGAAGCCTTCTGAGCCACGTTGAGGCTGGAAAGAGAGGGTGCTCCGTGGACCTGTTTGTCCGGCTCTCCAACTTTTTTGGCGTATCGTTGGACTTACTTATTCTGGGCAAAAAACAAGCCACTCCACAAATTGCAAATGACCATGCGGCGCTGAAATCAAATATAACAGAGCTGGTGGAGCAGTTGGAGGCGCTCAGGGCAAGACTGTAGTGAGATGTGACTATTTGTCACGGGAATGTGACTAAACCACTCTAAAAAATGTCCGTAGAATTCCCTAAAATGAAAGTACAGCCACAGGGCTGCTGTACCTTGACAAGTTCATACCAGCAGTACGGATCACCACGCAGACAGACGCACAGTGCGCGCCTATGGCCTGGAGGGGACAAGCTCCCCTCCGGGCTGCGATAAAGCCTGTGCGGGACAGTTCTGGCAAAACTGTCCTCCACCATTCGGGTTGAAAGCAGTAGAGACCCCCAGGGTGTGCCTGCGAAGGTCCGCCAAGCCTTATCCGTTACTGTTCCCTATACCTCATCGGGGGGCGAGCTGCAAATACGATGAGTAACGAGAAGAAACCCAAAATGATTTTTAGGGGTAATTTACCGATGAATATCAATGACAGGCAGAATGCCCATAACGATATCGATCACATTTTCAAAACCTTGTTTCCCGCCCAGGCCATGCCGGAGCGCCCGGAGCAGATCGCTCTGAGCCACCGGATGCTGGACGCCATGCTGGAGGGCGGGATCGCCCTGTGTGACGCCGGGACGGGGATCGGCAAGACCTACGCCTATCTGGTGGCCGGGGCGGTGTACAGCCGATTCCGGGCAAACAGCGGGCTGGTCGCCCTGCCCATCCTGATCTCCACCTCCAGCATCGCCCTCCAGACGGCGGTGCGGGATGAATACCTGCCCTTCCTCTCTGGCCTGCTGCTGGAGGACGGGCAGATCAGCCAGCCCATCCGGGCGGTGATCCGCAAGGGCAAGGGCCACTACGTCTGCGATGAACGGCTGGAACAGCGGCTGGGCCAGCTGGATCTCAGCAAGAAGAACTGGAAAGCCGGGGCCGCTCTGCTGACGCTGCGGCAGGAGCTGGACATGGACGAGGCTGCCCATCTCAGCGGCTACGACCGGGAGCGCATCTGCGTCCCACATACCTGTGACTGCAAGCGGGAGCAATGCCGTTACCTTCTCTTTTTGGAGCGCTGCGACAGCGGTCTTTTTCTCTTCCAGATCTGCAACCACAACCTGCTGCTGGCGGACGCCATCCACCGGGGCAGCGGGCGCAGGCCCATCCTTCCAGAAACCGCCGCCCTGGTCATAGACGAGGCCCACAAGCTGCCGGAGACAGCCCGCCAGATGTTTGGTGTGACCCTGGGCGTGGAGGACATCCGCGCCCTCTCCCGCAACCTCCGGGCCGAGCGGTACCTGTTGGCGGCGGAGTTGTGGCACGATGCCGCCGCGCCCCTGGTGCGAAAGTTGTCCAAGCCCACAGAGGCGGGACATCCCTTTGACGCCTATGCCAGACTGCTGGCCGCGCCGGAGCGCAAGCTGACGATCATCCACCGCCAACTCAAGGGCCTGCTGACCCACAGTACCCGCAGGCAGGTGGAAACACTCGTCCGAACGGTGGCCCTGTTCCGCAGGGATCACGATGGGATGGTGCTGTATGCCATGGACGATGGGCAGGGCGGCGCGATGCTCTGCGCCACCGTCTCCGACTTGACCGCCCAGCTCCGCCAGACCCTCTGGCGGCAGATGCGGCCTGTGATCCTTACCTCTGGCACCCTGGCCGTGGGGGAGGATTTCCGGCGTTTCAAAGAGGAAACGGGCCTGCTGGCGGACGGCAGGGTGTCGGAGTCCGTCTCCCTCTCGCCCTTTAACTATGAACAGAACTGTCTGCTGTACCTGCCCAGACACCCGCCCAATCAAAAAGAGGCAGACTATTATGACCAACTGGCTGAGGAGATCGCCGCGCTGCTGAAAGCAGCCCATGGCCACGCCCTGGTGCTGTTCACATCTTACGCCGCCATGTCCGCCGTGAAAGATCGGCTGAAAGGACAAACGTCCTATCCGCTGTTCACCATGGGCCGAAACGCGGTACATACCATGGAGCAGTTCAAGAGCCAGCCGGGGAGCGTCCTGCTGGCCACCGGGGCCGCCTGGGAGGGCTTTGACTTCCCAGGCGACTGCGTGTCCCTGCTCATCATCCCCCGCCTGCCCTTCGCCGTCCCGGACGCTCTGAAAGAGAAAGAACGGGAGCGGCACCCCAGCCTGAACGCCTTCATCCGGGCCGTATCGGTACCGGAGATGCAGATCAAGCTGAAGCAGGGGTTCGGCAGGGCTATCCGCACCGAGGCGGATACCTGCATCATCGCCATCCTGGACGAGCGCGCCGCCAAGGGCCAGCGATACCGCAAGGACGTGCTGGCCGCTCTGCCGGAGATGCCGGTCACCGGCAGTCTGCGGGATGTGGAGCGGTTCATCCGCAGAATCAAAACGGATGGTTACTTCCGGGAGGGGGCGGCATCATGTCCGAGATGAAGAACGAGATGAAGAACGAGATGATGTATATCCTGGTGACGCGGCTGCTGGAAAAGGCTGCCGCCGCTGGACTGCTGATGCAGGAGGAACTGTACGCCGCCAAACGGCTGGCGCTGGAAAAATACCGTCCCCAAGCTGTGTGGGAATTGGGGTAGCTATTCCTGCCAAGGTGTGGTAGTGTTGGTGCTGCCAAGGAGGTGACAGCATGGAATATCCATTTTACGCAGAACAAAAATATATGTACCGGACGGGTCGTGTGGAGGCCCGCATCCTGACGGCAGCCGAAGCGGAACGCCTCGGCTATGAGGACG
>CAJUPS010000169.1 GCA_910588045.1 uncultured Oscillospiraceae bacterium | reverse complement strand
CCGGACCCCCGGACCCTGGAGGGCCTGCGGCTGCGGCTGTGCGAGCTGCGGCTGGCGGGGATGGGACGGGAGGAAGTATTGGAGTTGTGCGGAAGGCTGTATGACGGGGAGGTGTCGGGGAAATGACGGTGTTCTGGAAACTCATTATGTGGGCGATGATCGTTTGGCTGCTTCCGCTGCTGAATGCGTACTTCAAAAACGAGTGCAAGCCGAAGAAAAACATTATCGCGGGCGTGACCCTGCCCTACAGCGCGCAGGATGACGCGGCAGTCCTCGCCCTGCTGGAGAAGTACAAAAGGGAGTTGATGCTGAATAGCTGGATCATGCTGGCAGCGGCGGTCCCGAGTCTGCTGCTGCGAGGGCACGGGGCCTTTATGACATACTGGATCACCTGGGCGATCTTGATATGCCTGTCGTTTTATATCCCTTACGTCCGCTGCAACAAATCCCTGCGCCAGCTCAAAGAGGAGCGCGGTTGGCTGCGGACGGAGGAAGCGCCCCAGGTGGTCACAGATTTGCAGGCCGCGGCGGAGGAAATGCGGTGGCTCTCCCCATGGTGGTTTTTGCCGCCGTTTATTATCAGCCTCGTGCCGCTGGCGTTCGACAGGACGCTCTGGTGGCTGTGGGCGCTGGACGGGGCGATGGTGCCGGTGTTTTATCTGTGTTACCGGTATTTGTACCGCAACCGGGCCGAGGTGGTGGACGAAAACAGTGAGAGGACTATGGCGCTGACCCGCATCCGGCGGTACAACTGGGGGAAATTCTGGCTGGTGATGGCCTGGGCCACGGGGCTGTTCAACGTGGGGATGTGGCTGACGCTGGAGAACATCTGGCTGTGTATGGCGGTGATTTTGCTCTATGGCGTGGTGGTCTGTGTGTCGGCGGTGGGCATCGAGTTCCGGGTCCGGCGCTTGCAGGAGAAGCTAACGGCGGACAGCGGGCAGGGGTACTACGTGGACGAGGACGACCGGTGGATCTGGGGCATCTTCTACTACAACCCCAACGACGCCCGCCTGATGGTCAACGCCAGGACCGGCATCAATTCCACCTTCAATCTGGCGAGGCGGTCCGGGCAGGTCCTGATGGGACTGGTGTTGGCAATGCTGCTGGCGTGCCCGTTGATGGGCGTGTGGCTCATGGGCATGGAGCGGGCCCCGGTGGAGCTGGAGGTCACGGAGACCGAGCTGGTGGGCTCCCACTACGGCGGGGAGTGGAGCGTGGCGCTGGAGGATATTGCGGAAATCCAGGTCCTCGCGGAGAGGCCAAAGCTCCGCCGGGTGGCGGGCACCGGGATGGAGAGCGCCCTCACCGGGCAGTTCAGCGCGGAGGACTGGGGCCGGGTGACCGTGTGCCTCGACCCCCGGACGGGCCCGTGGCTGCTGGTGACGGCAGAGGATGGGACGCTGTACCTCTTCGGGGCCAGCGAGGAGGGCATTGTGGAGACGATTGCCGCAAGATTGTCATAAAACCCAGGGGGCTCCGGCTTTTGACCGGGGCCCCCTATTTGTTCTCTATTCTGCCTGGGGTGGGTGCAGGTGGGTCTCGCTCCAGGAGAGCATACTGTGGAGGATGGGCGCGAAGCTCTCGCCCATGGGCGTCAGGGTGTACTCCACCCGGGGCGGGACCTCCGGGTAGACCTCCCGGTGGAGGAACCCGTCCCGCTCCAGCTCCCGGAGGGACTTGGTGAGGCTGGACTGGGTGACGCCGTCCAACCGCCGCTGGAGCTCCCCGAACCGCTGGACCCGGTAGGCCGTGACGTACCAGAGGATCATGATCTTCCACTTGCCGCCCAGGACGCTCTGTAAGCGGCTCATGGGGACGCACCGGGAGAGCATTTCCGGGGTATCAAATTTGTTGTCCGGCATATTCTGCCCTCCTTTTGTGCGAAAAAGTGGACTATTACCAATTAAATTGCGTACTTGTGCGGACCGTTCCAGGGGTGTACTATCACGGCATCAACCACCGAAAGGAGAATCCCTATGCACTTTACCGGAACGATCTGGCGTCCGCCCTACGAGAGCGGTTCCCTGCTCATCGAGGCTACGGCGGGCTGCACCCACCACCGCTGCAAATTCTGCACCCTGTATGACGATCTGCCCTTCCCCTTCCGCATGTCGCCGCTGGAGGACATCGAGGCCGATTTGCAGGAGGCCCAGCTATATCAGAACGGCCCCCTGGAGCGGCTTGGCCTGCGGATGCAGGGGTTGTCCGCGCCAGAGGGGCCCCGCCGGGTGTTCCTCACAGGGGCCAACCCCTTCGTGCTGAAGACCGGGCGGCTGGAGCGCATCGCGGAGCTGGTCCGGACGTACTTCCCCAGGTGCGAAACCATTGGCTGCTTTGCCCGCGTTACGGATGTGGCGGGCAAGACGGACGAGGAGCTGCGCCGCCTGGCCCGGGCGGGCTATGACGGCATCACCATCGGCGTGGAAACCGGGGACGGGGAGGCCCTGGCCTTCATGGACAAGGGGTATGCGCCGGAGGACATCATCACCCAGACCCGCCGCCTGGATGGGGCGGGCATGGGGTATCACTTCTTCTACCTGGCGGGCATCGCCGGTGCGGGAAGGGGCGTGGAAAGCGCCGTCCGCTCTGCGGAGATCTTCAGCCGGACCCACCCCCGCCGGGTGGGGTCCTCCATGCTGACGGTGTTCCCGGAGTCCCGGCTGTATCGGGAGATTCGGGCGGGGAACTGGCGGGAGGCCGGAGAGAAGGAGAAGCTGGAGGAGGTCCGTACCCTGGTGGAGCGCCTGGACATCCCGGTGACCTTCGCCGCCCTGGGGGCGTCCAATGCGGTCAACCTGGAGGGCCGCCTGCCGGAGGACCGGGAGGCGCTGCTGTCCGCCCTGGACGGGGTGATCTCCCGGTACAGTGAGGCGGAACTGCGGCAGTATCGGGAGGCGCTGCCGCACCTGTAATCAGGCAGGCCCCCAGCCGGGGGCCTGCCTGTGGTTATTCCTTGATCTCCCGCTCGAAAATCAGGTCCATGGACTTGATCCCGCCGTTGCCGGTGAAGGTCAGGGGCACATAGCCCACGTACCGCCAGCCGTCCCGGGCCTCATGATCGATGACATCCCGGTGGGAACCCTCGGCGTTGTTGAACCAGAAGCCGCCGCCGGTGTCGATCTCGATATACTGGTACTCGTACATGGGGACCGCCTCCTCAGCAGAGCTTGGCTCCTGCGGGAATTTTGTCGTCCACCATCAGCAGGTTCAGGCACTCCTCGCCGCGCTCGGTGTGGACGGCGGAAATGAGCATCCCCTGGCTCTCCTGACCCATCATCTTCCGGGGGGGCAGGTTCACGATGGCAACCAGGGTCTTGCCGATCAGGTCCTCCGGGGCGTACCACTTGGCAATGCCGGAGAGGATCTGCCGGTCCGTGCCGGTGCCGTCGTCCAGGGTGAATTTCAGGAGCTTGTCGGACTTCTTCACCCGCTGGCAGTCCTTCACTTTCACGGCCCGGAAATCGGACTTGCAGAAGGTGTCGAAGTCCACCTTCTCCTCCGTCTGGGGCTCGATCTCCAGGGCGGGGAGGGCGGCCTTTTTCGCCTCCTCCATGATGCGGTCCAGCTCCTCCAGCTCCTTGGCCATGTCGATGCGGGGGAACAGGGTCTCGCCCTTGTGGACCGCCACGGCGGCGGGCAGCACGCCCCACTGCGCCGCACTGTCCCAGGTCCGGGCGGTCTCGTCCGCGCCGATCTGGGCGAAGATCTTCTCGCAGCTCTCGGGCATGAAGGGGGTCAGCAGCACCGTGCAGACCCGGACGGTTTCCAGCAGATTATAGAGCACCGTAGCAAGGCGGGGGGCGTTGGCGTCCATGTCCTTGGCCAGGGTCCAGGGGGCGTTCTCGTCGATATACTTGTTCGCCCGCTGGATGACCTTGAACGCCAATTCGAGGGCGTTCTGGAACTGGAATTTCTCCATCTGCGCCTCGTACAGACCGCGGAGAGCGGAGACCTGGGTGAGCAGGCTGCCGTCCAGCTCCGGGTTTTCCTGCCGGGCCTCGGGGAGCTTGCCGTCGAAGTATTTCTCCGCCATGGCGGTGGTGCGGCTGACCAGGTTGCCCAGGTCGTTGGCAAGGTCGGTATTGATGGTCTGAATCAGCAGCTCGTTGGTGAAGTTGCCGTCGGACCCGAAGGGGAAGGTTCGCAGCAGGAAGAAGCGCAGGGCGTCCACGCCGTACCGCTCCGAGAGCAGGTAGGGGTCCACCACGTTGCCCTTGGACTTGCTCATCTTGTCGCCGTTGAAGTTGAGCCAGCCGTGGCCGTAGACCTTCTTGGGCAGGGGCAGATCCAGGCTCATGAGGAAGGCGGGCCAATAGATGGCGTGAAAACGGACGATCTCCTTGCCCAGGAAGTGTACGTCAGCGGGCCAGAACTTGTCCAGATCGTTATATTTGTCGTTTTGATAACCCAGTGCGGTCATGTAGTTGAACAGCGCGTCCAGCCACACGTAGACCACGTGGCCCGGGTCGAAGTCCACGGGCACGCCCCAGGTAAAGCTGGTACGGGAGACGCACAGGTCCTGCAAGCCGCCCTCGCAGTCGATGAAGTTGTTGACCATCTCGTGGACCCGGCTCTTGGGC
>CAJUPS010000168.1 GCA_910588045.1 uncultured Oscillospiraceae bacterium | reverse complement strand
TCGTGTTCAAAACCAATCTCAACGGCGAGTACCGCACCATGTACGACAACCTGAGCACCATGCAGAACCATGTGCTGGACGCCTCCCCCGCCGCGCTGGGACTGGCCTCCAACGAGTACGTCACCGAGTTTATGGTCTCCTTCGGCATCGTACCCGGCAATTTCCGGCAGGTGGAGTCACCCAAGGTATACTGCAATGTGGTGTCCTGGCTCACCGGAGGGACCCAGTTCGTCAACCAGGCGGATGTAGGCGGCGTGTACAACGGTCAGTGGATCATGGCCACCAGCAGATGGGTCACCAGGGTCTACAAGCCCGCCAAGCCCCTGCCCCGCACCGGCTATTGAGCCGATCCATCCATGCTGAATGGGGAGCCGCCTGTCAAGGGCGGCTCCTCTTCTGTAAATCTGATTTGAATACAGGGAGGAAAATCAACATGAAACTCAAAAAAATGCTCCGTATCCTCGCCGCCGCCATGGTGGTGGCGGCCCTCTGCTGCGCCCCCGCCTTCGCCGCCGGGGATGTGGCCTCCGCGGTGGAGAGTACCTGGACCGACGCCGCGACCCAGATTAAGACCGTGGTGGAGAACGTGGTCTTCCCCGCGCTGGACATGGTCCTCGCCATCGCCTTCTTCACCAAACTGGGCATGGCTTACTTTGATTACCGCAAGCATGGCCAGTTCGAGTGGACCGGCCCGGTAATTCTCTTCGCCTGCCTGGTCTTCACCCTCACTGCTCCCTCCTATATCTGGGGCATCATCGGGATTTGATGGGATCGGACAGCGGATGCCCTTCGGACAGGAACTGCGGAACGCCGTCGCCAAACGCCGTCCGGACGCTGTCTGTCTGGGCGGCGTCTGCTACATCCGGCTGGGCGGGGAAACTCTGGCAAAGGCCGCGCTCACCTCGGGAGGCGGCAATTACGACGGAATCCAGGTGACGGTCCTGAACCGGCGTACCGGACCTGTGGATTCCATCACCATCCGTTCCTGGGATGTGCCTCACGGCGTGAAAAAGCCTCCTGACTTCGGGGAAAAAGCGGATTGGGATATCTACCGTCCCACGCTGGATATAGACAGGCTCTGGGAATTGGCGGAGGAATACCTGCGTCTTTTCCAAGAGCCTGATACGGAAATGAGGTGATTCTCAATATTTATCTTTGATTTTGTAGCGTCCACCATCATGGACAATCTGATCGACTGGTTCTATGGGCAGGTGGTAGGCTTCCTCGGCAACTTCTTTGCTGAAATGGGGAACATGGGCGTGGAGCTGTTCGCGCTGGACTGGGTGGAGGCCATCGTCCTGTTTTTCTCTCAGCTGGGCTGGGCGCTGTTTGGCGTCAGCCTGGTGGTCTCCGGTTTTGAGTTCGGCATTGAATACTCCACCGGCAGAGGCAACCTCCAGCATACGGCGCTGAACGCCATCAAGGGGTTTATGGCGGTCAGCCTGTTTACCGTGGTGCCTGTGCGGCTTTACGCTCTGTCCGTGTCCCTGCAAGGGACCTTCGCAATTGGCTTGACCGGAGCCGGAACCAGCATCGGCACTGTGGGAGAACGGATCATTGAGGAACTGATGAGTGTGGAGAGCCTTGCGGATATGGCCGGTGCGCCCAGCTTCGGCCTGAGCGTCCTCACCAGCCCGATCATGCTTTTGTTCTGCATCATCATGATGGCCTATGCTGTGATTAAGGTCTTTTTCGCCAACCTCAAACGAGGCGGCATCCTGCTCATCCAGATCGCCGTGGGGAGCCTCTATATGTTCAGCGTCCCCAGAGGCTACACAGACGGCTTTGTCCAGTGGAGCAAACAGGTGATTGGCCTGTGCCTGACGGCCTTCCTGCAATCCACCATTTTGGTAGCGGGCCTGATGGTCTTTAAGGACCACGCTCTGCTGGGACTGGGCCTCATGCTCTCCGCGGGTGAGGTGCCCAGGATCGCCGGGACCTTCGGTCTGGACACCACCACCAGAGCCAATATCATGAGCGCCGTCTATACCGCCCAGGCTGCCGTCAATACCACCCGCACCGTTGTGCAGGCGGCAGCGAAATAAGGACAGGAGGAGAAAAATGCTCACTATGGGGAGCCTCTTCGACGGGATCGGCGGCTTCCCTCTGGCGGCGGTTCGCAGCGGGATCACGCCCCTGTGGGCCAGTGAGATCGAAGCCTTCCCCATCGAAGTCACAAAGCACCGCTTTCCCGGCATGATCCATGTGGGGGACATCACCAAGCTGGACGGGGCGGCACTGCCGCCTGTGGACCTCATCTGCGGCGGCTCACCTTGTCAGGATCTCAGTGTGGCTGGAGCGAGGGCCGGTTTGACCGGTTCCCGTTCCGGCCTTTTTATGGAACAAATTCGAATTGTGAAGGAGATGCGAAATGCAGATATGGAACGAGGACGGACAGGGCTCGCTGTTCGCCCACGATGGATGTGCTGGGAAAATGTACCCGGCGCGTTCAGCTCAGGGACCCCCAAGGGGGAGGACTTCCGCATCGTCCTCGAGGAGATCGTCCGAGTTAAAAGCGATACCGTTCATGTCCCTGGACCTCACCCCTGGGCGTGGCAACCTGCTGGGCGAATCGTACTGGGAACTGGTTTCTCCCTGGCCTGGCGGGTCTTCGATGCTCAATACTGGCCCCGCACCCCTCAGCGAAGAAGACGTATTTTCCTTATCGCAGATTTTGCAGGACGCTCCGCCCCGCAAATACTATTTGAGCAGGACCGCCTGCCTGGGTATCCTGCGCAGGGCGGGGGAACGCGGGAAGGAGCTGCCGCCTCAGCTGAAAGCGGCGCTGATGGCACAGGCGGGGCTGATCCCACTGGCGGCTCCGGCCTCTGAACCCATCGCCTTCGCCGCCAACCAGAGGGACGAGGTACGGGATCTCCACGATGTGGCCGGCGCGCTGGGAGCGCAGCCGGGGATGAAACAGCAGACCTTCATCGCGCAGGACTGCCTCACTCCCTGGGACACCCAGCAGGCCCGCATCTTCACCCCGGAGAGCAAGGCCCCCACCCTGGCCAGCGCGGACGGAGGCGGCGGACGGAATCCTGGCGGGCTGTTGTTTACAGCTGGATTAACTGGCAGTCTGACTCCCTGGGATAACCAGCAAAGGCGTATCTCTACTCCCTATGGTGTCGCCCCAACGATCAACAGCGGCGAGCTGAAGCCGGGTGGACTTCTGTTTGTAGCAGGCTTCTGCGCCGGAGCCGCCCCTTCGGCTGGCGGGATCGGTTATCAGGAGGAGATCGCTCCAACGCTGAAAGCGACCGCCAGTGGGAACATGATGCCCTCCATTCTCTGCCTCACCGGTCATGGGGGGCAACGCATGGACATTACAACCGATATGACGCCCACGCTCCGGGCACAGATGGGCGTCCATCTGCCGCTGATCTGTCTCAACGACCAGGGCGGCGGCGTCATGTCCTGCTCTGAAGATGTGGCTGGGACGCTGCGGGCTCAGGAGCATGGACATCAGCCGCTGGTCATGGGTACGCAGCAGGGCGGCGCTGAGATCATGGTCGGGATATTCCAGACTATAACCGCCGCAGCCGGGATGAGCGGAAACAATCAGCCGGCCCTATTTGAGAACCACGGTATTGATGCCCGCTACACCGGCCCGCATCCGGTATCACCCACCATCACTGCCCGCGCGGGAACTGGAGGCGGGAACCTCCCTCTGGCGCTGCAGTCAGTAGATACAATTTGTATCTCAGGCAACGCCATTGACCGCCAGCCTCAGAACGGCGGCAACGGCCTTGGCTGTCAGGAGGGCATCGCCTACACGCTGACCGCCACAGATCACCATGCGGTCTTTTCGCGGCAGAGAGTGGATGTGTTCAAAGACGACGATGTTGCGTCTACCGAGAGCGCCCGCCAACATAAGGACGCTACCGACCTCGTCTGTCAGCCAGCGTATCAGGAAACGGTGGGCGCACTGACCAGCAGCGACCGAAAAGGCCCCAACAGCCAGTATGTGGGACAGGATAAGCTGATTGTGGATGGTCCTCTGCTCATCCGGAGACTGACGCCGCTGGAATGCGAAAGGCTCCAGGGTTTTCCCGATTTTTGGACAGAACTGCCGGGGGCCTCCGACTCCTCACGCTATAAAGCACTCGGGAATTCGGTCGCAATTCCTTGTGTAGAGTACATTATGCGGGGCATCGCCATGGCGGTCACTCCTGTAAAATAGCATTGTCAGTTTTGCTTCGTCTTGCAAAAACTTCTTTGTTGGTATGTGTGAATAGCTATTGTCCGGCGTTTCCGATATACTTGCCATACCGCCCAGGAAAGGAGAACCCTATATGACAGAGAAAACAAAAAATCTATGCGCCCAGATCCCGGAGTCCCTCCACGCCAAGGTGCGGGAGCGGCAGGAGGAGTCCGGGCAGACGCTGGGTCAGTACATGACCGAACTCATTGCAAAATTTTATGAACAGGAGGGTAAACCCACCATGAAAGAGAACCAGAGAACTGTAGCCTTCCAGGTGTCCACCGAGCTGTTCGATCAGTTCAAGGACTACCTCAAGCGGAAGGGCGTCAAGCAGAACGCCTTCTTCCTGGACTGCATCCAGCGGGCGCTGGAGGAGGAAAA
>CAJUPS010000167.1 GCA_910588045.1 uncultured Oscillospiraceae bacterium | reverse complement strand
ACTAGATCAGATGCCCGTAGGACCTGAAATTCGGCGGCTTCGCCTAACCCAATACGCACCGCACTTCGCAAATCCCCCGCATAGGGAGCGGCGCTCCGAGCCGCTCCCGCCAAGGGGTTCTTAGACCGTAGGTCTAAGCGCGTTTTTGGTTACTTTTGCCGCGCGGCAAAAGTAACCGCGGAGTCCGGGGCCGCGTAGGTCCCGGGCCGATTCGAGAAGAAGGTCCCGTTCGCGCCCGAAGGGCGCGAAGATTAGCTCTCCTCGTAGACGATTTTATTCAGAGCACTGATATAGGCGCGAATACTCGCGCCAATGACATCGGTGGAAATCCCATTCCCGGAGTATAACTTCCCATTGGAGCGAAGCTTCACCAGGGCGGAGCCCATCGCCTCCCGCCCCTCCGTAACCGTTTGAATCTGATAATCCGCCAACTCATAGTGGTGGCCAATGATCTGCTCGATCGCCAAAAACGCCGCGTCAATGGGCCCATCCCCCGCACATACGCCCTGCTGCCTTTCGCCGTCCTTCTCCAACATCAGATTTGCCATGGCGGCCGTCGTGTTGCCGCAGGTAATCACATAGCTGATGATCCGATAGACCGAGGGCACCTGCATCGCCGCCGTGGCGACAATGGCATCCAGCTCCCGGGCACTGACAAAGTGCTTCTTCGCCGCGATGCGCTGGAAGGACTCGTAGACCTTCGCGTTATCTTCCTCCGTGAGATCATAGCCCAGGTGGCGTACCACCTTGACCATCTCCTCGATGCTGTCCCCAGCGGACAGACAAACCGTCGCCCCCGTGTCGTCTACGCCGCTGTCAAAGGGGGAACCTCCGCTGCGCTGGGTCTGCATCATCCACTGCATCTGTCCTGCCGCCCGCGTCAGCTCCGTGGTCCGCAGGTTCCACCGCAGGCCCTTGCCCTCCCCCCGGGCGGACAGGTAGGCGGCGACATCCTGGGTGCAGGATACGCCCATGGGCGTGATGGTGGTCTTCACCACCGACGCGCCCGCGTCTACCGCCGCTGCGGCGCAGGCCGCCGCCATCTTTAGCCCGTCGCTGAGCTCCACGCCCAGTCGGACCTTCTCCAGTCCCGGCACCGCCGCCGTCAGGCCGCGGAGGAATGCGCCGCACTCGTCCGGCGTCATGATCCCCGCGCTGTCGCACAGCGTCACTGCGGCGGCCCCCGCCTCCAACACGGCCGCGAGCAACTGCCGGAGGAACGCCTCCTCCGCCCGGGTAGCGTCCAGGACCGAAAACTCCACCTGCTCGGTGAAGTACCGGGCCTTGGTCACGAGCGCCCTGGCCAGCTCCAGCATGGCGGGGGCCTTCCGATGGCACACGTACTCCATCTGGACCGAGGACGCCGGAAGCATGACGTGCAGCACCGGCTGTCGGGCGGACTTCACGCTCTCCCAGGCCGCCTCAACGCTCTCCTCCGTCAGCCCGGTCGTTGCAGCCAGCCGGGCCGAGGTCACCACGGAGGCCATGGTCTTGTTGCGCAGCACGTCCCCCTTGTCGTCCTTGAGCGCGGGCAGCTCGATTTGGTCCGTCCCCAGGCGGTCCAGGGTCCGGGCGATCTCTACCCGCTCCTTGAAGCTCAGAGCGCTTCCCCCCTCCGCCAGACGGAGCGTCATGTCCGAAATTTCAACCGTTTTCATAGCCCTTGTTCTCCTTTTTGCGATTCTTCTTTACCCTGCCAGGGGACGAAAAAACGTCCCGGGAGCAGGCTTCTGCTCCCGGGACGATGATCTCTCACCGCGGTACCACCCGGCTTCGCGGTCAAAAGACCGCGCTCTTAGAGGGCTCCAACAAGCCCCTGCCCATATAACGGAGGCAAGCCCGTGACGTCCTACCGGAAAAAATCTCTTTGGGACATCCCGCTCCAGCGCCAGCCGCCAATTCGCCGCCCCCGGCTCGCACCAACCGCCGGTTCTCTGAGAGCGCCCACGAAATGACTTAACGCCTTCCACGCATTTCACAAAACTGTGAGGATTGTACCATGGGCCGGACTTGGTGTCAAGCGGATTTTCGGCTTTTTCACATTTTCCCCAAAGATTTCAACAATATTCCCCGCTTTCTTGGGAGGTTCACAAAAAATCCGGCCAAACAGGGAGGGAAGAGTCGGTTCCTCAAAAATAAAATTTCCCCACCGACAGATTTTGATGCTATTTTTATCGGACAAGCCGTAAAATGGAGAAAAATCTGCGGAGGGGAATTTTTATGTTCACAACCAAGAACGAGCTCTATCAGTCCGGCCGCATCCATATGCTGCCCATCGAGCGCATCAGTCCCAACCCGCGGCAGCCCCGCCGCCACTTCCCAGAGCAGCCCCTGCGGGAGCTGGCGGAGTCCATCCGGCAGCACGGGGTGCTCCAGCCCCTGAGCGTGGAAAAGACCCCGGGGGGATACATCCTGGTGGCCGGGGAACGCCGCCTGCGGGCCGCCGGACTGGCGGGCCTGACGCACGTGCCCTGCATCCTGGTGAAGGTCACCCCCCAGGACAGCGCCCTGCTGGCCCTGGTGGAGAACTTGCAGCGCAGCGACCTCCACTATCTGGAGGAGGCCGCCGCCATCTCCCGGCTCATCTCCACCTATGGCATGAGCCAGGAGGAGGCCGCCAAGCGCCTGGGCCGGTCCCAGCCGGCCGTGGCCAACAAGCTGCGCCTGCTGCGTTTGAGCCCCGCCTGCGGCGAACTGCTCCGGAAATATGGCCTCACGGAACGCCACGCCCGCGCCCTGCTGCGCCTGGAGGGCGATGAGGCGCGTATGGCGGCCCTCCGGCACATCGGAGAAAAGCAGCTCACGGTGGCCGCCTCGGAGGAGTACATAGAGTCCCTTCTGCAAAAGAAGCAGCGCAAAAGCAAGAAACCCCTCTACATCATCAAGGATGTACGCCTGTTTCTCAACAGCGTGGACCGGGGGATGGAGAGCATCCGCCGCGCGGGCGTGGACGCCCGCTTCGACCGCCAGGACAGCGAGGAGGAGATCACCATCACCATCCAGATCCCCAAGCAGCGGGTCAAGGGATAGGCATCTACTTCCCCACGCAGAAGCGCTCAAAGATCCTGGCGGTCAGGTCCTCCCGCATGGTGCTCCCCGTAATTTCCCCCAGGGCATTCATGGCGCGCTCCGCGTCGGAGAGGACCGCATCCGGCGTCAGACCGCCCAGCAGGGCCTCCTTCGCTCCCTGGACGGCCTTCAGGGCGCGGGAGACCGCATCCGTTTGCCGCGCATTGGTCAGGAGCTCCCCCGCCGAGACCTCTCCCACGGGGAACAGCGCCGCCACCACGCTCTCCAGGGCGTCCAAGCCTGTCCCCTCCCTGGCGGAGATGTCCAGAACCGGCCCCAGGTCCGGCGTCCAGTCCAGCTGCCGGGGCAGGTCGCTCTTATTCCGCAGGACGATCACCCGGGGGGCCCGCCCTGCGGCCTCCGCCGCAGCCCGGTCCTCCTCCGACAGGGGCCGGGAGCCGTCCAGTACCAGCAGGGCCAGCTCTGCACGCTCCGCCGCCCGCCGGGAGCGCTCCACGCCCAGGCACTCCACCGCATCTCCCGTGTCCCGGATACCGGCGGTATCGATCAGCCGCAGGAGCACGCCGCCCAGAACGGCCTTCTCCTCCACGGTGTCCCGCGTGGTTCCCGCCACGTCGGTGACGATGGCCCGGTCATACCCCACCAGGGCGTTGAGAAGGGAGCTCTTCCCCACATTGGGCTTTCCCAGGATGGCGGTGGACACGCCCTGGCGCAGCACCCGGCCCCGTCCGGCGGCAGAGAGCAGGGCGGACAGGGTCCCCTCCGCCCGGGACAGCGTTTGTAGCGCCTCCTCTCTCCCCAGGTCCTCGATGTCCTCGTCGGGATAATCCACCACGGCATAAAAGCGGCTGGCGATTTCCAGCAGGCCGTCATAAACCGGCTCGATCCGCCGCCGCAGGGCGCCGCCCAGCTGCTCCACCGCGTTGTGGGCGGCCTGGACGGTCTCCGACTCAATGAGGTCGATGACCGCCTCCGCCTGGCTGAGGTCCATGCGGCCATTCAAAAAGGCCCTCTTGGTAAACTCCCCCCGCCCCGCCTGCCGGGCCCCGGCGGCAAAGAGGGCCTCCAGGGCCTCCCGCAGCACCACCGGGGAGCCGTGGCAGTGGAACTCGGCGCAGTCCTCACCGGTGTAGCTTCCCGGCCCCGGGAAGCGGACGGCCAGACAGGAGTCGATGGTTTTTCCGTTCCGGTCCAGCAGTCGGCCCAGTGTCATCTCCCTGGGCCGGGCAGTAGAGAACAGCCCGCCTCCGGCGGGCTGAAAGATTTTATCGCAGATGGCAAAGCACCCCTCTCCGGATACCCGGACGATGCCGATGGCAGAGAGGGCGTTTGCCGTGGAGATTGCAGCGATGACATCCATAGGGGATTCTCCTTTTTGAGCGGCGCTGCGCGCCGCTCCGCTCTTTTATCTGCCGCCCTGCGGGCGGCGACCGCTTTTTTCTTTTTGTTAGATTCGCCCTGCCGGGCGGGGCGTTCTTTTCCCTTGCAGGAAAAGAACCAAAAGTGCCCTCAAGGGGGCTACGCCGCCCTTGAGAATCCCCCAATGACGGGGGTTATTGTTTGCGCTACGACCTTTCGTCTCCCGGTCTATCTCCGGTGCCGTGGGCCGATGCCGGTGCTTACTTCTGCGCACGGTT
>CAJUPS010000166.1 GCA_910588045.1 uncultured Oscillospiraceae bacterium | reverse complement strand
CTTCCAGCTGCCGCCCAGGAAGGCCTTCAGGCTCCCCTCGCTGACGCCGGTGAGGCTGTTCTTGTTGCCGTGGTCCGTGAAGAGGTTCATGGGCACATTGCCCCGGCGGGCCCGATAGGCGGCGATGATCTCGTCGATGATCCTGTCGCCGTCCGCCTGGCGGGTCTCATAGTGGAAGGGGATGTACTCCGCGTTGGCCTTCTTGGCCACCACGTCAAGGCAAATCTGCTTGATCTTCAGCTCCTCGCAGATGGTCTCGATGCCCGGCAGGGTGCAGTTGAACTCGGAGAGCACCGCGTCGATGGCGCCGCAGGACAGCACCGCCTCGGAGATGTAGTTGTTGCCCGCGTGACCGTCGAAAATCTCCGTATAGTGGGCCCCCCGCAGCTGGAGGTCCTGCCCCACGCAGGTGCAGCCCACCAGCTTGAAGCCCTTGGCGCCCGCGGCCCTAGCCTTGGCCACCACGTCCTCGTCCAGAAGGCGGTCCTGGATATAGGTAAACAGGGAGTGCTGATGGCCAGTAATCAGAATGTTGATGTAGTCGGGGTCAATGACGTTCATGCCCACGGGGGCGGTGCGGATCTCCGGGTCACCCAGCACCACGTCGTTGAGCAGGTTGGTCAGCTGGAGCCCATACACGCCGGTGGAGATGCCCAGCCGCAGGCAGCTCACCATCATTTCCACCGGGTCGGAGCTGAGGTTGGTGGAGGTCTTGACGATGTTGTTGAATACCTCCCCCTTGGCCCCGCCGGGCATGATGCCCAGCTCCTTCCATTTCTTCACACGGGGGGCGTAGGCCAGCTTCTCCACCAGCTCCATGCCCTCGTACTCGGGCCGGTACAGGTCGGAGAGCACCGCGTCCGCCACCTTCACGCACAGGTCGTACTTGTCCTCCCCGGTGACGCCGAAGAGCTCCGCCAAGTGGTTGAGGGCCTTCTCGCTGCGGATCTTGTCCCTGTGCAGACCGGTATTCTTCAGCTGCCGGGCGGTATTTTCCACAATGTGGATGTAGCAGCCGGATCCGGCGGCCACGGCCCGGAGGAAGTTCCGGGCCACGATGGTGTCCGCGCTGGCCCCGCAGATGCCCCGGGGGGCGTCGGGGGTCACGCGGCAGGGGCCGTTGGCGCACAGGCGGCAGCACACGCCCTGGAGGCCAAAACCGCACTTGGTCTCCTGGGTGGCCACCCGGTGGTGGGCGGTCTCCAGGGGCAGGGAGCGGATATAGTTCTCCATGGGTTTATCCGCGCTGGCGCAGGTGTTGCGGCTGAGGCAGTCGGTACAGCTGTTCATAGAATGTTTTTCCTCCTCCATGAATGGTGTTAAATGGTTTTCGTTAAATGGTTCACAATATAAGCATAGCGCAAATACGGTCTCCGTGCAGTTGCATCCGCAACACCCGGCGGCTATCCCTCCGTGGCCTCCCGGTGGACGCCGTACAGGAAGAACACGCCGTCCGGGGCCCGGTACAGCCCGGTGTAGCCCTCGGCCAGCTGATAGCTGCCGCCCCGGCAAAGCAGCGGGATCACCGGCGAGTCCTCCAGCAGGATGGCCTCCGCGTCGTGGAGGTAGGCATCCCGGGCGTCGGGGGACACGGCGGCGGCAGCGGCGCTCAAAAGGATGTCAAAGGCGTCGCTGGCGTAGCCGGTGACGTTATCCGCACTGGTGCTGTGCCAGCAGCTCAGGAGCGCTCCCGCGTCGCTGTAGGCGGGGGAGAGGATCTCTCCTGCCATCTGGAAGGCGGGAAGAAGGGGTTCCCCTTCGCCGTCCTCCGCCGTCTCCTCCTCCCCGCCCTCCTCGGGTGCGGCGGGGGCGAGAAGGGCGTCATACTCCTCCTGTTTCACTTCCCGGGCGGTGACGGACACGCCCAGGGCCTCCTTCCACATTTTGCACAGGGCATCGGCAATCTGGCCGTCCCAGATCCCCTGCTCCACATAAACATACTCCACCACCGGGAAGCCGCTGCCGCCGGGATACCCCGCCTTGGCCAGCAGGGCCTGGGCGTAGCTGCGGTCCGTCTCGTAGTCGTGGGCATGTTCCGCCGTCACCACCTCCAGGCTGTGGGACCGGAAGTCCCAGCAGGTGGGGGCGGGCGCCTCCGGCTCCGGTTCGGCGTTGGGGTCGGGGAGCGTATTTTCTTTCTCCGGCGCTTTCTCCTCCACCACGGGCCGCGTGCTGTAGTCGGATACCCCGTAGGGCACCACCCCCGGCGCGGGCCGCACGGCCGCCTCCCAAAGCTCTTCCGCCAGCGCCTGCCGGTCCACCGCCAGGTGGAAGGCCGCTCGGACGTCCGCATTGTCAAACGGGGCCGTTTGCGTGTTCAGCAGCACGCCGTAGGTCCCCGTCACCGGCTCCGGCGTCCACAGGCCGCTATCCGCCAGCTCCCGAAGCCGCTCCGGCGGCAGATTGACGGTCAGGGCAGCGTCTCCGGCCAACAGGTCCGCATAATCCGTCTGACTGCCCGACATGGTCTGGAACCGGATCACCTCCGGTCCCCGGGGATCGGTTTCGTAATAGGTCCCGCTGCGCTCCAACACCACCTGCTCCCGGTTGAAGATCGTGGCGGTGTAGGCCCCGTTGGTGACGGCCCCGTTGGTCTGGTTCACCAGGTCGGCCCGCACCGGCATCGTGTACGCCCCCGCGCAGACCTCCGCCAGAAACCAGGCGGGATTGCCCTTCAGCGCCACCACCAGGGTCCGGCTGTCGGGGGCGGACACTCCCAGGGGGGCCGGTTCCTCGTCCTCCAGGACCTCGTCAAAACCGACGATGGCCGACATCAGCTCCCGGTGGGGCAGCTCGTTGGCCGGGTCCGCCAGACGCTGCCAGGCGGTGACGAAATCCTCCGCCGTGACGGCCCTCCCGTCGGACCACTTCGCGTCCTCCCGCAGGGTGAATGTATAGGTGGCGTTTCCGGCGTAATCCGTCTCCACGGTGTAGTTCTCCGCCTGACCATTGGACAGCACGGCCCAGCCGTCGCCGCCGTCGGTCCAGCGCAGGAGGTTCTCAAAGAGGTGGTAGAGGATCGTCTCCCCTCCGCTCTCGGTGACGGCGGGGGGCGCGAGGGTGCTCTGGGGATCGGCCACCCGGACGGTGAGGGTGTAGGGGCCGCTCTCCTCCTCTGTAGGCGGGACCTCGCTGTCCTCCGGTTTTTCCCCGCAGGCGCACAGCAGCAGTACGCACAGCAGGACAGCAAATCTTTTCTTTATCGCGCTCATTATTTTGTCTCCACGGGAACCAGCTTCCCGTCCTCGCCGAATTTCACCGGCTGGATCTGATTGCGGGTGTGCTTGGCAATGTCGTTCAGGCGCACCATGCCGGGGTAGTCGGTGACGAAGGTATACGCCACCCCGTGCCGCTTGGCCCGTCCGGTCCGGCCGATGCGGTGGACGTAATACTCGTTCTCGTCGGGCACGTCATAGTTGAACACGGCATCCACGTCGTCCACGTCGATACCCCGGGCGGCCACGTCGGTGGACACGAATACGCGCAGCTCCCCTCTCCGGAACCGGGCCATGACCTTCTCCCGCTTTTCCTGGGGAATATCGCCGTGGATGCACTGGGCGTCCACGCCCCGCATTTGCAGCAGCTTGGTGACCCGCTCGGTGTTCCCCTTGGTGTTGCAGAAGATCATTACCCGGTCGTACTGCTCCAGGTTCAGGATCTTCTCCACCGTGTCCACCTTCTGGTCCATGCTCACCTCCAAACGATACTGGAGGATGTCGGGCTTGTTTTCCTCATCGGGCCGGACGGTGATTTCCACGGCGTCCCGCTGATAGACCCAGGCAATGTCCATGACCTCCCGGCTGATGGTAGCGGAGAAGAGGCCCAGGTTTTTCCGATTCTTCATCTGGTCCAGCAGCTTTGTCACATCGTGGATGAACCCCATGTCCAGCATCCGGTCCGCCTCATCCAGGATGGCGGTCTGCACCTGGTCGATACGGACCGTGCGCCGCTTGAGGTGGTCCCCCAGCCGTCCGGGGGTGGCGATGACGATCTGGGGGCGCTTTTTCAGCGCGTCAATCTGCCTGCCAATGGGCTGGCCTCCGTAGAGGCAGACCATGCGAATACCGGGCTTGAACTGGGCCAGGTCCCGCATTTCGGCGGTGATCTGCATGGCCAGCTCTCGGGTAGGGGCCAGGATAACCGCCTGGACCTGGTCGTTGTCGGCATTGATGTGTTCAATGATGGGGATGCCGAAGGCGAAGGTTTTCCCTGTCCCGGTAGGGGCCTTCGCGGTCACATCCTGCCAGTCCAGCATCGGCGGGATGCACCCGGCCTGAATCGGTGTAGAGACTTCGTAGTGCTTTTTCTCCAGCGCCCGAAGGATTTCCTCTGACAGCCCCAGGCTGTCAAAGCGGACGCCCTGCGTAATTTCCATAAATTTTGTCCTCGTGATCTTTTCTTTTTTTCTGGTGTTGGATATTCGATAACTTGTTTATATTAACATAAAAGCTGCCGCGCCGCAAGGGCGGCGGGCGGTTTTCCCGAAAATTCATGATTTTTTCACAGAAAGATGGGAGGTTTCTTTTCTTGACACGGGGGGAAATGGACGGTAATATAATGGAATAGCAGAGCAATTTCTGCGGCCCTGCGGGCCGCCTCCGCTTTTTCTTTTCTTACCTTTGCCGCCTCGACGGCGGCGGGGATGTTCTTTTCCCTTGTGGGAAAAGAACCAA
>CAJUPS010000165.1 GCA_910588045.1 uncultured Oscillospiraceae bacterium | reverse complement strand
TTTCTTCTGTTGAGAAAAAAGATGCAGGCGTGTAACCGTTGCGTTGCAACGGTTTAGAGGATATGGCCTGGTCGATATTAAATTGTTGCTGATACGAAAAGACGTCCGGCAAGGTGGGATCACGCTCCCGCCCTGCCGGACGTCTTTCACAGTTTCAGTCGGATAATCTGTTCGTAAAGCATTGCGTATTTCTTTTCTATGACCATGTTCTCATGGTAGTGTCCAAAAAACCAGTATCGGAATTGGCACCGCTGCCGCAGCTCATCGAAGAAGTCTGTCAGCTTATCACCCTGGTACAGCCCGCCGCCAAATATGTTCTGTATGCTGGTGGGGCAGCAGTGGGTGACGATGTAGTCCACCTCCCAGCCTGCTCTGTCCAGGCTGGTCCTGGCGGTTTGGTATTCCTCCTCACTGGGCAGCTCCTCCGCCCACCAGGACAGGTGGTTCACCCGGTACATTGCGTTCCTGTCCTCCAGCTCCTGCTCTTTCTGTTGGAAGTGTGGATCGTCCGGTTCCAGGATACCGTCCTGGATGTCGTGGCTGCTGGCCCCGCCCATGGTGAAGAACCGTTTTCCGCCCAGGTTGAATATCTGCCCACGTTCCAGCAGGATCACCGAAGGGCGGATTCTTCTGATGTTCCCGCCGTTCCATTCCTCCAGCGGGTATTTCCGCAGAGCGTCATAGTTTTCGTGATTCCCGGTCACGAAGGCCGTGGTGAATGGCCGCTGTTCCAGCCAGTCCAGACCCTCGCCATCCCGCTCATCGCCGTGCCATACCCCGCCGAAGTCACCGCACACCAGGGTGACATCCTCTTTGGTCAGCGCCGCCTGCTCGTAGAATATCTCCGGCTGGAAACGTCGGAAATCTCCGTGGGTGTCGCCTGTAATATAAAGTTCCATCACGCTGTCCCCTTTATCAAACCAGCTTTTTCTCGATTTCCAGACCAGCAACCTTGAATCCGACTCGGATAGTCTCCGCATCCACCACCGTAATCCGCTCGATCATCCTCCGGGCGATCTCATCCTCGAACTCCGTGATTCTGGCAGGGGTCTCACCAAGGAACCGACTCAATTCTTCCAGGCGGTTGCCCTGACCGGCCTGCCGGCGTTCCTCCTCCTGGGCTGCTTCAATTTCCGCCTGCAAGGCTTCCTTTTCCCCTGTCACAGCTCCGAGCTGGGCGTTCAGTTCCTCACTGTCCATGTTTGCCAGTATCTGTTCAATCACCTGTGCCTGCTGTGCAGTCACAGCAGCCAGCCGGTTTTTCAGCTCCAGCAGGCTGGGCTTGCCCTCCCGGCTCCCGGAGCAGACCGTGGCGGCGAGGTCCAGGGCGGCGGCGCTGACCTCGCTCTGGAGCGGAGATATCTCGTTTATGGCCTCCACGATGGCGGTGTGCAGGCGGCTCTCGTCCAGCGTGGGAGAGGTGTGGCAGTATTTTGTGCCGAACTCCAGCCGGGAGACACATCGCCAGACGATGCGCTTTTTGCCGTTTCTGGCCCAGGTACAGCGTTTGTAGGGCGTACCGCACTCCCCGCACACCAGCAGCTCGGACAGAGCGTATTTGGCGGAGTATTTGCCCAGCTCGGTCTTGGCGGACTTCTGCATTACCTTTCGCTTGCCGACCCGGCGGGCCATCTCCTCCCGCGCCTGATAAAATACCCCCTTGGGGATGATGGCGGGGTGGTTGTTCTCCACATAGACCATGGGACGGTCGCCCTCGTTCTTTTTCACCGTTTTACTGATACAGTCGGTGGTGTAAGTCTTTTGCAGCAGGGCGTCCCCGATGTATTTTTCGTTGCACAAAATGTTGTGTATCACCTGATACGACCAGCCCTTGACCCCGCTGGAGGTAGGGATGCCGTCTGCCTCCAGCTCCGCGCCGATCTGGCCCAGACTGCACCCGTCCAGGTAGCGGCGGTAGATGCGCCTGACCGTCTCCGCCTCCTCCGGCACGATCTCCGGCTGCCCGTCCGCTCCCCTGCGGTAGCCCAGCAGCTTCTTGTACTGGAAGGGAACCTTCCCGGACTCCCGGCTTTTCAGGATACCCCAGATCACGCTTTTGCTGATGGACTCGCTTTCCGCCTGGGCGAAGCCGCTGAACAGGGTGAGCAGGAACTCGCTGGACTCGGTCAGGGTGTTGATGTTTTCCTTTTCGAAGATCACGCCGATGCCGTTGGCCCGAAGCATCCGCACCACCTCCAGGGAGTCCACGGTATTCCGGGCGAACCGGGAGAGGGATTTGGTGAGGATCAGATCGATGCGTCCCCGTTTGCAGGCGGCGATCATCCTTTTGAACTCCACCCGCTTTTTCATGCTGGTGCCGGTAGTACCCCTGTCGGCAAAGATCCCGGCCATCTCCCAATCGGGGTTCTCGGAGATCTTCTGCGTGTAGTAGTTTTTCTGGGCGGTGTAGCTGGTGAGCTGCTCCTCGCTGTCGGTGGACACCCGGCAGTAGGCGGCCACCCGCTGTTTCCTGCCGTTGAAGGCGGCTCTATTCTGATCCTGGGGCTTGGTGGCGGGAATGATGCGGATCTTCTTCTCTCGCACTGTCTGTTCCATAATATCTCCTTTCCTGGTAGGCTTAAGGCTATCTGAATGTCACCGACACGGTGCTGTCGGCAGAGATGATGACGGACTGGACGGCCTGCTCATACCGTTCTTCTTGGAGCAGGCGGGGCAGGTCGATGGGCGGGGTTTCGGAGGGGAGGCAGGCATATCGAGCCGTAATGCCCTGGAGGATCAGGCTGACTACCTCCTCCGGCTGCTCCGGTTTCTCCAGGCCCCGGTTGATAGCGTTAGTCAGGCGGACAACTTCCCCGGAGGGCGCATAGGCGGTGGTGGCCGGCGCTGTGGGCGTGTACCCCGCCGCCTGCCGCCTGATCTCCGCCAGCAGGGTGTCATCGGGGATGACTGTCCTGCTACCGCACTGCTCACATTTCAGGTATAACGTGTCCGGCCGCTTGGAATTGCCGCCAAAGATACGTTTCAGTCTGCCGCCGCAGTGCTGGCAGTACAGCCTGTCCCGCAGTTGCAGGACAGGGCGGTCCCTGCGGGTCCGCTCCCCCCATTTCTTTTGGAGTGTGGTCTGAACAGCTTGGAAGGTGTCCTCCACTATCAGCAGGGGGTACCCGTCCGCACCCATGTACCGCCGGTTCTTGAGGATAAACGCAACTCTGAATTTCGTCCATACGGGGCGGTCCGGGCTGTAGAGGATGCCCTCCCCATTCAGCAGGTCCGATATTTCCCGCTGGAGCTTTCCCTCAAGGTAGAGGGTGAATATCCGGCGAACGATCTCCGCCTCCTGGGGTTGGTGAATCAGTTTTCCGTCCTCGATCTGATATCCATACAGCACCTTTCGATTCACGTTTCCATCCCTCCGATCTGTTCCATAAGCTCCATACCGCAGTGCAGTTGGAATCGCAAATGATTGTTATCCGATACTGTGATTTTTTCAACCAGCTCTGCAAACAGAGGTTCATCAAACTCCTCCAGCCGTTCCGGGCCTTGGTGGATCGTCTCCACGGTCTGACGCAGGGCCTCCGCCGCCTCGTCGATGTCACTGCTCTGCAGCAGTTTCCGGCGCTTGGCCCGGAGGCTGGTGAGCTGGGCGGTGTTGGCGGCCATCTGTGCGGAGTAGGCGTTGGCGTCCAGCAGGCCGCTGGCGCGGAGCTTGCTGATGTTATAGTTCCGCTCGGTGGCCTGGGCGATGTCCCGGTTGATCTCCAGCATGGCGGGGTTCTCCCGGTGCAGAGCCGTCTCCAGGTCCTCCATCTGGACCAGGGCGGGCCGCAGGATGATGCCCTCATGGAGCCGCAGTTTGTTGTACATCCGCACAAAGGCGGCGTAAATCTCGCTTTCCAGGAAGGAGCCGATGGGACAGCTTCCGGCTTTTTTCAAATGGTTACCACAGCACCAGGAAACGCTTCCGCTTCTCGCTACTCGCCGGTAGAGGGCTTTCCCACACACACCGCAGGACATTTTCAGGGACAGTGGAAACGTGGCGTCCGGGCGGGTTTTGTGCTTTTTCTTGAACTGCCGCAGGGTTTGGGCTTTATCGTATGCCTCCCGGCTGATGATGGCGGGATGGCTGCCCTCCACATAGATCTGCTCCACCTCGCCGTTGTTGATCTTCTGCGTGAACGGGAATTCCAGCCGGTAGGTTTTCTGGCAAAGGGTGTCCCCGATGTATTTCTCATTTGAAAGCCAGTAGTAGATCTGGCGGGTGGTCCAGTGGACGTTCCCTTTTCGATCCCGGATGCCCTCCCGGATCAGACTGTCCGCGATCTCCTTTGCACTCTGGCCGCCGAGATAGGCGTCAAACACTCTGCGGATGACCTTGGCCTCCTCCGGTACGATCTCCAGTTCTCTGCCATTGACCAGCCGGTAGCCATAGGGCGGCTTTGCGGTGATGAACTCACCCCGTTCCATCCGCCTGCGATAGCTTTGCCGTCCGTTTTGGGAGATGGAGACTGATTCCTGCTGGGCCAGAGAACTGTAGACGCTCAGCATCAATTCTGAGCTGAGCGTCCCTGTGTCAATATTTTCTTTTTCGAAGCAGACGGTCACGCCCAGCCGCATCAATTCCCGCAGGGCGGCGAGGCAGTCCTTGGTATTCCGGGAAAACCGGGAGATGGACTTCACCAGCACCCGGTCGATCTTGCCCTTCCGGCAGTCAGCCAGCAGGCGGTTGAAATCCTCCCGCTTGTCCGTTTTCGTGCCGCTCACCGCCTCGTC
>CAJUPS010000164.1 GCA_910588045.1 uncultured Oscillospiraceae bacterium | reverse complement strand
CGAGCGCGACTGGAAGGCTCTGGAGACGGAGTGGGCCAACAACGGCGGCGCTTCCGCTCCCAAGGCCGACGACTCTGCCGAGTCCGAGCAGCAGTAAGCTCAGTGCCTGACGGCATCTAAAGCAAATCACAGCAAATTCTAATCTATAGCGCACACGGCCCGGAGGCATACGCCTCCGGGCCGGATTGCTTCTCAAAATATTCTAAGTTGGCTGTAAAGCTTCCTATCGGGAGGCACGGACTGCGCCACAGAGACGGGCACCCGTTCCGCCCATTACTCCGTCGTTTCCTCCAACGCCCACAGCCGCCGATCTCGGCGGAACACAAGGCACACCAGCACCCCGGCTGCCGCGATAAAGAGAAACAGCAGCGCCGCACCGCTGCCCTTCCCGGCCCCCAGCAGGCGCACCAGGAACGTATCCCCCGACAGCCCAGCCATATACGGCTCGCAGACGGAATCCACCAGCCAGCCGCCCAGCAGGTAGCCCACTGGAATGGTAAAGAATTGCAGGGTATTCCTTGCGGCGTAAACCCGCCCCTGGAGCTCTACTGGGATGTGCAGACGCAGCAGGGCGCTAAGGTTGGCATTCATGATCGGGATAAAAATCCAGCCTAAGATGGCTCCAAAGCACCACACCCCCGTGCGCCGCCCCAGGGCCAGCAGCAGGTTCTCTGTGCTCATGGAAAACAGCAGGCTGTCACAGATCACCCGCACCCGGCTCTTCGGGGCGGGCAGCAGCGTCACCAGTACGCTCCCCGCTAGGTTCGCCAATCCCGTGCAGGTCTGCAACACCCCCAGGGCCGTCTCACCCCCACCCGGGCGTGAGAGCACCATGGGGGCCAGGGCCGCGTTGTAGACGCTGGCAATGAGGTTAATGGCTGCCAGGAACAAGATCATATCCAGCACGCCGCGGTTCCTCCCCAGCCATGCCACGCCCTCCCGGGCGGAGCGCAGCAGGCCGGTCTTCTCCTCCGCCGACTCTCCCTCCGGGATGTGGATCACCAGCAGCAGGCTCCCCACCGCCGCAGCGCAGGTGAGCAGGTCGAAGGCGATCACCGCCTCCAGCCCCAGCAGCGTCAGCACCGCGGTAGCCAGCACCGGGGAGAGCATGGTGGTCAGGGAGTTGGACAGACTGCGCAGGCCCATCACCCGCTGGACCTGTTCCGGCGGGGTCAGCAGCGTGACAGCCACCTCGCCCACCGGCTGCTGGATGGTATTCATCAGGCCGTTGAGGGCGTTGACCGTGTAGAGGTGCCAGATTTCCAGCCGGTCCGTTTTCAGCAGCACCAGCACCGCCACCGTGGTCAGGGCCGCGAACAGGTCGCAGAGGACCATCGTTTTCTTCTTATCCCAGCGGTCCACCAGGCTCCCGGCAAAGATGCTCAGAAGCACATAGGGGGCATAGGAGGCAATTGCCAGCCCCGCCGTGGTCAGGGCGGAACCCTGCTGCTGGTAGGACCAGATCACCAGGGCAAACCCGGTCATGGCGCTCCCCAGCGCCGACAGGCCCTGGGTGCTCCAGAGAATCAGGAAATATTTTAATCCTTTCAGGTGAAACAAGTTTGTTTTCATAGCAGACTTTGCTCCTTTTTGTACGTTTTCTGTTGGTTTGACAAAAACGCAAAGTCTGTTCCGAACTCGACTATTGATTTATCTTCGTTTTAGCTCCATGCCGTCCTGTTCGGATTCAGACCTTGCATGGAGCGTTGACAATGCAGAGGGACTGGATCATGGTCTCACTTCCTTTCTTCTCTGCGGCGGCCCCACGGGGGCCTTCTTTTCGCGCGAGCGAAAAGAAGCAAAAGATCGCTTAGGAAACTACGTTTCCTAAGAACCTTCCTGAACTACGGGGGGGTTATTGTTTTTTGCGCCCGAGGCACGGTCTGGTTGGTCTAAACGGACTGCCGTCCGCTTATGGGTCTTCTGCATCTGTTTTAGCGTGGTTATCGGCGGCCCCTACCGTTTCAGACCGGGGGACTCCCGCGGGTGCTTGGGGGTGGGACCAGTCGTAGACCGCTTGTGCGGCGTTCTTCGGGACCACTGCCTGCAATTCCTCCAGGGATGCCTCCTTGATGGCTTTCAGGCTCTTAAAATGCTTGAGAAGGGCCGTCCTCCGCGCTTCGCCTACGCCGGGGATGCCGTCCAGCGTAGAGCCCTTGACGCTCCTCCCGTGGCTCTCCCGGTTAAAGGTGATGGCAAAGCGGTGGGTCTCCTCCTGGATTCTGCCAATCAGGGCGAACACCGCCTGGGTCCCCTGGATGCCGATTTCCCGGCCCTCGGGGGTAATCAGAGCCCGGGTGCGGTGGCGGTCGTCCTTTACCATACCGAAAATCGGAATGGCCAATCCGAAGCGCTCCGTCACCCTGCGGGCCACCTTGGCGTGCTGCTCGCCGCCGTCGATGAGCATTACGTCCGGCAGAGGCATAAATTTCTTGTCCTGCTCCATATAATGGGTGAGCCGCCGGGTGAGGACCTCCTCCATGGACTTGTAGTCGTCCGGGTGCCCCTCTACCTCCTTGATGCGGAACCGCCTATACCGCTCCTTGGCGGGCTTCGAGCCGCGGAATACCACCATGGAGGCCACGATGTCCTCTGCACCCGTGTTGGAAATATCGTAGCTCTCCAGCCACTCCGGCGTTGACCGCAGGTTAAGCATCTTGCCCAGCAGCTCCAGGGTCCGGTCCGCGCGTTCCTGACTGCTGGTCTGGCGCTCCGCCTCCTCCCGGGCGTTGGTGGCCGCCATTTGCAGCACCTGGGCCCGCTCCCCCCGCTGGGGAACCCGGACCGTCACCTTGCGTCTCGCCTGCTCCGTCAGGAGCTGCTCCAAGACCTCCTGGTCCTCGATCTCCACCGGGATACAGATCTCCCTGGGCAGCGCCGCCTTGCCGCCGTAGTATTGCAGCAGCAGCGCCGAGAGGATCTCCGCCTCGTCCTCCAGCCCCGAGGAGGCGAAGAGCTCCGCCTCCCGGCCCGTCAGCTGGCCCTCCTCGTAGTGGAGCACCGCATAGCAGCATTTCGCCCCCAGGTACAGCCCCCACACGTCCGTGTCGGCGCACACGCCCGCAAACACCTTCTGCCGTTTGCTGAGGACCTTGATGGCGGCGATCCGGTCCCGGAGGGCGGCGGCCTCCTCAAATTTCAGCGCCTCCGCCGCCTGGACCATCTCCTCCTCCAGCCGGGCCGTCACCTGCCGGATTTTTCCCTCTAGGAGCTCCACCGCCAGGTCGATCCGCCGGTTGTACTCCTCCGCCGTCATCTCCGCGCGGCAGAAGCCGTCACACCGCCCCATGTGGTGGTTGAGGCAGGGCCGCTCCTTCCCGATGTCCCGGGGAAAGGTCTTGTGGCACGTGGGCAGGTGGAGCGCCGCCTTCACCGCGTCCAAGGCGGAACGGGTCTCATACCGCCCGCCGTAAGGGCCGTAATACTTCGCCCCGTCGTCGGAGACCCGGCTGACAAGGGAGAATTTCGGATACGCCTCCCGACTCAGCCGGATAAAGGGATAGCCCTTATCGTCCTTCAAAAGGATATTATACCGGGGCATGTACTGCTTGATGAGGGCGTTTTCCAGCACCAGGGCCTCGAACTCGCTGCCCACGATGATGGTGTCGAAGTCGTACACCTGCCCCACCATGGCGTGGGTCTTGAGGTTGTGGCCCCGGCCCGCCTGGAAGTATTGACTCACCCGGTTTTTCAGCTTCTTGGCCTTGCCCACGTAGATGACCTCGCCGTCCTTGCCGTGCATCAGGTACACCCCGGGGGCTAGGGGCAGGCTGTTGGCTTTTTCTAAGAGCTGGTCCTTGGTCATGGTTTGTCCTCCGGCGTCAGCAGCCCGGCGATATTTCCCCAGGCGATTTTCTCCATTTCCGCCTCCGTAAAATCCATCTGGTCCAGAATAGCAAAATAAGTGTCATAATCCCCCTGGGGGAAGTCCGTACCGAAGAGCAGTCTGTCCGGCCCAAAGGCCCGCAGGATCCGGTTTGTCTGCTCAATGCCATATAATCCGGCCAATTCAGGCAAAATGTAGGACATATCTGCCCACGTACACCCAGAGACAGCATCTGTCCACTTCATCCCGCCCAGATGGGCGGTGATGATGTCCAGGTCCGGGAAAATCTGGATCATCCGGTTGATCTTATCCGGGGCGCAGTTATCATGGAACCCCAGACGGCAGGGGTTGGCGTGGAACATGACCGGAATCTCCAGCTCTGCCGCCTTCCGCAGCACCGGCACCAAGCGAAGGTCGTCCGCGTCCATATGCAGGTTTGTAGGATGGATTTTCAGCCCGCAGAGCCCATATTCCCTGACCGCCTCCTCCAGAATCCAGGGGGTCTGCTCGATGAAATAGGCCCCGCTGGCAATCACATCGGCGAAGGCGCAGAACCGGTCCGGATGGGATTTTACGATTTCCCCCAAAAAGCGGTTTGTCTTATGGGGGTCCTGGTAGTAGAGGTATTGGTCGTTTGCGGGAACCAGGAGGGCTTTTTCAATGCCATACCGATCCATCCGGCGGAGGTAGTCCTCCGCAGAGCACTGGGACCAGGGGGCCTCCGGCCCCTCGGCGGTAAGGAATTGCGCTGACCGTTCGTCAGGCAGGAGATGGACATGGGCATCAAACTTTTTGCAGGTTCTCCAACTCATTGGCGGCTCCTCTTCTTGCGGCGCTGTGCGCCGCCCCGCTTTTTTCTTCCTGATAGATTCGCGCCTCGTCGGCGCGGGGGCGTTCTTTTCGCTTGTGCGAAAAGAACCAAAAGCACCCTCAAGGGGGCTACGCCGCCCTTGAGAATCCCCTAATTACGGGGGTTATTTGTTTTCCCTCCGACGTACCTTGGATAGTCCTGTCCTAATACCTTCGTTGGTGCGCCACACTTCTGCGGCTACCCACAGTTC
>CAJUPS010000163.1 GCA_910588045.1 uncultured Oscillospiraceae bacterium | reverse complement strand
TCGGCATAGCCGCCAGCGCGCAGACGACGGGTACGCTTGGTATCCTTCTTGGTGAGGATGTGGCTCTTAAAGGCCTTGGCCCGCTTGACCTTTCCGGTCTTGGTCAGGTTGAATCTCTTCTTGGCGCCGCTATGGCTCTTCAGTTTCGGCATAATTGGTAACTCCTTCCGTATTCCTTTTGCGCTATGTGAATGCAGCTTATTTCTTGGGGGAGAGGAACATGGACATATTCCTACCCTCCAGCTTGGCTCCCTTATCGACGTTGGCGATGTCGGCGCACTGCTCCGCAAACTTATCCAGGAGCTTCCGGCCAATCTCCGTGTGGGCCATCTCCCGCCCGCGGAAGCGGACGGAGACCTTCACCCGGTTGCCCTCGGTCAGGAATTTCTGCGCGTTCTTCAGCTTGACGTTGAAGTCGCCCACGTCGATCCCCGGGGACATACGGATTTCCTTGATTTCGACCACGTGCTGGTTCTTCCGGGCCTCTTTTTCCCGCTTGCCCTGCTCGAACCGGAACTTTCCGTAGTCCATCAGCTTGCACACCGGGGGATTCGCCTGGGGTGAGATTTTCACCAGGTCCAAGCCCTTCTCGTCGGCAATGCGCAGCGCCTCATCCGCGGACATGATTCCCAACTGCTCGCCACCGGTGCCGATCAGGCGCAGCTCCTTATCCCGAATGTCCTCATTCAGTTGATGCGTAACAATGCTAATAGCCGAAGCACCTCCTTTAACGTCTTACCACAAAACCACAAAACAAAAAAGCGCGGATGCCCACGCACCCGCACGAATACACGCGCCCCTCTCAGGACGCCGTAAATCGTATTGACCTCTTTGCCATAGGCGGGAGGTGAGGCAGGTGCACCTGGCCTTCTTTGTTTTCTCGTATACTATACCAGCCCCGGGCCCCGTTGTCAAGAAAAATCTTTCTTTTTCGGAAACTTTTTTATCGATCCAGCCGCACCGCCGCGTCCTGATACAAGGCGTTGCTCAGAATTTCAGGATCCTCCCCGACGAACGCCCCCGCGGCCTCCTCATCCCCCTTGAGCTGCCACATGAACCACGCGGTCACGTACCCGTCTGCGGAATAGAGCATCTTCCCGTGGTCCATATCGCGGCGCAGGGCGGTAGCGGTCCCCGCGGGGATTGCATCGGACAGAGCTTTCACCCCATCCGGAGTGATCACGTCATGCTCAACAGCGGCCAGCACGAGCGTGGGGATGGACATCTCACCCGGATCGTAGTCCAGCCCGATGGCCGTGGCCAGCGCCCACTCGGTGGGGGAGAGGCTGACCGCGCAGGTGTACAGGTTGCCGTAGGGCTGCCCGCGGACGGCGTTGAATACGGCCACACCGCCCTGCGAGTGACCGGAAATTCCAATGTGTCCGGTATCCACCTTCCGGTAAAATATGCTCTCCGGGTTACCATTTTCCTCCAGGAGCCAGGCCAGCGTAGCATCGGCGGAGGTTCCGGCGCAGGTGCTGGGGTCCTCGTTGCCCACCACGATGAACCCCCAGGACGCCAGATGACGGAACAGCGCCCGATACTTGGAGGCAGCGACCCCGGTGCCGTTGGCGAACACCACCACAGGGTAGGTCTCTTCTCCCCGCTCCAATCCAGCGGGGTAGAACGCCTCAAACTTTTTCCAATCCCCCGGGGCCTCCGCCTCGGTGAACCGGACCTCATGATCGCCCATGGCCAGGTATCTGGCTTCGATTTCACCGCCTGTGTCCACCGTTTTTGTATAGTTGTCAGGAACAAACGGCCGCAAGGAGAGCCAGACGAGAAAAGCAATCCCCAGCGCAAGGAGGAGCAGGATGGCAATCCCCACCATTTTCAGGATTTTCAATGTCAGTCTCAACATAGTACCCCTCACTCCACCGGCATATACTTGTCCAGATACTCCTCCACGGTCTCCATCCACTGCCTGTAGAGCGCGTGATCGTTCTGCAATCCGTGACCGGAGTGTGGCATCTCAAAGTATTGAAAATCCACATGATTCTCCTCCAGCGCCGCCCTCAGCCGCAAAGAAGCCTTGAAGGGCTGTACTCGGTCGTATGTACCATAGGCGACCACCGTCGGCGGCGCATCCGGCGTGACCCAGGACGCGGCGGAGATAGGCGCCATCCGCTCTATATAGGAACCATCCTTGATTTCCTCCACCGGGATCATTTCTCCCAGCATGGCGCTGAACAGCCCCACTGCGGCCATGTCGCTCTCCTCGGTGTTGCGGTCAAGACCGTAGTTGTCCCAATCCTCCTTATAGAAGCAGGACGGACCCACCGCTCCGAAGGTGAAGACCACGGGCACAGGCGCTTCCCCGGCATCCCGGTAGGCGTAGATCATAGCCAGCGTGTGGCCCGTCGAGCCGCCCGCCACGGCCATCTTGTCGATAGGATACCCGGCCTTCTCCGCAGCGGCGATCACCTGAGGGATAGCCGCCCTGATCTCGTTGGACTGCGTAAGCACGCTGGCCTCCGGACGTTCCTCGCTGCGCAGGGTATAGTTGATACCCGCTGCCACGTAGCCCTTGGAGCAGAGCCAGGAGAGCATTTCTGTATCTCCGCTCTTATCCCCGGCTGTGAAGCCCCCGGCGTGGAGATATACCACCAGACCATACCGCTTGCGGGCGTTGTCCTTTGGAAGATAGAGATCAAACCTGTTTGCCTCACCGTCCCCATAGGGCAGGTCAACCGTCAGTGTCCCCAGCGCATCGCTCCACGGAACGCTATACTCCTTTGCCCACGCGGGCTGAATCACAAATTTCGAGGCCGCACCGGCCCCGAAGGCCAGCAGAAATGCCAGGATCCCCATCCACACGGGCACAGCTCTCACCTTCTTTTCTTTCGCAGCCTTTTTCACAGGAAGTTCCCTCCAAACAGCGAGCCGCCGACTAGCAGATTCATAATGGTGCGAACTGCCAGCCGTCCCAGGACAAACCCGACCAAGATGATCATCAGCAGGACCAGCAGACGTTTTTGAGTCAGAGTCATTCCAAACTCCTCCCTTGACAGACGAATTTTCGTATGCTACAATATGATACAAATGTAACGGCGATATGAGTGTAACAGCAAAGAATACCGATGTCAATGGGGGCAGCAAAAATGGAACAAAAGCCGAAAAATGTTTCACCATTCAGCAATGAGCGCCGCAACGCCTATGTGGTAGAGCATCTCACCAGCTCTCTGCTGGAACTGCTGAAGGAGAAGCCGCTTGCAGAGATAACCATCAGCGAGCTGTGCGGCCTGGCGGGGGTAGGGCGGACCTCCTTTTACCGCAATTACGAGGAGAAGGAGGACATTATCCGGGCACATGTTGCCCACATGTTTCAGGACTGGGTGGACGAATGGAAAAGCACGCCCACCCCTCCCGTCAAGGAAACTGTTCGCATCGTATTTTCCCATTTTGAAGCAAATCGGAAATTTTATAGCCTTCTGAACGAAAGGGGTCTGGTCTATCTTCTCAAGGACATCATTCTGGACCTGTGCGGCTTTAATCCGGAGCAGGAGATTGTCGCGGCCTACTCCTCCGCCTATGTCGCATTCTTCCTGTATGGCTGGATTGAGGTGTGGTTCCGCCGCGGCATGAGGGATACGACGGAGGAGCTAATTTCCTACCTTCCCGAATAGAGGGCGCAAAAAAGCCAGACCCCCGGCATTCCCGCCGGAGGTCTGGTTTTCTGCTTAGAAGCCCCGCATCGTCACCGGGCGAAAATCCGGGAATAGCAGCGGCTTTAGGCCCGCGTTAAAGTTCTTTTTGATACTTTTTCTTTCAAGAAAAAGTATCAGCAGGTTGCCCCGCCCGTCATATGGAGCTCGGCGTCCAGAATCTGCTGCTTTCTCTCCAGCAGGTCATTGGCCATCAGCTGTGCCTCCACGTTCTCGAAGCCCAGGCGCTCGATGGTCTTGGCGAAGCGCTCCCCGGTCTTCCCCTGTTCCCGGAAGAGGAGGATGGCCTTCTCGATGACGTTCAGCGCCTCCTCCTTGTCGGTAAAAATCTTACCGAGGGCCCGACCCTGGGCGATTTTTTTCCCCCAGCGGCCGCCGATGTAGATCTTGTAGCCGTATGTGCCCTCCATGGCGTCGAAATGGCAGTGGTCGATGCAGCGTCCGCAGTTGTTGCAAACGTCCCTGTCGATTTCCAGCAGGCCGTCCTCCATCTTGGCCGCACCCATTGGGCAGGCTTTCTCCACGCCGCACTTCTTGCAGCCGTTGCACTCGTCCTCGTCGAGCTTGGGGATACGCTGACCGATGATGCCCAGGTCGTTCAGATCCGGCTTAACGCAGTTGTTAGGGCAGCCGCCCACGGCGATTTTGAACTTGTGGGGCAGTTTCACGCCCCGATAGCCCTCATAGAACCGGTGGTGGATTTCCTCGGACACCTCGAAGGAGTCCAGCAGGCCGTATTGGCAGGTGGTGCCCTTGCAGGCCACCACGGGGCGCACCATAGAGCCGGTGCCCCCGGTGACCAGGCCCTCCTTGGCAATGTATGCCTGGAAGTCCTCGATTTTATCGTAGGGGATCCCCTGGACCTCGATGGTCAGGCGGGTGGTGAAGGTTACGATCCCGTTACCGAATTTTTCTGCTGCCTCGGCGATGCACCGCTGCTGCGCAGCGGTTATTTTGCCGTTTACCGTGATGATTCTTCCTGAAAAATTGTCGGTGCCCTTATTGGAGAGGAACCCCATTGCTTTGACTCTTTTTTCGTCAGCTGCGCTGACCGTCAGTGTTGCCATAATCTTTTCTCCTTTTCCGGATAATTTATTTTCGCGCCGTTCCGGCGCGAACGGATTTGATCTGCCGCCCTGCGGGCGGCGCCCACTTTTTTCTTTCCGAGACCCCGGGACCTACGCGGCCCCGGACTCCGCGCCTACTTTTGTCCCGCGACAAAAGTAGGCAAAAACGCGCTTAGACCTACGGTCTAAGAACCCCTTGGCGGGAG
>CAJUPS010000162.1 GCA_910588045.1 uncultured Oscillospiraceae bacterium | reverse complement strand
TCAGCTGGTAGCGTTGATAATCGCTGTAATAGGACTCATGCCGGTGCGCGCGGCTGTTGGCGTCCTCCAGCAGCCAGTCTACCGGGTCCTGGCAGCCTTCCTCTTTTTCCCCCTCCATATATTTCAGCAGTTCCATCACCATCGGAAAACTCTGCTCGTCCATGCGGGCTTCTTCTTTCAGATAGCCGATCAGGGCGCATAAAAGCAGGCGGGCCGCTGTCTGTTCCCGTTCCGTTAAAGCCTCCATCGTCTTTGCGGCCTCCGGCAGAAGCCTTTCTTCTACAAAAGTTTCCACATCGCCGGAGTACAGCTGGCGGATGGAATCTATGGACAGCGGGGCGGCTGTGTCGCCATCCATAGAAAAGTCATAGAAGTCATCGCTCTGTGCAGGCTTTTTCCGAAGTTTGCGTATCAGGGCAGAAACAATGTCGCCGCCCAGATACACCGCCAGACAGCACAGGTCAAAAACAGCAATGCCTTTTATCAATAAAATAAGATACTTCATTTCCGATCTCTCCTTTCTTTCAGCTGCTTTTCCAGTTCCCGGTGGCAGAATCCCACACAGGGCCTCCCGTAGTTGCCGCAGCCATAGCAGGGGTGGCTTTTGGGTAAAGAAGGAGGGCGGGAAGTTTTCTTCCTGCCCTCCGGTTTCTGTGTCATCATGCGCTCAAAGGGGCTGTCAGTGAAGCGGGTCATTCCGGTTCTTCCTCACTTTCCTCCGGTTCCTCCTCCGCGCCCTCCTCGGATTCCCACAGCTCATCTTCCTCATCGCCGTAGTCATAATCGTCCAGATTGTCCGGGCCTTTGGTTTTCGGCTTGTTCTTCATAAACTTGAAGTAGTAGAGCGCGCCCCCGCCGCCTAACAGAGCCACAACCAAAAGCAGGACAGCCGGATTCATGCCGGACTTTTTCTCCGGTTCCGGCTCCGCTGCAGGCGGCTCCTCCGGTTCCGCCGCCTTGCCGGTGCAGCTTGTCATGGTAAAGGCGCAGACCGGGCAGTTCCGGTTGATTGCGCCTGCCTGACATTTCTCGGTGCAGCTGCAAACGGCAGGAGGTTCCTCGCTGTCCCCGTCCTCCATCAGCGCCATCAGGTCGGCCTCGTCTACCTGGTTGAGAAAATGGACGGTGTTTTCCCCCTCGTCATCCCGGTCCACCAGAATGTAAAAGTAGTTGCCGTTTTTGGTGGTAACGGTAATCAGCTGCTTGTTCCCGCCGTAATCGTCCACCAGGGTGGCGTTGCCATCCGGGGTGAGGGGCGGCGTTTCCTCCGGCTGCTCCACCTGTACGTTGGAATCGTTGGTTTCATCAGCCGGTTCCCCGCCGCCGCCCGCGTAGGCAGGGACAGAAAAACCGCCCATGAGGACCAGGGCGGTGCAAAATGCGGCCAGTGTCCGCAATAACTGTTTAGATTTCATCGTGATTTTCCTCCTTTTCCTGGGTATCGGGTGCAGGCGTTCCCACGCCGGGAATCCCGCCGCCGGACAGCAGCGCGTTCAGTTCCTGCGGGGTCATGCGGACCGCCCGCACCAGCTGGACGATTTGCAGGTTCTCCGCCTCGGTTTTCTGCGCCTCCAATTCCCGCAGCCTGTTCTGGTATTCCGCCAGCTTTTCGCGGGTCTTTGCGATCTCCCGGTCAATCCGGTCGATTTTGTTCGTTGCCATCTGTAAACACTCCTTCCCATATGGTTTAGTTCCAGTTCATCAGGCCGTAGCCCTTGATGCACTGGTAATTCAGGTCATAGCTTTTGATTTTGCAGGCGTCGCCGGAATTGCCCTCCACCGTATAGACCCGGCTCCCGTCTGTGCCGATCACAATGCCGACATGGTCGGCGGAACCGTCCAAATCCCAGTCAAAGAAAATGGCGTCGCCGGGGGCGATGTTGGCATATCCGCGCCCGCCCCATTGTCCATGCGACTGGAACCAGGGTACGCCCTGGGACTGGCAGCCAGCAAAGCGCGGTTCGCTTTTCCCGGCCTGGTTATAGCACCAGCTCACGAAGCAGGCGCACCATTCCACCCGGCTGTTAAAGCCGTACCAGCTCCAATACGGATAGCCGCCCACGTTTCCCACCTGACGCTTCGCCAGATCCACCAGTCCCGGATTGCCGGGGCGGGTCCCGTTTATAAACTCCACGCCGCTCAAATCCTCGGAATTTCCCATATCCGGGGAACCGCCGCCAAACAGCAGCGGCTTGTTGCCCCTGGTGGCGATATAGACCTGGTACATCTCATATTCATCCGGGGTGAGCAGTTCCGGCGCAAGGGCGGCAATCTGGGTGTTCACAAGCTCCACATGGAGGATGTAGTATTCATAGGGGACTTCCTCGCTGGTCGTTTCCCCGGTTTCCGGGTCGGTGCTGGTTTCGGTGCGGTAGCGGATTTCCACCTCCTCGGTCAGTGTCAGGACATATTGGAGGTCAAAGACCCGCTGTAACTGTGCCGCCGCGCTCTGGGGCGTGTACTCATGGAGCAGGGCGCTTAAATAAGCCGCCAGCTCATGGGGATTGTGGCCGATAGGGTCCAGATTGTACCGGTACTCGTCATAGCCTGGGTGCAGGCTCTCCATGTTGTCCAGTTCGGCTTGCAGTTGTGCCTCCTTTGCGGCATAGTCCGCTTCCGTCCCCAGCATATCCTCGTCTTTGGAGGGATAGGTGGAGCCGGACACCGCCGAGCCGATGCTCTGGGCCAGCATGGAGCAGGAGGACAGGGTATTCATCAGCAGGCAGACCAGCAGAAACAGCGCCAGCGCAATCAGGAATCCCTTCTTGTGCCGCATGACAAACCGGCCTGCCTGTTCCGCTTTTTCTTTGACAGACTTTGCCGCCTTGCCGGTCTTGTGCGCGGTCTTGGCAGTATGGCCTGCGGCCTGTGCCGTATGCCCAGCCGTTTGACCGGCGCGTTTGGCGGCGGCATATTCCTTTTTGATGGCCTGCTTTTGCTGCCAGCGGGAAAGGGGGTTGCTGGCAAGCTGGGGGTTCTCCGCCAGGGACTTTTGGTACAGGGCGTTGATGTTTGCTTTTTCCAGCTTTTGCTCCGCCTTTGCCGCTTCGCGGTAGGGTTTCAGTTTATGGCTGCGGTATCCCTCCCGCACCAGCCGCGCGCTGACTTCAACAGCCTGCTCGGTCTTGTGCGCCCCTTCCACGCCCACATTGTCCTGTTCGGACTTGCGGATTTCCTTATGCGCCCCGGCAAGCAGCGCGTTGGCCGGAGCGCCCCGTACCGCATGGGACAGCTTGGAGGGCGGCTTTGCCTGTTCCTCAAAGGTCAGTTTCGTTGTTTTCTTTCCGGTATCGGGGTCAATAACGGTCTGCCGGACCTTCTTTTTGGGTATCCTGGCCTGCGCCTTGTCTGCCCGGACAGCCGCTTTCTGTGCGCGGCGGATCGGCTTTTCCAGCGCCGGGTCGGTCTGTTCCTCCCTCGTAAAGCGCAGGCGCGGCTCCTTAATCAAACCATTCCCCCAGCATCAGCGCCTCCATCATATAGAGCAGTTCCACATAGAGGCCCATGCCAGCCGGGGTGTGTAAAGGACGGAGGATCAGGCAGGCATAGACCTGTGCCAGCACATCGGCCAGAAGCTCCGCGCCCCGGCCCTCCAAAACCCTGCCGCCGGTGCCGGGGGAGAGGCAGCACCAGATTTCCGCAAGGCGGAGCAGGCCCGTTTCCCCGTCACGGTTCAGTTCTGCCGCCATGCTCTCCGCAGTACGGCACTCGCTTACCGCGTCCGCCATCGCCAGAAGCAGCTGGCGGCGCTGAATCTCCATCGCCCGCTTCAAAAACAGCCGGGGATTGTGTTTGATTTTCTGTGCAGTCATGATTGCTTTCCCTCCTTTAATTCCTGTAATTTGGTGGTCATGATGCGGTACAGCTCGGTATCCTTGGGGAACCGGTCGATAAAGGGCAGGATGATGTTGCCGTAGAACAGCAGCCCTTCGCCCTCGCCGGAGTGGGTCACATAGGACAGCTGGTGCGGGGAGATGCCCAGCTGCCTTGCCAGAATCTGCCGGTCCCCGCTTGCCTGGTTGAGCATATATACAAAGTCCGAGTTCTCAAAGATGTTCTCGATCTCCCGGCTGGCAAGCAGGTCCTTGATGTTCTGGGTGATGCCGGTGGGAATCCCGCCCCATTTCCGAAAGCGTTTCCAGATTTCAATGGTATAGGCGGCGGTCTGGTCCTCTTTGAGCAGAAGGTGCATCTCGTCAATGTAGTAACGGGTGGACTTGTGGGCGGCGCGGTTGATGGTGACGCGGTTCCATACCTGGTCCTGTACCACCAGCATACCGATTTTTTTCAGCTGCTTGCCTAACTCCTTGATGTCATAGCAGACAATGCGGTTGTCGATGTTTACATTGGTCCGGTGGTTGAACACATTCAGGGAGCCGGAAACATAGATTTCCAGCGCCGTAGCGATGTACTGCGCTTCTTTTTCCTCCTGGGTCAGCAGAAGGTTGTATAAATCCTCCAATACCGGCATATTCTCCGGCCTGGGGTCGTTCAGGTAATCATGGTAGACCAGCCGCACACAGCGGTCGATGATGGTTTTCTGGACCGGCTGCAAGCCCTCCTTGCCGCCCACGATCAGCTCGCACAGCGACAGAATGAAATCGGATTTCAAAGACAGCGGGCTTTCATCGTCCGAGTAGTCCAGGTTTAGGTCCATCGGGTTAATGTAGTCCCCGGAGGTGGGCGAAATCTTGATAACCTGCCCATGCAGCCGCTCCACAAGGGGCGCGTACTCCGATTCCGGGTCGCACACGATGATGTCATCGGTGGTGAGCAGAAAACAGTTGGCGATTTCCCGCTTGGCGGAAAAGGACTTGCCGGAGCCGGGAGTGCCTAAAATCAGGCCGTTGGGGTTTTTCAGCTTCTTGCGGTCCACCATGATAAGGTTGTTGGACAGGGCGTTGATGCCGTAGTACAGCGCCTCTTTCCCGTTCTGGAAAAGCTCCTGGGTGGTAAAGGGGATAAAGATGGCGGTGCTGGAAGTGGTCAGCCCCCGCTGGATTTCCACCTGGTTTTGTCCCA
>CAJUPS010000161.1 GCA_910588045.1 uncultured Oscillospiraceae bacterium | reverse complement strand
CCGAAGCGCTTGGCGATGTCCTCGTAGGTGCTGTCCGTGTCCTCGATGCAGTCGTGGAGCAGGGCGGCGATGATGGACTCGCTGTCCAGACGCATCTCCGCTACGATCTGCGCCACGTGGATGGGGTGGGTGATATAGGGGGAGCCGTCCCGGCGCATCTGCTCGCCGTGGTGCTCCCGGGCATATTCATAGGCGGACCGGATCTGGCCCAGGTCCGCGGAGATGTTGTAACCGCGGATCGTTTTTTCCAGATGCTCATACCGCTCTTCCACTGTGACCATAGGTCACTCAGCCTCCTTTTTGGCACGGGGGATCGTCTTGCACGAACTCACCGGTAAATCACAATTTATCTATGTCTTGTGCGGATTATATAAAATATGTTCTACGGACGTTTCTACCGTGCCGTACTGTGTTTCATATGGAATGGTCTTGATATACGCAAATCCGCACTTCTGAATCACTCTTGCCGATTGCGCATTTCTCTTGAAGTGTCCTGCAATAATAAAGTCAAGATTCTCGGCCTCAAACAGATATTGGATTACGGCCTTTACCGCTTCGGGCATAAGTCCCCGGCCCCAGTAGTCCTTTGACAGGACATAGCCGATCTCTCTGCCATGGAGCTGAGCCAACTCGGGATAGCGTTCCTCGTTATAATCTACCAGCCCGCAGGAGCCAATGACCTTACCCTGATATTCCAGCGCGAAGGTCTTTTTATTTGAAATAAACCTATCCAGTCTTTTGCGGGATTCCTCGAGACTTTTATGCGGCGGCCATCCCGCCATCTGTCCAACGCCGTCAACGCTTGCATACTCGAACAAATCCTCCAGGTCAAATTCTTTCCAAGGCCGTAAGATGAGACGTTCTGTATGCAAAATAATTCCGCTCATGTCAATCGGCTTATTCACAGCCGGATCCCTCCCGCCATCATAACCAGTCCCGATTTGCCGCTTCGTTTCAAAAAGAAGCGTCCTGCCCCAGCGCCTTTCGCAGGGCGCGCACATAGGCGCTCTGCTCCAGATCCGCCCTTCTCCCGGGCACGGGGCACACTATCATCCTATCCTCCCGGATGGCTAAGGTGACAAGACCCCGCTCCGCGAAGATCTCCACGCCGAAGGCGGCCCGCAGGAAGGACTCCGCCCCGTCCAATGCGCCCGCCAGCCGCCGCAGGGTGGGCAGCCGGGAGGTCGCCTCCTCCTGCTCCAGCCGCCCGATGGCCCGCCAGAGCGCGGCGAGCTGCCGCCGCTCCGGCAGCAGGCGCAGCGCCTCCTCCTCTGTGATCTCCAATCCGGACACCAGGCGCTCCACCAGCTCCAGACACTCCCGTTCCCGCTGGCTGGGAGCGGCGGCGGGGCGCAGGTCCACCAACTGGAGCTGCACGCTGCTGAGGCCCCGAAACTCGTTGACCTGGAGGTGAAAGGCCGCGTCCACCCGCGTCCCCACGGATACGCCGCAGGCCGCGGCCGTGGCGGAGAAGAAGATGGCGTCGAAGCGGCAGTCCTCCTTGACCAGGCGCAGCTTCAGGTGGCGGTTCTGCCCCACGCTCTGCATACTCTCCACCCGGGCCCCCATGATGGTGAACACGGGCCGCTCGTTGCCCGCGCCATAGGGCTCCAGGCGGGAGAGGGCCTCCAGCTCCTCCAGCGTCACCCACTCCGGGTGGCGGATCTCCACATCCACCGCCAGGGAGGACACCGGCGTCTCCCCGTTGCGGTAGTCGCACACGCACCGGTTCATCCTCCGCCGGAAGGCGGGGATGTCCTCCTCCCGGATGTTGAACCCCGCCGCCAGCTCGTGGCCGCCGAAGTCCACCAGCAGGTCCCGGCAGCTCTCCAGGGCGGAGAACAGGTTGAACCCCCCGTAGCTGCGGCAGGACCCCTTGCCCATGCCGTTTTGCAGGTGGATCATGAAGCTGGGGCAGGAATATTTCTCACTCAGGCGGCTGGCCACAATGCCCACCACCCCTTGGTGCCACACCTCGCTGGAAAGCACCAGGGCGCTGCGCTCCCCGGCGGGCAGAAACTCGATCTGCTCCACGGCCTGGGCGAAGATCTCCTGCTCCACGGCCTGCCGCTCCCGGTTGAGGCCGCACAGCTCCCTTGCCAGGACCTCCGCCTGGGCGGGGTCGTCCGTCAGCAGCAGGTCGGCGGCCAGCTCCGCCTCCCCCATGCGCCCCGCAGCGTTGAGCCTGGGGGCCAGGATGAAGCCGATCTGGGTGGAGGACACCTCCCGGCCCGCCAGCCCCGTCTCCCGCAGCAGGGCGCGGAGGCCCAGGAAATCCGAGCCGCCGATGCTCTCCAGGCCCCGGCAGACGATGGTCCGGTTCTCCCCGGTCATCTGCATCACGTCGGCCACCGTGCCGATGGCCGCCAGGGTGCAGTACCGGGCGAAGAGGGCCTCCTCCCGCTGTCCGTCCAGGGCCAGGACCAGCTTCAGGGCCACGCCCACCCCGGCCAGGTGCTTGAAGGGGTAGGGGCAGTCCGGCCTCCTGGGGTCCACCACCGCCGCGGCGTCGGGGAGCTCATCCTTGCACTCGTGGTGGTCGGTGATCACCAGGTCCAGGCCGATCTCCCTGGCAAACCGGGCCTCCTCTACGCCGGTGATGCCGCAGTCCACGGTGATGACCAGCGTCACGCCCCTGGCGCGCAGGCCCCGCAGGGCCTCCTTGCCCAGGCCGTAGCCATCCTCCACCCGGCGGGGAATGTATTTCAGACAGTCCGCTCCCCGGGAGCGGAGGTAGTCCACCAACAGCACCGTGGAGGTGATACCATCCACGTCGTAGTCGCCGAAAACGGCCATTTTCTCCCCGTCCGCCAGCGCCCGGCGAATCCGGGCCACGGCCTTGTCCATATCCCGCATGAGGAGGGGGGAATGACTCAGCTCCCGCTCCCGCTCCAGCAGCAGGGCGGCACTCTCCGGGGTTCCGGCCCCCCGGGCGGACAGCACGGCGGCCAGAAGCGGCGGGTATCCCGCGGCGGACAACGCCGCCTTCGCGGCCTCGTCATAGCCGCCGCCCGTCCATCTGGCGTATTTCATGGGACTCTCCTCCTTCCGCCCCCAAGAGCCGATTTTTATACAACAAAAGATATTATAGCAAAAAAAGAGCGAAAGGTAAATACTTTTTCTTGAAAGAAAAAGTATCAAAAAGAACTTTAGCTCGGGCCTGGAGTCTCTGCTATTTCCGGATTTCCGCCCGGTAACGGCACTGCATCTTTTACCAAAAGAATAGCGTCATCTTTTTTCGGGCGGGATTGGGACTTATGCTATAGGGGCGATTGGGGGAAATGTGCAGAAAAATTCCGACCCGGGCGTATGCCCGGGCCGGGGTGCTTGGATCTATTTTTCTCGGGGTGGGAGTTACGCGGCCTTGGCCGCAAGGGCGGCTTCCAGCTCGCCGTAGAAGACGGTCAGGCGCTCGCCAAGGTCCATGACGATCATGTCGTCCTCGCCTTCGACGGTGACGGGGAAGTCAGTCAGGCCCTTGTATGCCACGAAGTTCTCCAGAACCTCGCGGAGCAGGGCCACGGTCACGATCTCGTCGGGGTCGAGGGGGTCGTCCTTGGTGTCGATGACCAGAGCCTCCTCCAGGCCCCAGTAAATCGCCTGGGCGTACTCGTGGTCGATCCACTGGAAGTCCTCGGGGAGCTCCACGTCCTCAATGCCCTCGTACTCGCGGAGAGCCTCCAGCAGCTCGGCCAGGGTCACCAGACCGGCCAGAGGCACGGTCTCATCCTCAATGGTGGTGGTGGCAGCGTCGGCACCGCCGGTGGGCATACCGTCCAGGGGGATACCGCTATCGGGGATGGTGGTATCATCCGTATCACTGGTATCGCCAGTGTTGCCAGGGTTATCGTTGCCGCCGTCATCGGGCGTATCATTCCCAGTGGAAGGAGCGCGGAGATAGAGCACTTTGTCCCAATCCGTCAGGTTCAGCTCCTCCGGGATGTCTCCCGTTGTAATGTGGCTGTCATCATCGCAATCAAGGGCATACTCCATGGAGTTCCCTTCCGCATCCGTAACAGTTGCGACCTGATTTGCTCTGTCAAAGGAGACGGTGATATTGTTGTTCGTATAATTGCCAGTAAAGATCGACATCACTTCTCCACCGAGCGAGGCGGTGTTTCCGGATATTTCTCCAGCTACCATTTTGAAATTTCCGTTTTTGTCCACAGAAACGCCTCCGCCGTAATTGGCAGATTCATTGTTGACGATTTTTCCACCGGTCATTTCAAATGTGCCCTTGTATTGCACAGCTATAGCGCCGCCTCCAATACTGTTCTGAGAGGTCACCGTATTCCCGCTGATTTCGCCGCCGCTCATAGTCATGGTTCCTCCGCTCACATACACGGCGCCACCATGTTTTCGAGTAAGATTATCCGCAATTTTGCCGCCAGTCATGTTGAACGTTCCTGCGCCCACAAACACACCGCCTGCGACACCACCAGCGTAGTTGTGAGTGATCTCTCCACCGGACATATTGAAGGTTCCATTGTTGCCTACGCTTACACCGCCGCCGGTAGCGTTTTGCTTATTGTCGCAGATGATTCCGCCGGTCATATTGAATGTGGCACCTTCCACTTGTACGCCGCGGTTCACATTTTTAGTGATCCTACCCCCGCTCAAGGTAACTTCACTGCCCTTTTCTGCGTAAATACCAGAATTATTGGAGCCAGTAATGGTGCCCATCTCTTCACCACGGGATGCAACACCCTCGTCCATCACTTTGTCCATTACTTGTAAGGACGTGCCTTCACCTGTTACTTTAATGACAGGCCCCCCTTTTCCAGCACCAGGTACATTACTTCTCCACTCAAAAACGTTATGGTAACCTTCGGGGGTAAGATTATCATGTACGGTATACTCCTCAAGCTGAAGCGTATGACCATTCAGATCAATGTTGGCATTTATGCCATCTTGGATAACCAATGTCTTATCCAAGACGATGTCACTGCCAAGGTAATAATCATAACTCGTGCCAGTATCTGTCGTATATCCCTTCAGAGCACCGCTTGTGGAATCGGTATAATCCCCGATATTATCCTGATTGAGCACCTGTGCCGCGAATGCGGTCGTGCTCAGCAGCGACAGCGCCATTACAAGCGCCAAGACCCGAGAAAAAATGCGTTTTTTCATAGTTTGTATCCTTTCTTTGCATTATTCG
>CAJUPS010000160.1 GCA_910588045.1 uncultured Oscillospiraceae bacterium | reverse complement strand
ACCAGAAACACCAATTCCAGAGAGGAGGCGGTGCGTATGGCACAACAATTCGACTTCCCAGAAACCGAAACCCAACTACGCGAAATCCAGGATAAACTGTATCAGCACAGCAAAGAGGTCTATAATGCAGGTGGACGGCCGGCGTTCAAGGGACTTCTGGAAATCATGTCAGCCGAAGCTAGGATCATATCCTCCATTTCTACGCCTCCTTCGCCTTTTGCAGACAAATTATAGCACAGAAAAGAGCGACATTCCATCGAATTATGACGCCTGCGGGCGGATTTCCATAAGCGTGGAAATTTGCCCATTTCAGGCCGAATTTCCGACTTCTTGGATATACGGGAAAGGGCGAAAAATTTTAGTATGATAGGTCATGCAGCGATTCCCACGCACCTCGACAACTGCATGACCGTCTGAAACGGATATGTTCCCCGGTAAAGTATGCGATGATATGAGCGTACCAGCGGGAACCAAACGCCGCTGAGAACCAGGGGCAGGAACGGGTTTCAGGGAGAAACGGCAACAATATCAACCTGAAATCCATGACGGTCTAAAACCGGCAAAGTGTCGGTTTTAGACCATCGTTATATTACAAGGAGAACGCAATATGAACATACGCAACGAAATTAAGGCTCATATCGTGCAGGAAGGCACGACCATGAGCGAGGTGGTACAGACATTGGCGGTAGTCCATGGGTGGAGCGCCAGTGTCCCCAATCTTTCGGACAAACTCAAGCGCGGCACTCTGCGATACAACGAGGCAATTGAACTGGCGGACGTGCTGGGCTACGACATCGTTTGGAAAAAGCGGGAGAGGGGACACAGGTAAAAACGATTCAGAGAGAGCAACCCGCACGGGGGTGTTCGTGGCATTCAACTGAACGGGGGTACATCCGTTACCCAAGGGTACTCGTTCAGCCTGTCACGGCCACCCGCGCGGGTGCTATGTAGAGAGGAAAAACGGCTTTATGCGCCATAAGACAAAGGAGGTCTGATAACCATTCCAAATACATACGGCTATATCCGGGTTAGCAGCCGCGACCAGAACGAGGACCGGCAGATGGTCGCCATGCGGGAGTTGTCCATCCCGGAAAAGAACGTCTTTCTGGACAAGCAGTCCGGCAAGGACTTTGAGCGGCCCCAATACAAGAAGTTGGTCAAAAAGCTGAAGCCGGACGATCTGCTCTACATCAAGAGCATCGACCGGCTGGGGCGCAATTACGGTGAGATTTTGGAACAGTGGCGGATTCTGACCAAGGAGAAAGGCATTGACATTGTGGTGCTGGATATGCCGCTGCTGGATACCCGCAGGGGTAAGGACCTGATGGGGACCTTCCTCAGCGATATTGTCCTGCAAGTGCTGTCCTTTGTAGCGGAGAACGAGCGCACCAACATCCGCCAGCGACAGGCGGAGGGCATAGCGGCGGCAAAGGCCAGGGGCGTTCGGTTCGGCAGACCGCCCAGGCCGCTCCCGGAGAATTATCACAGTGCCTACCAACGGTGGAAGGCCGGAGCGATCACCGGCACGGCGGCGAAGGAGTGCGGGATGCCGCTGTCCTCCTTCCGCTATCGGGCGGAGATTTACGAAAAAGCTAAATTATTGTAAGCAGAATTTTTTGCAGGAATGTGTATATTTCTGTCGTTCCTTTTCATGGAATCTCCTCCTGTGTTGATTCTTGTCTATATATTCCCACACAAATGGAGAAAAGTTGTATCCCAGGAGGCAACTTTTTGCATAATTGGAAGTACAACATTCTGTGCAGCAAAATATACTTGCAGAAGAATTTCTTCTTTGACATCTCCCTGCTTTAAGAGTACAATAGAAAGGCGACTTTGAAAACAGGGGTGATCGTTTACGCCGCACTATATTTATGAAACCGATGTCGCCTACTCCGATGTGGGCCCGGATCAGCAGCTGGACCACCGGGGATTGCTGCGGATTTTGCAGGAGGCCGCCTCGGTGGCCTCCGATGACGCGGGCTTCGGATTGAAGGATATTCCCCGCAGGGGGGTCCACTGGATCCTCAACAGCTGGCGTGTGGAGCTGCTGGCGCGCCCTCTCTGGCGCACGCCGCTCAAGGTGGAGACCTGGCCCCGGAGTATGGACGGCTTTTTTTCCGACCGGGAATTTCTGGTCCGGGCGGAGGCGAGTACCGTGGCCCGGGGGACCAGCCGCTGGGTGCTGGTGGACGCCGACACGGGGCGGCTCATGCGGGTGACGGACGCCGTCCGGGACGCCTACCGGCAGCAGCTGGACACCCGGAGTCTCTTTGACAGACCGGTCCCCGGCAACGGCAGCACGCCGGAGGGGAGCCCCGCCGCCTTTGAGACGGTGGTGGGTCGCCGGGATATTGACACCAACCACCATGTCAACAATTTGCACTATTTGGACTACGCCGTGGAGGCCCTGCCGGAGGAGGTCTACCGGGACCTCCCCGCCACGGTGGACATCGTTTTCCGCCGCCAGATCCTGTTGGGGACCCCCATCCGGTGCCTCTATTCCCAGACGGAGGCGGGGAAACACCAGGTGGAGATCCAGAGCGAGAGCGGAGGACGGGTCGTCCACCATGCGTTTATCTGGTTCTATTGAGGGAAGGAGAAATGAGTAAAATGAAGGAGCTTCTGCATTTCCTGGATCACAGCCCCAGCCGCTTCCACGCGGTGGACAACCTCTGCCGCGCGCTGGAGGAGGCGGGCTACCGGCGTCTGAGCGAGGGGGCCGTCCCGGAGCTGACGGCGGGGGAAAAATATTTTGTCACCCGGGGAGGCTCGGCGCTGCTGGCCTTTCGGATTCCCCGCAGGGATTTCACCGGCTTTATGCTCTCCGCCAGCCACTCCGATGCGCCGACCTTCCGGCTGAAGGAGAACGCGGAGCTGACCGGGCCGGATGGCTATGTCCGGCTGAACGCGGAGCGCTACGGCGGGATGCTGTGCGCCCCCTGGCTGGACCGGCCCCTGACCGTGGCGGGCCGGGTGATGGTTCGCTGTGGGGACGCCATCGAGGCCCGGCTGACATACGTGGACCGGGACCTGCTGATGATCCCCAACGTGGCCATCCACATGAACCGGAAGGCCAACGAGGGCTTCGCCTACGACCCCAAGACCGACATGGTTCCCCTCATGGGCATGGACCTGGAGCAGGGCTCGTTCCGCGCCATCGTGGCCCAGGCCGCCGGGTGCGCCCCGGAGGACATCCTGGGCACGGATCTGTACCTGTGCCTACGGCAGAAGGGGCTGGTCTGGGGGGCGGAGGAGCAGTTTTTCTCCGCGCCCCGACTGGACGACCTGCAATGCGCCTGGGGATGCTTCCGGGGCTTTATGGCGGCGGAGGACAGCGACAGCGTACCGCTCTACGTCCTCATGGATAACGAGGAGATCGGCAGCCACACCCGGCAGGGTGCGGGGGGCACCTTCCTCATCGACTGGATGAACCGCATCTGCGACAGCATGGGCCGGGAGCGCCTGGCGGCCGTCGCCAACAGCTTCCTGGTCAGCGCCGACAACGCCCACGCCGTCCACCCGAACCATCCCGAGTACGCCGACCCCACCCACCGGCCCCGGATGAACGGCGGCATCGTCATCAAGCACGGGGTGCACTACGCCACCGGCGGCGCAGCCTGCGCGGTGTTTTCCGACCTGTGCGGGCGTGTCGGCGTACCGGTGCAGCACTTCGCCAACCGCTCCGACCTGCCCGGCGGCGGCACGCTGGGGCTGATCACCAATGCCCACGTGTCCCTCAACGCCGTGGATATTGGCCTGGCCCAATTGGCCATGCACTCCTGCTTTGAGACGGCGGGGGTGCGGGATACGGAGTATCTCGTCCGGGCCATGACGGCCTTCTACAGCGCCTCCTTCCGGGAGGAGAACGAGCGATTTATCTTGAAATGAACATGGAAAGGATTGCAGCATGAAGTGGTTTAACGAAGCGGTCATTTATCAGATCTATCCCCTGGGGCTGTGCGGCGCGCCGGAGTACAACGACGGCGTACAGGAGCACCGGATTCTCCGGGTGCTGGACTGGATCGACCATATCAAGGAGACAGGGGCGGACACGGTCCTCTTCAATCCTGTCTTTGACAGCGATAAGCACGGCTACGACACCCGGGATTACCGCCATATCGACTGCCGCCTGGGCACGGACGAGGACTTCCGGCAGGTCTGCGCCGCCCTCCACGCCGCCGGACTGCGGGTGATGCTCGACGGCGTATTCAACCACGTGGGCCGGGGCTTCTGGGCCTTCAAGGACGTGCAGGAGAAGAAGTGGGACAGCCCCTACAAGGACTGGTTCCGCATCGACTTCGGCGGCAACACGGGCTACAACGACGGCTTTTGGTACGAGGCGTGGGAGGGCCACTATGAGCTGGTGAAGCTGAATCTGGACAACCCGGCGGTGGTGCAGCACCAGTTCGACGCCATTCGCGCCTGGGTGGAGCAGTTCGATATTGACGGACTGCGGCTGGACGTGGCCTACTGCCTGAGCCCGGACTACCTGCGGCAGCTGCGGGACTTCGCCAACCGGATCAAGCCGGATTTCGTCCTCATGGGGGAGACCCTCCACGGGGACTACAACCGCTGGATGAACGACAACGCCTGCCACTCGGTGACCAACTACGAGTGCTACAAGGGTCTGTGGTCCAGCTTCAACTCCATGAATCTCTTTGAGATCGGCCACTCCCTGGCCCGGCAGTTCGGGCCGGAGAACTGGACCCTCTACAAGGGGAAGCATCTGCTGAGTTTTCTGGACAACCACGACGTGGAGCGCATCGCCAGTATCCTGACCAACAGGGACCACCTGCGTCCCGCCTACGGCATCCTCTTCGGTATGCCCGGGGTCCCGGCGGTGTACTACGGCAGCGAGTGGGGGATGGAGGGGAAGAAGAGCCAGGGGGACGCCGCCCTGCGTCCCGCCGTCGAGAGGCCGGAGAGCAACGAGCTGACCGCCTTTATCGCCAGGCTGGCGGCCGCCCGCAGGGGAAGCAAGGCGCTGTGCTACGGTTCCTATCGGAATGTGGTGCTGACCAACAGGCAGATGATCTTCGAGCGGGCCTGCGACGGCGAGCGGGTGCTGGTGGCGGTCAACGCCGACGGCGCGGCCTATACCGCCCATTTTGACGCGGGGTGCGGCATGGCGGTGGACCTGGTCACCGGAGAGAACCACGACTTCGGTGGGGGGAGTGAGCTGCCGCCCTACAGCGTGCAATACTGGAAGATGGAGAGGTGACGTCCCCGCGAGCAGTTCGTTTAGCGTCTTCTCCGTCGATAGCCCGGGACCTACGCGGCCCCGGACTCCGCGCCTACTTTTGCCGCGCGGCAAAAG
>CAJUPS010000159.1:3566-5346 GCA_910588045.1 uncultured Oscillospiraceae bacterium | reverse complement strand
GGGGCGCTGAAAGCAAGTTCTTCAACGGCCACACCAACATCACGTCCAGCCGCTTCCTGGTCTTCGGCGTGAAGGGTCTCCTCCAGGCCAGCCGGAACGTCAAGGACGCCATGCTCTTCAATGTCCTGTCCTACCTCAGCGACAAACTGCTGACCGAGGGAAACACCGTGGCCACGCTGGACGAGCTGTACATCTGGCTTTCCAACGTGACCACCATTGAGTATATCCGCAACACCCTCAAGCGGGTGCGGAAGAAAGAATCCGCCCTCATCCTCGCCAGTCAGAATCTGGAGGACTTCGATGTGGACGGCATCCGGGAGCTGACCCGGCCTCTCTTCGCCATCCCCACCCACCAGTTCCTCTTCAACGCCGGCAGTGTGGATAAGCGGTTCTATATGGACAACCTCCAGCTGGAGGAGTCCGAGTTTGAGCTGATCCGCTACCCCCAGCGGGGCGTCTGCCTCTACAAGTGCGGCAACGAGCGGTATCTGCTGGAAGTCCACGCCCCGCCCCATAAGGCGGAGCTGTTCGGGAAGGCGGGCGGACGGTAAGTCACTGGATATCCAGAATGTTCTCGATCACGATCCGCTCTCCTCCCATCATGATCAGAGCGCCCGCATAATCATCAAGTTTCTTTAATTGGCCGGTGGTGGTGACGTATGCGCCCCCGGTTTTCTTTTGGTCCGGACGAAACCAGGTCACAGTGATCTGCGGCTTGGAGGAAATCCTGTCTGCCAGGCTTTGCAGCTTCCTATCCAGAATGGACTTCTCATCCTCCGTCAATTCGGGCCGCTCATCGGTCAGCCGGGCCGTCTCCTGGACAGCGTCCTCATAGCCGGTCAGGGCCCGGAAGGGCTGGAACTGCGCCGCCCGGTCGATCATTGGCATCTGAGGGCGGGTGGAGGAGACGTGGTGCGGCAGGTTGATGATATCGTCATACCTCCCCACTGCGATGCCCTCCAATCGTGCGATTGCGTTCCTTTGCTGTCGCGCCCTCTTCCAGATTCATGCCTTTGAGAATGGCGTTTTTCCCAAACCGCTTCTTAATGTCCAGCACCGTCCGCTGCACCTTCTTCTCCCGCTCAAGCTCCGCTGTCTCCTTGGCCCGCTTCTCCTCAACAGCGTGATAGTCAGTGAAGAAATCCATCTGTTCAAAGGCTTTCTTATCCGGCGCAGATTTCTCGTCCGAAACGCGGGTGGCCGTGAGATAAAGCCGGCGCACCAGCAAGCTCCGGTCAATGATCCGGTCGAACAGTTCCAGAGCGGCAGTGATGATGCGCCTGGTGGAAGCGGTGTACTCCTCCAGATTGGCGGTGCCGTGGGCATGCTTGGGGACGGCCCTGCCGTAGCGGTCTCTGATCACTTCCCCTTTATACCCGCGGCCTTTCAGATTTTCAATATCATAGCCCACTGTCAGTACCAGCTGGTCTGTGACCAGGCTTTTGTCCACCAGATCCAGCGCCAGCTGATCCGCCATCTCCCGCACCACCAGCCGGGCCTTGTCATAACCGTAAGGACATTGCAAAACCTGCCCGGAGCCGATGCTCTTGGACTCCGGCGTGTATGCTTTGATGTCCGCCATTGTGACTGGTTCCCAGCCCCAGGCATGGTCAATCAACAGCTCTGCGTTGACCCCAAACAGCTTATAGAGCAGATCCTCGTTCTCCAGGGAGCAGCGGGCAACATCGCCCATGGTATAGATGCCATGGGCCTCCAGCTTTCTGGCGTACCCGCCGCCAACCCGCCAGAAATCGGTGAGGGGCCTGTGCTCCCACAGCAG
>CAJUPS010000159.1:0-3466 GCA_910588045.1 uncultured Oscillospiraceae bacterium | reverse complement strand
AGCCGCTGGGCGTTGACCTCCTTGACCCTCTGTATTACCTCAAACAGCCGCGCCCTGCCGGAGATGCCCCAGGCTTTCAGGCTGGGGGTGACCGCCAGACAGATGGTCTTCTCGGTGCGGCTCAGGTCCGCCACCACAAGGTTGGTGGTCAGGGGATCGAGGCCGCGCTCGATGCATTCGACCGAGGCGTAGAATGATTTGAGATCACAGGCAAGATAAGTTCTCTCCTTCACAGCGCGCCCCCCTTTCCTTACAGTTTCGTTCCGGAACCTATCATAGCATACCCACACCAGACCAAACAAGTCAAAATCATAATATCTAAAGGAGGAACCTCCATGAACATCGTTGGATATGGCGGGGGAACGAATTCGACCGCCATGCTGATTGGATTGTACCACCGGAAGATCCCGGTGGACTTGATTCTGTTTTCCAATACCGGGGGTGAGCAGCCCCACACCTATGACTTTCTCCCCATCATGGACCGCTGGCTGGAGGAACACGGCCTGCCCACGATCACCCAGGTGGAATACACTGACAGGAACGGAGACCGCCTGACTCTGGAGCAGGAGTGCCTTCGCTCCGGGACGCTGCCCGCCATCGCCTACGGCTACAAGAAGTGTTCCCTTAAGCACAAAATTCAGCCCCAGGACAAATTCTGCAACAATTATCCACCCTGCCGGGAGGTCTGGGCCAGAGGCGAACGTGTTGTCAAGTTCATCGGCTTTGACATTGGGGAGCAGAAACGGCGGGACCATGCCCAACCCATCGATGACGCCGACACCAAATATAAAAAGGAATATCCGCTCATGGACTGGGGCTGGACGCGGGAGGACTGCGTCGCCGCCATATTGCGGGAGGGTCTGCCGCTGCCCGGCAAGTCCTCCTGCTTTTTCTGTCCCTCCATGAAGAAGCGGGAGATTCGCACCCTTTACCACCAGCACCGGGATCTGTATGACCGGGCCATCGCCATCGAGGACGGCGCCCGGCCCAACCTCATCACGGTCAAGGGCCTGGGGCGGGATTGGGCATGGCGGGATTTCGTGGAGGCTGATCTGAACCAGACCGCCATGTGCTGGATGTTCCCGGAGGACGACCTGCCCTGCAACTGCCACGACGGTGGCTGAGAAAGGAGCGTTTTGAGATGGATATTATTGAACTGGAGCGGTGGAAACCCTCTGAAGCTAACCCGCACAAGCTGGAGTACGCCGGCCAGCCTGTGGCGCAGGAGGTATTCGAGGAGCTGAAGCACCGGCTGGAGGGCATGGGATACCTGCCGGACGAGTATTTTCTGCTGGACGGCCACTGGAAGGATGGCCGGGAGATCCCCAAGGATGCGGATATCTTCTGCACCACCGATTACGGCGCCAGCGAGGGTGTCTATCTGGATGTATATCTCAAGTGGTATGAGGATGGAAAGCCCATCACCAGGAGCTTCATCACCGGCAAGACTCTGGGTGAGAACGGCAACGATCTGGACAGGATGTTCCTCACCGCCTCCGCCATCACCAAGGCGTTCCACGGCGATCACGCCACCCACGCCCGATACATGAAGATCGGCGGTGTGGAGGAGGACACCGGCGGTTCTGTGGTGCATCTGAGCCAGCAGGAACAAAAGGTTATCATCGAGGCGCTGGTGGAGCAGCGGGAGCGGCAGGAGCAGGCCATGGGCCAGACCGAGCAGCTCCTGCGCCGCATGACCGGGAGCATCACGGAGTATGTCAACACGGTAGGAATGCGCCCTCTGCGGATGAGCGACTTTGACAAAGCTGTGCTGGCGATCCAGGACGGCGAACTGGAAGCCTTCAAGAAGTACGCAGCCAGGATTCCGTACCAGCAGGAGGAGACCCTGCTGGTGGAGGCGGCTGGCCGTCCGGGGGCCGTGGGCCGGAAGATGACGGAGCTGCTGATGCGGGACAGGTGCAATATCGACTACGCGGCGTACTGTAACGCCTGCAAGAGAGCCATCGATATCAACGATCCGGAGAAGGTCCTGTCCATGATGGTGAGGGCACAGGCCAGTGTGCCGCAGCTGGAGCCGTCCTTCTTTGGCGAAATGGCCTCCTACGCCCACTCAGACCATCGCTTCATTGCTAAGGAGATCATCAAGCGGTGCGGCGAGGAGCAGATTGCCGCCGCGCCGTCTTTCCTTCTGGAGCAGTTTGCTATGGACAAAGACTTTCGCACGTTATCTGCGCTGGTGGAAAAAGGGATCTCCGGAGGAGGCAGTTCAGCAAGGACACTCCATATGCTGACCTATGAGGGCCGTGACAGCTGGATCGCGGAAGAACTTCTGGAAAAGCGGATGTGGGTGGACGCCAACGACTACAGCGCGCTCCATGCCTGTGTCCAAAACGACGCGGTGGAGGTGTGCAGGCTGCTGCTGGACGGCGGCATGGACTTCGACCAGTACCGCCAGTGGGCACAGACACGGCCCTGCGCCGGCCATGAGGAAACGCTCCAGGCACTGGCGGACCACTGGTCTGAGATGCAGGCAGAGGTGGAGCAGGCGCCCGCCCAGGAGAACGGAGGGATGACCCTTGGCTAATCCGGCTCTGATAGCAAAGGCCGCCGCCATCATCCTGACCGATGAAAAGGCACGGAAAGCGGTGGGCTGGACGCTGGTGGCGATCCTCTCCCCCCTCATCCTGCTCATCGCCTTTTTGTGCGCTCTGGGCTCCGGCGCCACCGAGCACAACATCACCGCTGTGGAACTGTGTTTTTACGATACCATCGGCATTCCAGCGGAAACCCCGGAGGAGTACCGGCTGTGCATCGAGGCCATGCGCGCCAGCTTCGCCCAGCTGGATATTGCCATTGCTGCCATCAACGAGAATACAGAGGAAGAAACCAGCCTTGACGATATCCGCGTCAAGGCGATTTTTTATGCTCTGTACTTCGGCGCCGAAAGCCATAGGGACGCTCAGTCCTTCGCGGACTGCTTTGTCACCTGGGAGGAGCGTATCCGCACGGTTCTCGTGGAGGGCAGCGACCCGCCGGAGGAGACGGAGGAGACCTACTCTGTGGCCATTCCCATCGAGGATCTGGGAACTGTCTGGCAGAACATCGCCGCCATGGGTGTGGCGCCTGCCGCTGAGCAGCGGAGCAACGCCGACAGCATCTATAACCTGATTCGATATGGAGCGGCGGGCGGCGGCAGCGGCTTCGCCGGGTCGGATGTGCCCTTCATCGGCGCGGACGGCTTCTGCTCCCCCATCGGGGAGAACTGGCGGAACGTGGTCACCTCGGAGTTCGGCAACCGCCGTGACCCCTTCACCGGGGAGCGGCGGGGCCACACGGGGATGGATCTGGCCGTTCCCACCGGCACATCTGTCCGCGCCGCCCTGCCGGGAACAGTGACGGTGTCCACCTACAACCAGGGCGGCTACGGCTACTATGTGATGATCGACCACGGCAACGGTCTGTCTACCCTGTACGGCCACAACTCCCAGCTGCTGGCGCGGGTGGG
>CAJUPS010000158.1 GCA_910588045.1 uncultured Oscillospiraceae bacterium | reverse complement strand
AGGGCGTCAGCCGGAGTTCTACAAGTACCAGACCACTAGATCAGATGCCCGTAGGGTCTGTTATTCGGCGGCTTCGCCTAACCCAATATGCACCGCACTCCGTAAATCCCCCGCATAGGGAGCGGCGCTCCGAGCCGCTCCCGCAAGGGATTCTTAAACCGTAGGTTTAAGCGCGTTTTTGCCTACTTTTGTCGCGCGACAAAAGTAGGCGCGGAGTCCGGGGCCGCGTAGGTCCCGGGGTTGGACAAGAAACAAGCCGGGCGGCGCCTAGCGCCGCAAAGAAACAACCTTCTAATCGATTACCTGTTCCGCCAAGGCTCTTCTATCCAACTTCCCATTAGGCGTGCGGGGAAGCACCTCAACAGAGATCACCTTGTTGGGAACCATATACGGCGGCAGCTTAGAACGGAGATAGTGCGCGAGGTCGGAGACCTCGCAGCTCCCCTCATAGCAGAGAATCAGCCTCTTCTTCTCCTTCTGGTAGAGACAGCATACCCCCCGCACGCCCTCCCCGGCGGCGGCGACAACCTCAATCTCCCCCAGCTCGATCCGATGCCCCATGTGCTTGATCTGATTGTCCTTCCGGGTGAGAAATACCAGCTCTCCACGCTCGTTGAGCTTTCCAATATCGCCCGTGCGATAAATCAACTCCGGATAGGCACTGTTGAGAGGATTCTGCACAAACACCTCATTGGTCCGCTGAAAATCACCGTAATACCCTAGGGTCAAACACGTGCCGCGCAGACAAATTTCTCCAGGCTCGCCGGGGGCGGCGGGACGGTCCTCCTCGGTCAGGAGGAGCAGTCCCGTGTTGGGGAAGGGCTGTCCGATGGGCAGCACGTCATCATCTGCAAACTCCCGGTCCACCTCGTACCAACAGGACATCCCCGTGGCCTCGGTGGGGCCGTAAAGGTTGATAAACCGCGCGTTGGGCAGCGCCGCCCGCCAGAGCTTGAACTGCTTGATGGGAAACACCTCGCTGCCGAAGGCAACCGTGCGGAAGTATTCCGGAATGTGCTGGTCCAGCACCTTAAAGCCGGAGATCATGGTCAGCGCCGATACCACCCAGCAGACCGTGTTGATGCGATACTCGTTGAGATATTCCACCAGCTTCACCGGGAAGGAAAAGAGCTTCTTGGGGATCAGATAGGTGGTCGCGCCGCACCGGATGGTGGAGTACAGCTCCTTCAGACAGGCGTCAAAATAGAGGGGCGTCTGGTTGCCGAAAACCGTGTCCTCCGTGACATCCAGGACCTCGTCCAGATGCTCAATGTAGTCCAGCACAGACCGGTGGCAGGCCGCTACCCCCTTGGGAACGCCGGTGGACCCGGAGGTGAATACAATATAAATGGGATCCGTGTCCAGCGCCTCCCGCCGCACCCGGGAGAGCGCGGCCCCATCTGTCCGGGAGGCGGACAGCTCGTCGTAGAGCAGCACCTGCGCTCCCTCCGCCGCCAGGGATCGGGCGTGTTCCCGCGTCTTCTCGTCGCAGATCACATACCGGGGCTTTAGCTGCTGGAAAATCAGCTCCACCCGGAAGGCGGGCATCTCCCTGTCAATGGGCACATAGAAGCACCCGGCGTACACCACGCCGAAAAAGGCCGTGACCATCTTCGGGTGGCGCTCCATAAACACCACCACCGGTTCCCGCGCCGCGCCTCTGGACAGCAGGCCGGACCCGATGGCCCGGGCCTGGCCGTGGACCTCCCGGAAGGTCATGCCCTCCGGCCCGTTGGAGAAGGCCAGCTTGTCCGGAACCCGGGGCGCCGTGGCCTCCAGATACTCCAGAATGTTGGTCTGCATCACGCCGCCTCCGTTCCGCCGGTTTCAGTCGGACCGGCATCCTGCGGGGCGTCGCTCTCCGGAAGCTCCGGTTGGGGGAGCTCCTCCACAGGCGGTTCGGTCCCCAGCTCCGGGGACGGGTCCTCGCCGCCGGTGGGCTCGCCGGGGTCCAGAACGGGGTTATCGTCAGGATTCCCGGCGGGGTTCTCCCCGGGATCTTCGCCGGGATTTGCGGCAGGATCGACCGGCCCCACCGTGGGGTCCGTCACCGCATTGGGATCGCCTTCGGTCTCCTCGGGGGGAAGCGTGGGCTCGTCGGGGACGTCCTCTGCGGGGTCGGTGGCCTCGGGTTCCTCCTCCTCGGGAGGCCGGGGCGTCGGCCAGGTCTTGGTGATCTGCTCCGTGGCCCGCTCGGGCAGCAGGGAGGCATCAAAGTCGTAGTAGTTGCGCCCCGCCAAGGCGGTAAAGGCGGCAACCTGTTTGTCCGTCACCATGAAGCTGTTGAAAATGGGCATCTTCAAGCTGCGGGGGCAGGCGTCAAAGTGATACCACCCGTCGCCGCAGTTCACCAGATTCCAGAAGTGCAGGGTCTTACCCCCCACCCGCTCCACCGGCAGGTTGTCGATCCCCAGGGCGTCCAGCAGGGCGCGGGAGACGGCGTAGTAGGTGAAGCAGTCCCCCTTTTGGGTGGTGAGACCGACGTAAGCGCCGTTGACCCAGTCCTCCTTGTCGGCCTTACCGACGTAGCGGATGTTGTTATGTACATAGAGGAAGACGGCCTTGGCCTGCTCCAGGGGCGTCATGTCGTCCTCGATAATGCTTTCCAGCACGTCCGCCACCACCTGGTCGTACTCCTCCTGGGTGAAGGTGTGCTCCATCGGGGGATCCTCGTCCTCCTCCGGCTCAGGGAAGCCGTCGTGGTCGTCGTCGTCCGGCGGCGTGACCTCCGGCGTGACGTCGGGCTCCTCGGGCTCCACCGGCGGGGTGGGTTCCGTCCGGGTGGTCTGGGCGGGCTCGGTCTTCGGCGGGACGGCGGGCTCCGGGGCCTTAGCCTGTCCGCCGCCGCAGGCCGTCAGGCCCAGCAGCAGCGCGAGGGCCAGCAGGCAGGCAATCGCCCCGCCCACCTGACGGGCCAGTTTCGTATGCAAAATGTCGTTTTCTTTCATCATGTGCTCTCCCCGGCGGGCCATCGCCCACCGTTCAGACAGATTTCGCCCTCAATTGTAGCACCATCACAGGCAACATACAAGTAGAAAATTCTTAAGAAAAGCGCATATTGTACCAGTAATTTTTATAGAAAATGGGTGCAGCCGCCCGTGCAGGACACGCCTCAGCTTTCGGTGATGATGTCCACGGCCCGCTCCGGCAGGAGGGAACCGTCAAAATCGTAGTAGCACCGGCCCGCCTCGGCGGTGAAATCCGCCACCTGCCGGTCCGTCACCATGAAGCTGCAAAAGGACGGCAGCCTGGAGCTGCGCGGGCAGGCGTCGAAGTGATACCAGCCATCCCCGCAGTTCACCAGATTCCAGTAGTGGTGCGTCTCGCCACCCACGCGCTCCACCGGCAGATTTTCGATGCCCAGCGCGGTCAGCAGGGCGCGGGAGACGGCGTAGTAGGTAAAGCAGTCCCCCTCCCGGGCCGTCAGGCCGGTACAGGCCCCGGCCTGCCAGTCCGACTTATCCGATTTGCCGGTATAGCGGATCTTATCGTGGGTGTAGTCGAATACGGCCCGGGCCTGCTCCAGCGGGGTCATGCCCTCGGTGATGATCTCCGAGAGCACCTCGGACGCCGCCTGCTCCAGCTCCCGGTCCAGCTCCTCGGGCTCCTCTTCACCGGACGGGACCTCCAGCGGCGCGGCCAGGGCCGCCGGTGGAGCGCCGAGCCCCGCAGCCGTCTGGCGGCGCTCGATCCCGGCGCTCATATACGCACCAAGGGCCACCATCAGGATAATGGCCAGCAGAAAGCACTTGATCTGCCGGATCTGCCGCCGTCTCCGGCGGCGGGCACGGGGAGAGGCCCCCGACGTTCTTCCTTCGGACATATTTCCTCCTTGCTGCGCGGCCTGCGGGGAAGGGAGGAATCCGCTCTCCGGGACCGCGCTGTGGGTAAGCCGCCAAACCGGCAGCTGTTATCCCCCATTATCGCGTCCGAAGCATCCGTATTGTATCCTGCTGCCATCAAAGTGGCTTCACTTTGCCGTTGATCCGACAAAATTTTTATCCGCTCACACCTCCAGGCCCAGCAGCTGCCGCCGGATCAGGTCAAAGGCGCTGCTGGCGGCGGCGGAGCGCACCCGGTCCCTCCCCCGCCCCTTGCCACAGGAGAGCTTCCGGCAGAGCGTGCCCCCCTCGGAGGCCAGGGCGATATATACCGTGCCCACGTCATTGCCCCGGTCGTCCCTGTCCGGCCCGGCCACACCGGTGACGGACACCGCCAGATCGCTGCCGCAGATGCGTCGGCAGCACTCGGCCATGGACCGCGCCACAGGTTCCGACACCGCGCCGTACTCCTCCAGCAGCTCCTCCGGCACGCCCAGCACACCGGCCTTCACCCCGTTGGTATAGCTGACCACGCCGCCCCGGAACACGCTGGAGGCCCCGGGGAGGTCGGTCAGGCGCTTTGCGATGAGCCCGCCGGTGCAGCTCTCGGCGGCGGAGAGGGTCATCCCCCGCTCCCGCAGCAGGTCGGAGACCACCGCCTCCAGGCTCTCCACGTCCACGCCGTAGACCACGTCGCCCAGGGTCTCCTTGACCTGCTCCACCAGGGGCGCGAGCATCTTCTCGGCGGCCTCCCTGGTCTCCGCCTTGGCGGTAGCCCGGACCATGCACTCGTTGAGCTTGGCGTAGGGGGCCAGGGTGGGGTTGGTGAGCTTCGTCATGGGCTCCCGCAGGGCCTCCTCCACGGAGCTCTCGCCCATCCCGAAGATTTTTATCTCGTGGCTGACGATGACGCCATCGGTCAATTTCTCCAGGTACTTTGCCGCCCGGTTCTCGAACATATAGCGGCACTCAAAGGGCGGCCCCGGCAGCATCAGCACGTGGACGCCGTTTTCCTCGAAGGCACAGCCGGGGGCTGTGCCCACGGGGTTGTCGAAGATGGTGCTGCCTGTCGGCAGCAGGGCCTGCTGAATGTTGTTCTCCGGCATTTCCCTCCCCATTTTGGTTTGAAACCAGGAGCGGATTTCCTCCAGGATGTCCTCGTGGAGTTCTAATTCTCTGCCGAAGGTCTTGCAGATGGTCTGTTTGGTCAGATCGTCGTAGGTGGGCCCCAGGCCCCCGGTGGTAATAATAATATCCGCCCGTTGTCGCGCCGTCTCCAGCGCCTCCGTGAGGCGCTGGGGGTTGTCGCCCACCACCGTGTGGTGGTGGACTGTGATTCCCATGGCGCTCAATTTTTCTGAAATCATCTGGGCATCGGTATTTGCTATATTTCCCAGGAGGAGTTCTGTTCCTACGGCGATCAATTCTGCTACCATTTTATCTCTCCTTTTTGCGCCGCTGCGCGGCGGCTCCAGCATAAATCTTGTTTTAGATTCGCCCCTGCCGGGGCAGGGCTTACTTTTCGCGCACGCGAAAAGTAACAAAAGCGTGCTCAAGGGGGCTACG
>CAJUPS010000157.1 GCA_910588045.1 uncultured Oscillospiraceae bacterium | reverse complement strand
GCAAAGCCAGGTGCGTCGGGGCAAACGCCCCACGCTCGACCGGTTGCACGGCAAACCAGCGGAAACGCTGCGACGCAAAACCAGAGGCTGTGGGGCCCCTCGGGCTCTATGCTCGTTCGGTTACCGGACTCCCTTTGCGTCCGAATAATGCAAAGAAAGGATACAAACTATGAAGAAACGCATTTTTTCTCGGGTCCTCGCGCTCTTTATGACACTGTCGCTGCTGAGTACCACTGCGTTTGCTGCGAGCTTCGCAAACTTGCAGGACGCAATCAACGGCAACGATAACGGAACATTCATTGAGGGCACCGAAGGTCATTATGGTTACGGCTCATATATCGAAGGTAGCGGTTATGAAATTACCGCCTGGAGCATTGCTGCCGAAGGTGATACTCCTGCCAACCGCGTGGTCAATCTCTGGTCCGATGTGAATTTCATAGAAGGCGACAAGGCAGTCGTCATTGATGGAAGTATTGAGGGTCAGGAAAACGTCACCATCAATATGAATGGCAACACCATTGACGCGAATCCGGATGCTATTCTTGATGCAAAAGCTGATGGCTCTGGGAAATTCTATCAAGCCATAACGGATGAAAACGGCAATAAAGTTGCCGTGACAGATGAAAATGACCAAAAAATTGAAACAAGCCAACTCAACAACACCCGGATTCTCAACGTGAAAAATGGTGCTAATGTGACCGTGAACGGTGCAGGTGGTACTTTCACGGGAGGTAAAGCCCAAGGGGCAGGAGGCGCTGTCAATATCTCAAATAGTAATATGACAGTAAATAATGCAAATTTTGAAGGAAATTTTGCTCCTAGCGGTGGTGGGTTTGGTGGCGCAGTTTATTTGAATGGCAGTTCTGCTACATTTGAAATGAACGGCGGAAGTTTCACAAATAACTATGATGGTGCGCATGGTGGGGCTCTTGGTGCACTTAATGCCGAAAGTGTCACGCTGAATAATGTAACGATCTCCAATAATGCAGCCAGAGTTCATGGTGGTGGAGTGTGGGTGAACGGGATACAATCTGCCACATTTGATGGCTGTACTATCACAGATAACTATGCTGGTAATTATGGCGGGGGAATTTTAGTAAATCAGAGTGTGTGCAATGTACTCAACACGACAATAAAGGGGAATATATGTGGCGGTTGGAGCGGAGGCGCAATTGCTGATGAACGGCTTAGCACCATCAACTTGCAGGGCAATAATTTGATTACTGAGAATAAAGCTATTGCCTCATATGGTTACGGTGGTGGCATACGCATTGGTGCAGGTGCAACTTTGACTGTGACCGGAGAAAGGAACTTCGTCTATGGCAACACGGCCCAAGGAGGTGGTGCTGACCTCTTTATACATGGCACGGTTAGTGGATTGAATCTGCTCAACCAGGGTGAGAAACTGACAGACAAGGACGGTCATACTCTCAACGGCTGGTATGTCGATTCCCCTGATTCTCGATGGCAGGAAGACTCGAAAGCATCTCTGGGAGATATTTCAGACGGTACACAAACTTCTAAGCTTAATCTCAAGTACGCCCACAACAAGCTCTATACCGTTACCCTGCATCCTGGCTATGAAAACGCTGGTGACCCCGTTGCGCTCCCGGGCGAAGTAGGCCAGGATTTGCCGACAGTCAACGACCCCACGCCTCGTCCCGGCTATGATTTTGCAGGATGGGTCGTCGCAGATGAAAACGGCAATCCCACAGATGAAAAGTTTGACCCGACTGCCCCCAATGATAACGGGGATGATATTGTTCTGGTAGCCACTTGGACCGCTTCAAGCAGCGATGATAACAATGATAACAGCGGCAGCACAGGCACCACCATCCCCGGTGCCGACATCCCTCTGGGTGACCTGCCCACCGGCGGCGCTGACGCTGCTACCACCACCATCGAAGACGAGGAGACCCCTTTGGCGGGCCTCTTCACTCGCGCGGACGCTATCGGCTACCTGTGGGAGCAGACCGGCAGTCCTGAGGCGGAGTTGTCCGACTTCGCGGACGTTCCCGAGGACCACTACTGGGCTGTCGCCATCGGCTGGGCGCAGGATATGGGCATTGCCCTCCCTGACGAGGAAGGCAATTTCCGCCCCGACGATCTGGTCCTCCGCACTTCCGACGAGCCCGAGGGCGAGCTCCAGGAGTTCTTGAACCGCTACGCGGTGTTCGCCGGTGTGGAGCTGGAGGACGGAGAGCTCTTTATTGAGCTGGACGGTGAAGCAGAGGATTTCATCATGGGCGAGGAGGCCCAGGTGATTTTTGACGAGTTCTTCGCCAAACTGGAGGCCGCTCTTGCAGCCCAGGCCGCATAACCCCTGACCCGAGAAAAAGCAAGCAACTCAAGGCCCCGGAGGCTATCGCCTCCGGGGCCAAAATTTTTGAAAAATCTTTCAAATCAGTTGCACAGCTCCGTGCAACTATCGGCAGAATTGGGCCTATAGTATAAGGACCACCGCGCCGAAGTGCAGCGCAAGACCTCCAATAGGGCGCATCCGCCAGCGCTTCGCCTGCTGACGGCCCATGGAACCGTGGGGGAAAACGGTCCATCAGGTCGTAGCGTAGAAAATATCCCACGTAATAAGGGATTCTTAAACCGCAGGTTTAAGCGCGTTTTTGCCTACTTTTGCCGCGCGGCAAAAGTAGGCGCGGAGTCCGGGGGCGCGTAGCCCCCGGGCTAACATAGAGAACCTTTTTTCGTAAAAAAGGTTCAATCCCAATCCACGCCGTAATCCGGCCGAACAGGGTCCAAAATATCCTTCGCGTCATAGAATTGCAGATACCGCTTCCGGGAGTGCCGGAGGGTGGTTCCATCCGGGTGCAGACGGTCGCAGATAACCGCGCAGATGTCCTTTTTGATATAGCTGAAACTCTCGATGCCCACGGAGCAGAACACCCGGAACCCCTTGCTCTGCAAGTATTGGAACGCCGGGCCGGTCTGCTTCCAGTCGCCGCCGTCGGGCCGCTCGCCGTGGGGATAGAAGAGAATGGGGGTCTCCCCCACCAGGCTCCCCACCTCGTCCAGCCACCGCTCGGTGTCGTTCCGGATCTTCGTCATGTTGCCGCTGCCCAGACGGATGTGGCCCCAGGTGTGGCTTCCGAAGGTCCAGCCGGTGCGCTTGAGCTCCTCGATAATGGGCTTGACGGCCCCCCGCTCGCTCTGGCGGTTGGCCTCCAGCTCGTCGGTCCACTCCACATCCCCGGCGGTCTGGGTGCGGTAGCCCAGGATGCCCTCATAGCCCGTGAGGCTCAGACACGCCTTCGCGCCGAAGGGGGAGAAGTCCGGGTGCTCCTCCACGAACTTGTCCAGGGCGGGGATGGCGTCCAGCTCCCGGGAAATAACCTCGCTGCCCTCCGGGTCCAGCCCCCAGGAGGCAATCTTGCCGTCCTCGCCGATGATAAGCTTGTGGGTAAAGCCGTTTTCCAGCATATAGGGGTAGTAGTTGGTGTCGTCGTAGGAGAAAATAAGGGGCTTTTTCCCCTCGGGGAGATAGAGGGTGTTGCGCACCATTCTGGGCTGTCCGTCCTCACCGGTGGTCTCGCTCCACACGTCGGCGATGTCCACCAGCACGTAGCCGTTGGCGTAGCAGCTCTCCAAAATCTTGTTGAACTCGTCCACCGTGACCATGTAGTCGTCCAGACCCTTCTCCTGGGCGTCGCCGTCAAAGGCCAGCTCGGGATAGGCGATAATGGGGTGGAAAAACAGGTGCTCCACCAGGCCGTCGTAGGCCGCGTAGGTCACGCCGTCCCGGGTTCCCCCCTCGGGCATGACGGTGGGGTCCAGAATCTCATAGGGCTCCTGCACCACCGGTTCGGGCTCCGGCTCGGGTTCGGGCTCCGGCTCCGGTTCCGCAGGTTCGGCGGGCTCGGCCGGGTCTGCGGGAGCGGCGGGCTCCTGGGTGGCAGGCGGGGCGGGGTCCTCTGGATTGGCGGGGGTTTCGCCGCTACAGGCCGATGCCGCCAGCAGTGTCACCGCCAGCAGCAGCGCAATCAATTTTTTCATTTGTACATTTACCTCCTGTCGGCGGATCATGCCGCCTCTCTGAGCGCTAGTATACCACAGCGCGAGGGCGAAGCAAGTCAACTTTCGTATCATATTGGTGACAAAAGGTTACAGCGCTATGGGTCCATCCGCACGGGTTCCAGGTAGTAGATGCTGTTCATGGTCTCCACCACCACCCGTCCGGTGGCGCGGTCCTTTTTCCAGTCCTGGACGAAGCTGGTCCGTACATAGCGGTCGCAGGGCTCGCCCCGCTTGTCGTAGCGGCAGTGGATGAGCACGCAGCCGTCCTCCATTTTGGCGTCGCCGATGCACCCCTGGTTGACCAGGTCCATGGGCTCGGCCTTGGTTACGCCCTCTTTATCTGTGATGCGCGTGATCTGATACACAATAGCGCCTCCTTATGTTTGCCTTCCGGGGGAATCTATCCGAAATTATAGCAGGGAATCCGGGTTTGTCAATCCCGCCCGCGCAGTCCCCGGAAGAAGTCCCCCAGCAAGGCCCGGCACTCCTCCTCCAGGATCCCGCCCACCAGGGCGGGGGTGTTGGGGAAGTCCTCCATAAAGAGGTTCAGCACCCCGCCGCAGGCCCCCATGGCTTCATCCCGGGCCCCGTAGAACACCCTTGGAATCCGGGCGTTGAGGATCGCCCCGGCGCACATAGGGCAGGGCTCCAGGGTAACATAGAGCGCGCAGTCCTCCAGCCGCCAGGACCCCAGGGCGGCGTTGGCCCCCCGGATGGCCTCGATCTCGGCGTGGGAGAGGGCGCTCTGCTTCTCCTCCCGGCGGTTCCGGCCACGGCCCACCACTACGCCGCCGCAGACGATGACGCAGCCCACGGGGACCTCGCCGCAGGCGGCGGCCTCCCTGGCCAGGAGCAGGGCCTCTTTCATCCACTTTTCGTGCATCCAGCAAAACCTCCCTGTCCCTCCGTTATAAAAGCAGGAATATTTGTCCAAACTGGACATAGATTGGAAACCAAGGAGGGATCTTCCATGAAACGTATTTCCCCCATCCGCAGCCGGGGCACGGAACCGCCAGCCCTATTGGAATTAAAGACAAGCCTACAGGAGACCCAGAATGCGCTGAACCACGCCTATACGGCCTTTGACTACGCCAGCGACCCTGAGCTGACGGAGGCGTGCATCTATGAAATCCAGTCGCTCCAGGCGAGGATGAACTATCTGGTGCGGCAGATCAAGGAGCTGGAGCTGTGTGCGGCCACGGCCGTGGGCGTACCGGCGGGGAGGGCCAGATGGATCTGATTCTGATGATACTGGCGGGAACGGCGGCGGTCCTGACGGTCAGGGCCGCCGCGGCCCAGGAGGGGGCCCTCCGGGCGGCGGTCAACGGGGTGTTAGGGCTATTTGCCCTGCTGGCGGTGAATCTTTCTTCTGCCCATACGGGGATCCATCTCGGGTTCAATCTTTTTAATGGCCTGACGGCCGGGATCCTTGGGGTGCCTGGGGTTATTCTCCTGATTCTTGTCCAATGGGTGCTTACATAGCGGCCCTGCTTTTTATCTGCCGCCCTGCGGGCGGCGACCGCTTTTTTCTTTTCCTACTTTGCCCCTGCCGGGGCGGGCCTTCTTTTCGCTTGTGCGAAAAGAAGCAAAAGCACCCTCAAGGGGGCTACGCCGCCCTTGAGAATCCCCTGATTACGGGGGTTATTGGT
>CAJUPS010000156.1 GCA_910588045.1 uncultured Oscillospiraceae bacterium | reverse complement strand
GCGACCGGGCACATGTGCTGGACTTCGGTAGAATAGATCATGGCAAATCTTCCTTTCCTTTTTATTTGAACATGAGTGTTCTTCTGGGATTCTTTTCCGAAAAATCCTTTTTCAAACATACCAGATAAATTATAGAAAAAATCGGGGGAATTGTCAATCACTAATATGGGCAATGCGAAAACTTGAGCGGAATGGCCGACAATCGCCCGCGCCGTGGGGGGATCCTTTCCGGCATTTTGACAAAAACGCGCCCGAGGGACGGCACATTTTCTCTTTACAAATCCACAGAGCCGTGCTATAATAAAAATGAACTGAACAAGCATACCAGCTGTTGCCGCGCCAGCGGAACATGGAATGGGGTGCAAGTCCCCGCGAGTCGGTCACTGTGAAGCCTCCCCCGGCGCAATCGGGGGACGGATAAGTCAGATACATGGGCAGTATGGTGATTATTCCGCCGAAACCGGAACAATGTTTTGCCCCGCCGCGTCAGCTGGTGCGTGCATGTACATCCCATGGTTTCGGCCAGGGGGTATTTTTTTGTGTTTCCACCGGCGCCGATGGGGCGGCGCCGGGAAACAATATATCTCTTCTTTTCTATCGGCTCGATAAACCATAAGGGACGCCCGGGTCTCAAGACCGCCCGGACGTCCCTTTGGTTATGCAATTCTTTGGGCGAGAAAACGGCTCACAGCAGATGGATCTGCCCCAGGACGGGCACTTCCTTTTCCACGCCCTGGATCGCGTTGATAATGCCGATAAACCAGCACAGGGCACAGAACAGGCCCACCGCGATCCGCACCATCCATCCGAACAGGGGGATCCATCCGGCCACAACGCCCACCACGGTGGCCACCAGCCAGATCACCAGGGACTGGTTCAGGTGGAACCGGCTGGCGTACCGGTCGCCCAGGAAGAAGGCGATCAGCAGCCCCGGCCAGGAGAGATAGGCGACAATATCCGTCATTTGTTTATTCATAATCCTTGGTATCCTCCGATTCTGTCAATTCTGACGCAGGCTGATGTCACCGCTGACACTGGAGATGTGGAAGGTCCGCCCGCCGCCGTCCAGGTAGATGGCCTCGCCGGAGCGGGACCCAATGGGGCCTACCAGCTCGAAATCACTGTCCAGGTCGCCGGAAACCGTGCTGAACTGGAGGGTGAAGCCCACGCCGCCAGGCATGGCCACCTCGCAGTCCCCGGACTTGGAGGACGCGATCAGGTCCTCCGGCGCCTGGTCCGCGTTTACATCGATGTCGCCGCTGGCAGTGCAGCACCGCAGCTCCCGCGCCCCGCCCTCCAGGCTGATGTCGCCGCTGGCCGTATTGACCCGCAGGGTGTCGAAATGTCCGGTGAGCTGTACGTCGCCGCTGGCGCTCTCCGCGTGGACGATGCGTCCGCTCAGATCCTCCGTATCCAGGTCGCCGCTGGCGCTCTTGAAGATGAGCTCCTGAAATTCCACGCCGTTGACCTGGGCATCGCCGCTGGCGGTCTTGATGGACAGCTGGCCCACCTCCAGGCCCATGTCCACGTCCACGTCGCCGCTGCCGGTGGAGATCTGGATGAAGTCCCAGAACCGCCGGGGCAGGGTCAGCTTCACGTCCGCAGACGCCAGGCCCCGCAGGAAGAAGAAAGAGGAGGTGGCGGTGCTCCCCTGGCGGATGGACAGCACGCCGTCATCGCTGACCCGGGTCTCCAGATTCTCCACATCGCCGTCCAGCACGACGTCGGCCTCGGGGTCGTCGTTTAGCAGGATGTCCACGTCGCCGTTGACCTGCACATCAATGCCCTTGAGCTCCTGGGGGGGAAAGGACGGCCCCTCCACCCGGCGGACCCGGCTGTTCTCGCAGAAGAAGCCGCCCCGGTTCTTGTTGTAGCCCACGGAGAAGGACCAGCCCTTCTCCTGCCCGGCCTCGGGCGCCTCCGGCTCTTCCGGTGCTTCGGGGTCCTCCGGTTTCGCTTCCCCGTCGTCGTCGAAGCGGACGTACACCTTGCCCTTGAAGCCCTCTGGGTACTTCTCCCGGAGCTTCTGCTCCACATCCTTGAGGATGTTCTTGGCCTGGTCCATGGCGTCCCGGGTCTGGTTCACGGTCTCCCGGACCACGTCCTCCACGCCCTTGAGCAGGTCGCCCGCAAAGTCCCTGCCGCTGTTCCGGGGCAGCTCCCCGTCGGGCCCCAGGCTGTCCAGGTAGGCCAGGAGCTCGTCCACGTTGCCCAGGTCCTCCATGGCCTTATCAAAAGCCTCGCTCTCGCTGAGGCCCCCGGCCACCAGATCCTGCCAGCGGCTGTAGAGGTTCTCACTCAGCTCCTCGATGAGCTCCACCTTGGCGTCGCTTTCGGCGGCGGCGGAAAGACGGTTCGTCACCGCAATCACAAATCTCGTTCTCATGTCGTCTCAGTCCTCCTCCAAAGAAATCAGGGCGTCCAGCAGCGCCCTCGTGGTCTGCCACTCCCGGCTGTTCTCCTCCCAGCGGCGCCTTCCCTCGTCGGTGATGGTGTAGTAGCGCCGCCGGGCGCCGGGGCCGTCCTCCCCCCAGTAGGAGGAGATCAAACCTGCGCTCTCCAGCCGCTTGAAGGCCGTATACAGCGTGGCCTCCTTGAAGCCGTACTCCCCGCCGGTTCGCTGCTGAATGGTCTTGTTGATTTCATAACCGTAGTTGTCCCCGCGCATCAGTTGAGTCAGGATGATGGTATCCGTATGGCCCCGCAGGGTGTCCGCAGAAATGGACAATTCAAACACTCCTTTCACAGGGCGGCCCGCCGTTTGCAGGCGTCCGTCCCTCAAGTTGTCCTTATCATACCAGGATATATTTCATCTGTCAAGGTATTTCTTTTGAAAATATATTAAGAAATGGTTAAGAGTTTCGGCGCTCACCTTGTGCGGATTCTCCGCAGCAGGATGCCGCAGGCGAGCAGCGCTATGAGGAAGATCCCACAGAGGGGGCAGAGCGTTCCCAGAGAAAAAGCGGGAGCCGTCATCCATCTATACCCCCATGTTGCCGGGAAAAGCTGTCCGATTCTGACAAACGCTTCCGGAAGCATCTCGCTGGGGAACATGATTCCCGACAGCATCGTGGACGGGAGGAAGAGCAGGATCGAAACCATGGAGGTATTGGCGGTATCCTTTACCGCCAATCCGATGATGCTGGCGACACTGAGCGAAACAGAAATCAGGACCACCGCTCCGCTAAAATATATCTCCGGGTGCTCCGGGATCTTCGCATCAAAGACGACCGGGGCGCTCACATAGAGGATGGCGCTCATCATGAGCAGATGTACGAACGCGGAAATATTCGTCAGAATCAACCCGGAGGACAGGGGCACGCCGTTGGCCTGATAGGCGTTTTTCACATCGCTCCGATATATTTCCGCAAGGGAGGGCGGCAGTCCGATCAGCGCGCCCATGGTGACGGCAAAGACGGTCATGGACTGGATCAACGTCTCTCTGCTCTCCGGCATGACGGATGTAAAAATCCCGCCCATGACCCCAAAGAACAGGAGCGGAACCCCATAGCAGGTGATCAGCATCGTCCGGTTGCGCAGGTCTAGTTTCCACTGTAATAGAACCCCATATAAAAATCCGTTCACGGTCTACTCCCCCTTCGCAATTTTCAAAAAGTGCTGCTCCAATGATCCCCGGTCAACCCGAATATCCTGGATGGCGGCGTTCCTCTCCTGACAGTCTCTGAGGATTGCAATCAGGCTGTCTCCAATGTCATCCGCCTCATACGTCTCTATGCCCTGTGCCGTCCGAATTTGGATGTTATAGTGCTTTCCGATTTTTTCCGTCAGCGCTAGCACCGTTCCCGCAAAGGCAATCTCTCCGTCCCGCAGAATCGCAATGCTGTCACACAGGCTCTCTGCCTCGGCCATGTCATGGCTGGCCAACAGAATCGTCTTCCCCTGCGCTTTCAAATGGCGGATATATTCGTGCAGGGAGATGCGTCCCTCGATGTCCAGTCCGGCCGTTGGTTCATCGAGGAACACAATATCCGGGTCACAGATCAGCGTCAGCGCCAGATGAAGCCGCCGCTTCTGTCCGGTGGACATTTCCAGGTACTGCTTGTTGGCGATCCCGTCCACCCCCAGCGCTGCCAGCATGGAGACATCTGCAGTCTTACGGTTCCACTTTGCGAAAAGCCGCACCGCCTCCGCCCCCTTGATGTGTGCGGGCAATGCCGCCGACTGCAACTGTATCCCCATTCTGCCGTTTACAGATACGGTTCCGCCATCATACCGCCTCAGCCCCTCAATGCAGGCCAGGGCTGTCGTCTTCCCCGCCCCGTTTACGCCCAACAGGGCAAAAATTTCCCCCCGGCGGACACACAGGTCAATTCCCTTCAGGACCTCTCTTTCCCCGTAGCTTTTCCGCAATCCCTTCACTTCCAACGCATATGTCATGTCGTCTCCTCCTGAAAGGGGTCGATCCCCTCATTTGAAAAATAAGTGCCTAAGGCCGGTTCAATAAAGGCGTTTGCTTGGGCCTGCTTCTGCGTCCACTCCTGACCGAACGCGTCGCCCTGTCCCATCTGTATGAGTTTAGGGAGCATAGCGGTATCCCCGCCGGTAAATTCCATAATCAGGGCCCAGTATTCCTCTGCAAACTGCTGTCCTCGCTGGCTCTCTGCCGGTATGCCCTCCGCTTGCAGCGCAATCGCCTCGTCTTGCAGGCGTAGAAATCTCTGCATAAACGTGATGCCGCTTTCTTTGTCGAATCGGCTGCGGATATGATCCAGCGTTTCGCTGTCAAAATGCTTAATGAGCCAGTAGAAGCTGTTCTTCATCTCCAGGTTGACGATGATGTCCGCATATTTTTTGAAATCGACAGACTGCATTTCCAGCACCTCGGTTTTCAGCGCCTCAATTTCTGAGAGCGCTTCTGTCAGATCTGCAATTTTCTCCCGGACGCTCTTGGCTTGCTCAGACAGGACCAGCGCCACGTCATTGGGCGTATCCAGCGGGATCAATCGGTCCCTGATGTCAACCAGCGAGAACCCCAGATGCTTCAGGGATAGGATCTGGTGGAGCTTGATAATGTCTTTATCCGTATACAGCCTGCGGCCTCCCTCACTCGTAGCCGACGGGGAAAGAAGCCCCTCCCGGTCATAATGCTGCAAGGTTCTAACGGTTACTCCCATTTTCTTTGCAACCGCGCCTGCGGTCATATATCCCTGTGGAATCGCTCTGTATCTGTCCATGCGCAAAACACCTCCTAAGGGTAGTATACTTCATTACGCAGCGTCATGAGCAAGATGTTTTTACATTTTTTCTTGCTTAATCGGTGGAAACGAACCGGTCTCTCAGGCTGAGAAATACAGTAAAAAGGACTGATCTTCCTCTGACAAGAGGAGAATCAGTCCTTTTTATATATGGTAGCAAATCGGGCAAAAGCAGCCCCTTCATAGGGCCCCAAACCGCCGGATTTACCCACGCAAAAGGTATACCTTTTGCGTGGAAATTGGCGGGTTCAAAATTTTTCTGAAAGGACCCTTATTTTTGCAGAAAAACATCCGATATAGTTGGTGTAGACGTTGCGGACCCGCTGCACAAAGGTGTAAAATGGCGTGCGCAAAAGGTATACCTTTTGCGCAGAAAGTATACTTTCTGTTCCACGACAGAATGCACCACAGAATGCACCGGCTGGACAGATAGGAGGCTTTGTCATGGCACAGATTTTGGAGCATCCCGGCGGCGACGTACAGGAGCAGCTGCGGGTGATGGCCGGAGAGATCATCCAC
>CAJUPS010000155.1 GCA_910588045.1 uncultured Oscillospiraceae bacterium | reverse complement strand
TGCGCAGAAGTAAGCACCGGCATCGGCCCACGGCACCGGAGATAGACCGGGAGACTACAGGTCGTAGCGCAAAAAATAACCCCCGTCATAAGGAAAGTTCTTAGGAAACGTAGTTTCCTAAGTGACTTTTTGGGTGCTTTTTGTTCACACAAAAAGTACCCGCGGAGTCCGGGGGCGCGCAGCTCCCGGGGCAGCGAAAAGAAAAAAGTGGACGCGGCGCGCAGCGCCGCAGATTAAAAGAGGGGGGCGGGGGCCGCAGCCCCCGCCGAGGAAAGGAGCCGCCATGTTTCGCAGTCTCCACATGAAGCTGGTTCTCATCATGCTGCTGCTGATCACCTCCCTGATGACGGTGGTGGGCACCTTCATGATGACCAATATCACCGGCTTCTATATCGACGAGTTCTACGCCCAGGTTGAAACCGTCTTCGGCGACTCCAATCCCGCCAACGCCGCCTTCGTCAACACCCTCCGGCGGGAGGCCGCCCGGCCGGACGGCCTCTCCACCATCCAGGGCATGATCGAGGCCAAGGCCGGTGACCTTGGCCTGAACTCCAACACGAGAAACTACTATATCCTCGACGGCCGCACGGGCACATTCCTGGGGGGGAGCGACGACCAAAAGGGCCTGGAGAGCCTGGATGCGACCCCGAACCTCCTCACGGCCAGGGCCAGCATCACCGACGGGACCGATGTGGTGGGGGCGGAGAGCGACATCACCGCCAACTATATGGATGTGGCGATCCCGATCACCGGCGGGGAGAACGCCTATATCATCTACATCTACGACAATCGGAACACGGTGAACTCCCTGAACAGCCAGCTCTTTCTGATCATCGTACAAGCCCTGCTGGTGGGACTGCTCATCTCCGTGTTGCTCAGCTTCCTGCTCAGCAAGACCATGATCGTCCCCATTGAGCGCCTGACGGAGCGGGCGGAGCGGGTGGCCGCCGGGGACTTCGGGTCCACCATCACCGTGGAGTCCGCCGACGAGATCGGCATCCTTACCACCACCTTCAACGACATGGCCGCCGTCCTCCAGGACACCTTGGAGGCCGTGGCCAGCGAGCGCAACAAGCTGGACACCCTGTTCCTCCACATGACCGACGGCGTGATCTCCTTTGCCAGCGATGGGGCGATCCTCACCAGCAACCCCGCCGCCAGTCAGATGCTGGGGCGGGAGGTGTCCTTCTATGACTACGACGCCCTCTTCGGCCAGGAGCTGCCCCTGGGACAGGTCATGCGTCTCCAGCGGCCCAACTTCGCCTCCCGGGAGCTGACGGTGGGCGAGCGGATCCTGGAGCTGTACCTGGCCCCCGTCTCCGACGGCGAGGGGGGCGGCGCTATGGCCGTCATGCACGATGTCACCGCCCAGCGGAAGAACGAGGAGATGCGCAAGGAGTTCGTGGCCAACGTCTCCCACGAGCTGCGTACCCCCCTCACCAACGTCCGCAGCTACGCCGAGACCCTCCGGGACATGGACGACATCCCCCAGGAGATGGAGAACAACTTCCTGGACATCATCATCAGCGAGACGGACCGCATGACCCGCATTGTCCAGGACCTGCTGACCCTCAGCCGCCTGGACTCCGGGCGGGCGGAGATCAAAATGGTCCGCTTCTCCCTCTACGATTCCATTGAATCCGTGTGCCGGGCGGTGGAGCTGGAGGCCCAGCGCCGGGGACACACCCTGCTGCGCCAGTACGGAGACACCCTGCCCATGGTGATGGGCGACCGGAACCGGCTGGAGCAGGTCATGATGAACGTGGTGGGCAACTCCATCAAGTACACCCCCGACGGCGGCACCATCACCGTGGACGCGGGCGTGCGGGGCAAGAACGTGTGGATCGAGGTCTCCGACACCGGCATCGGCATCCCCCAGAAGGACCGGGAGCGGATTTTCGACCGGTTCTACCGGGTGGACAAGGCCCGCTCCCGGGAGAGCGGCGGCACCGGCCTGGGCCTGTCCATCGCCCGGGAGATCGTGCTGCGCCACCACGGAACCATCGCCCTGACCAGTCACGACGGACCGGGCACCACGGTGCGGATCGTCCTGCCCATCCGCCAACCGGAGGAGGCGTGGCATGAATAGGAAGCGCCTGCGGGACCACCTGCAAAACCTGACACTGCTGCTGCTGACGCTCTCCGCCCTGTTTCTGCTCACCCGGCTGCCCATGCTGCAAAATATCCGCTGGACCAACCGCGTCCAGACCTTCTTTGGGCCGGACCAATCCTCCGGGGGAGGGGAAGAGGATGCGCTTCCCGCCGGGATGTTCTCCTCCGTCAACCTGATGGTCACAGGGGACAGCGAGTATGGGCGCAGCGGCCTGCTCTGCGTCGGCGCGGATGACGCAGAGCTCCAGTCCGTTCTCCCCCTGTTCCGGGAGGCCCTGGGATCCGCCGGTGCGGCGGAGGCGGTCCCGGAGAGCGTGCTGCGCGCCGCCCTGGCCGGTCCCGGGTTCTACCTGGAGCTGGACGGCGGGGTGCTGCCGCTGGAGGTGGTGGCGGCGTGGCTGGGGGAGGACCAGGACTTTTCCATAGACCTGTCCGCCATGGCCCTCACCGTCGGGGAGGAGGACGCGGTCTCCCTGTACCTCTGGAGCGGAACGGGGGAGATCCTCCGGTATGCCACCGCGCTGCCGGGTTCCGCAGTGCGGCCCGTCTGTGAGGACTTCCCGCCCAACGGGGCCGCCTTCGCCTATGAGAGCGCCTACGCTGCCCTCACCCCTTATACCATCCTGACGGCCCCGCCCGGGCCGCTGCCGGGCCTCCTCTCGGAGCTTCCGGCGGGCTACTCCGCCTACAACCTGCTCACCGCCCTGGACTTCAACGCCCACACCCTCTCCCGCTACACGGAGAGCGACGGCACGGAGGTGGTGGAGGAGTCCCCCCGGACCCTCCGGATCAGTCCCGACGGCGCGGTGAGCTTCACCAGCCGGGGCGGGAGCGGATCCCCCCTCTACCGGGCCTCCGGCGAAGGGCTGCGGGAGATGATGGCCGCCGCCTGGCGCCTGGCCTCCGCGCTGACCGCCGGTACGGGCGCCTCGCCGGTCTGCCTGCGGTCCGTGGAGGAGCGGGAGGAGGCGTGCGTCCTCCGCTTCCGCTATCAGTCGGAGGGCGTCCCCATCTATTTCCCCGACGAGGGGGACGCGCTGACCATTACCTGCCAGGCGGGGCAGATCGTGGCCTTCTCCTACCGCTGCCGGGTCTATAGGTTGGCGGAGGAGGAACCGGAGGCAATGCTGCCTGCCGCGCTGGCCCAGGCGATTGCAGCGTCCTATCCCCGGTCCGCGCTGTCCGTGGGCTATGAGGACGACGGGACCGGGCGGCTGTCCGCCCAGTGGCTGCGGTGAGAGCGGGTGGAAGTCGGAAATTTAGCGCAGTGCGGCGCGGAAGGAAGAGACTATGGAGACCTACCGTCTGAAAAATATTGCGATTCTGATCCTGCTGCTGCTCAACGGGTGTCTTCTTCTCACCGTTGGATACCAGAAGCTCCAGTCCATGCGGACGGAGAGGCGCGCCGCCGCACAGCTGCGGGAGCTCTACCAGGCCAGTCAGCTGACGCTGGACGGGGAGATCGACCTCTTTCAGCCGTCCCTGGCGCCCCTGGCCCTCACCCGGAACGCTGTGACAGAGCAGAGCATCGCCTCCGCGCTGCTGGGGGAGGAGGCCGCCTCCACCAGCCAGGGGGGCGGGATCTACAGCTATGAGACGGCGGAGGGGAGCATCCAATTCCGCGCCGGGGGCAGCTTTTACGGCGTCCGGCTGGACCTCCCGGTGGCGGACATCCAGGCGTTTGCGGTGGACTTCTGCCGCCGCTTCGGCTATGAGAAGCCCCGGCTCCAGCTGGAGAATGGCAGCGGCAGTGCCGCGGCCGGGCAGATGGCCAACGGGATTCCCGTGACCAACTGCGGCGTGGAGCTCTACTTCGAGGACGGCAGGCTGACCAACGTCACCGGGGCCCACGTCAGCCTGGAGGACGCCGCCCCAGAGCCCGGGGAGCGGATGGACTGCATCACCGCCCTGGTGAAATTTCTGGACTACCGCAGCGCCTCCGGGGTGGTGTGCAGCGAGGTGAAGGGGGTGCGGTGCGTGTACCAGCTCCAGGGGTCGGCCGCCCCCCGGCTCCTCCCCGCCTGGGAGATCGAGACGGACACCTACGCCTACTACGTGGACTGCAGCACGGGGGAGGTCACGGGACAATAGGAACCATAGCAAGGCCCCGGAGCGTCTGCTCCGGGGCCTTGGCAGGTTTATAGGAAATTGCGCTTACTTCAAGCTCTCAGCCACCGCCACGGCCACGGCGACGGTAGCGCCCACCATGGGGTTGTTGCCCATGCCCAAAAAGCCCATCATCTCCACGTGAGCGGGGACGGAGGAGCTGCCAGCGAACTGGGCGTCGGAGTGCATCCGGCCCATGGTGTCGGTCATGCCGTAGGAAGCGGGGCCTGCGGCCATGTTGTCGGGGTGCAGCGTGCGGCCCGTGCCGCCGCCGGAGGCCACGGAGAAATACTTCTTGCCCTGCTCGTAGCACTCCTTCTTATAGGTGCCCGCCACAGGGTGCTGGAACCGGGTGGGGTTGGTGGAGTTGCCGGTGATGGACACGTCCACGCCCTCCAGGTGCATGATGGCCACGCCCTCGCGGACGTCGTCCGCGCCGTAGCAGCGCACGTTGGCCCGCTCGCCCTCGCTGTAGCGGATCTCCTTGACCACGTTCACCTTGCCGGTGCCGTAGTCAAACTGGGTCTGCACGTAGGTGAAGCCGTTGATGCGGGAGATGATCTGGGCGGCGTCCTTGCCCAGGCCGTTGAGGATGACGCGCAGGGGCTCCTTGCGGGCCTTGTTGGCGTTCTTGACGATACCGATGGCGCCCTCGGCGGCGGCAAAGGACTCGTGGCCCGCCAGGAACGCGAAGCACTTCGACTCGTCGCTGAGCAGCATGGCGCCCAGGTTGCCGTGGCCGATGCCCACCTTGCGGTCGTCGGCCACGGACCCGTCAATGCAGAAGGCCTGGAGGCCCTCACCGATGGCGGTAGCGGCCTCGGCGGCGGTCTTCACGCTCTTCTTGATGGCGATGGCCGCGCCTACGCAGTAGGCCCAGCAGGCGTTCTCAAAGCAGATGGGCTGGATGCCCTTGACGATCTCATAGGGGTCAAAGCCCTTGGCCTGGCAGATCTCCCGGCACTCCTCGACACTCTTGATGCCGTACTGAGCGAGGACACCGTTGATCTTGTCGATTCTTCTCTCGTAGCTTTCAAACAGAGCCATACTATTTGTCCTCCTCTCTTACTCGTGCCGGGGGTCAATATACTTGACCGCAGCGTCAAACTGGCCGTAGTGGCCCTTGGCCTTCTCCAGGGCGGTGTTGGCGTCGTCGCCCTTCTTGATGAAATCCATCATCTTGCCCAGGTTCACAAACTCATAGCCGATGACCTCGTCGTCCTTGTTGAGGGCCATACGGGTGCAGTAGCCCTCGGCCATCTCCAGGTAGCGGGGGCCCTTGGCGTGGGTGGCGAACATGGTGCCCACCTGGCTTCTCAGGCCCTTGCCCAGGTCCTCCAGGGAAGCGCCCACGGCCAGGCCGCCCTCGGAGAAGGCGGACTGCGTGCGGCCATAGACGATCTGGAGGAACAGCTCCCGCATGGCGGTGTTGATGGCGTCGCACACTAGGTCGGTGTTCATGGCCTCCAGGATGGTCTTGCCGATGAGGATCTCGCTGGCCATAGCGGCGGAATGGGTCATGCCGGAGCAGCCCAGGGTCTCCACCAGGGCCTCCTGGATCACGCCCTCCTTGACGTTGAGGGTCAGCTTGCACGCGCCCTGCTGGGGGGCGCACCAGCCCACGCCGTGGGTAAAGCCGCTGATGTCCTTGATCTCCTTGGCCTGGACCCATTTGCCCTCCTCGGGGATGGGAGCGGGACCATGGTACGCGCCCTTTGCGACCGGGCACATGTGCTGGACTTCGGTAGAATAGATCATGGCAAATCTTCCTT
>CAJUPS010000154.1 GCA_910588045.1 uncultured Oscillospiraceae bacterium | reverse complement strand
CCTCCTGTGCCACGTCGGAGAAGTCCAGCAGGTAATTGACACCCGGCCTGCCCTCGTTATTGAACAGGATTTGAGCGAGTTGGGCGCGGGAGAGGGGATCGTTCGGCCCGAACCGGCCATCGCTGTACCCGTTCATCAGGCCCCGCTCATGGACGAACCGTACCGCCTCATAGTACCAGTCCCCCTCGGACACATCGCTAAAGGGGCTGTTCCAGGGCGTTTTCACCGGCTCTACCTGCTTATAGGTCACTTTAATGGTTACTTTGCCGTTGGGCTGCTTAAAGGTGCAGGTCCCGTCCGGCTTCGCTGTCACCTCCACGGGATTGCCTTTTTTGTCGGTGATAGTGATTTTATCCACCGCATATCCCTCGTCCGGCTTGGGGGTAATGGTCACGGTATCCCCCTGCTTGGGAGCGGAGGGGAACACTGTGATGCTCCCGCCCTTACCGGAGTTCTCTACCGTAGGCGGATATGGAGTAGTGGGCGGGGTGGAGTTGCTGCCATTGCTGGAGCTGTCGCTATTAGTGCGCTTGGTTACGTTGACTGTGCAGGTTGTCCTTGCGCTGCTATGCTGGGCATCACCGCCGTAATCCGCAGTAAAGGTGTATGCTGCTGTTTCATTGGGCAGGGTGGCGTTCCAGCTTGCCCCGCCGCCAGTAATGGCGATGCCTTCTTTGTCACAGCTTACGGTTGCCGCTCCCCCGGAGGGAAGGCCGCTGATGGTCAGCGTTACCGTTCCACCGCCGGAGAGAGAAGGCTGATCTGCTGTCATGGTCAGATGGACGGGGGTTTTGTCCGTCACAGTCAGCTTGCCGTTTACATAGGTAATCTGGTAACTGTCCCCGTTCGTCAGTACGCCATCTCTGATGGTAATCTCAAACACGTCCACGGTGTCCGTATTTGCCGTTGAAACAGACAGTGTCGGAGGGGTGGTAAAGTGGTCTGTCCCCACCAGGGAGCCGGAGGTAATCTGATAGGCCAGGGATGGCATCTCCGCCCCTGTTACAACGGTAAAGCTGTCTGCCGTTAGGGTAATCGGCCTTTGTCCGATGGTCAAGAAAAGGGTGTCCTTCGCTTCTTTGTAATTATCGTCCGCCGCCTTGGTCGCGGTGATGGTGACAGGCCCTGCCTTATGGATGGTGGCGGTGTTTCCGCTGATTTCGAGAACCGAGGGATCGGAGCTTTCAAACGTCACCGCGCCGGTGCCGCTGCCGCCGCTGGCGGAGAGGGTGAACGCCCCATCGCCGTAGGTTTTGTCCCCCACACCTTCAATCGTCAGCGTGGCCTGTGTACCCTTTGTTACAGTAAGGGAGGTAGTAGTGGCAGAATGACCGTAGTAGCTGATGGTGACAGTTTTTCCGTTATGCTCGGTGACGGTCAGCACCGTTCCTGCGGCGGGATCGGCTGCCCATCTGTCGTTTTCAAGCGGGCCGCTGTCGCCGTCATTATAATGGACAGTTACAGACAGGCCGCTCAAATCCAGCGTCTCGCCACTGGCGTAAGACAGTTTGGATGGCTGATTGGCGATCGAAATACCGGATATTGCTTTTGCAGGGGTGGTGATCGGTGCGCCCACGCTGACAGCTGCGTCATAGTTTCCGCTGGCCTCCACCTTGGCGAAGAAATAGTAAGTGGTGCCTGCGGTCAGGCCGTTGAACACTTTCCCGGTCTGCCATTTGATGGGGGGCGTATTGGTGGTGTTCACACCATAGCTGACCGTACCGCCTGTGCCGTTGGGGTCGATTACGGCATCCTCCAACGTGACCTGTGTGGGGCTGTCCGCCTTGCCCTTGACGGTGATGGTGCGGGGGGCGGGTTGTACCGCCACAGTGAGGTTTTGCTTCACTTCTTCGTAGTTGCCGCTGTTGTCCTCGTTGTAGGTAGCTGAGAACGGATTGTTCCCCACATTCCCGACAGAGGTATTCGGAGCATCCCACGCCCAGCCGGTGGGCAGGGTCACGTCAGCCAGCTTCTGGCCGTAGGTGGCGGTCAGGCCGGTGGGGGTGTCCGGGTTGGGTTTGAGCTTATTTACGGTCAGCGTAGCCGCATTGCTGGTTGTGCTTCCCTCGCTGTTGGACACAACGCAGTGATACAGCCACCCGCTCATATTGCCGCTTGTGGAGGCTATGGCGTATGTGTCGCTCGTTGCGCCGTCAATATCCGTCCAACTGCTGCCGTTGTTTTCGCTCACCTGCCATTTGTAGGCGTAGGGTGTTGGATTTCCTGTTGCCGCAACGGTAAATGTCGCAAGTTGCAGAGCGGAAACGGTTATATCCACGGGATGCGTTGTGATCGTGGGAGCGGCGGGCAAATCAACGGTTACGGTGTTGGCAATAGCTCCATCGCCGGTCAGTGAGCCGTCCCCCTTAATGGTGCCATCGCCGGTAATACCCTGATTGCTGCTGTTGTTGATGATGGTGCCATTATTGATTAGCTTGCCAGTTTCGTTAATGGTGAGGGTGCCGTTGTTGGTGATCGTCCCATTGTTGGTGAGGGTCTTACCGTTGGGAATGGTAAGGGTTTTGCCGCTCTCAATCTCCAGAACCTTGCCAGTCGGGATTTCCGCGTCGGCGGTGAGGGTATATTCTTTGCCGCCGTAGATTTTCCCGTTCTCGCCGTCAAAAATCACGCCGCTCCACTTGGTCGTATCATCGTTGTCGCTGATGGAGGATGCCACGATAAAGGCGTTGCCATCCGACTTAGTGCTGAACGTGGTGCCGTCGCCGCCGATACCAGCGTTCCTGTTACCGTTTGCGGTCACGATGCCGCCATTGATGGCGATGGCGCCACCCGTTTCCCTATCTCCACTGCCGATGCCCGCAGAACTGACGCCCCCCGTTGCGTCCACCATGCCGCCGTTGATGGTGATGGTGCCGCCGCTGCCGAAGCTACCGCCGCCGATGCCAGCGCCGCCAGAGTAACCCCAGGTGCCGCCGCCCTTAGCGGTCACCTGACCGCCATTGATGGTGATGGTGCCGCCATCTTCGTTGGAATTACCGCCAATGCCCGCCAGCCCAGCTTCGGTGGCCGTGGCAATCAGCGTGCCCATAGCGTTCCCGGTGGGCTGGGCGTAGATGGTCAGGCTGTTGCCATCGCCTACGTTGATACCCTTGCTGGCGGTCAGGGTTGTGCTGTCCATCAGGATCAGGTGGACGTCGCCCCGGATGGTCACACGCTGATCCAATTGAATGTCCTGGGTGACCACATACCAGCCGCTGGGCCACAGGGTTTTCACCGCATTGGGCATATCAGGCTGTACACATAACATAGGCGTTCCTGCGGGGAGCTGCGATGTGTTTTTTGCGCCGCCCGTTTCATCAAGATATGGAATATTTTTTATGCCGCTTATATCTATAGATTCAATGGTGCCATTTCCGCTCGGATTGTTGGAAATCGTGCCGGAATTAGAAGTTGTACCGTTATTTGTAAAACTGCTGTTGATCTTGCCTGAATTGACAATCGTACCGCCTGCATCATTGGTTAGAGTTCCGCTGATCGTGCCGGAGTTGACGATCGTATTGCCGCTATTGTTGGTCAAAGTGCCGTCGATCATGCCTAAATTGACGATCACGCCTCTACTCTTATTGATCAAAGTACCGTTAATTGTGCCGTAATTGACGATTCTGCTGTTGTATCCTTCGTTGGTTACGGTCATATTAACGGGGATGGTGAGGGTACTGTCCTTCTGTACGGTCAGGGTATGCCATGCCTTAATGATTAAATCCTCCGAGAGCTCCCAATCGCCGCCCACTGTGACGTTGCCATCCTCAAAAATCAGGCCGCGCCAACTGCCTTGGCCACGTTTGTCACTGATTCTGGGATTCGCAATGATATAGGCTTTGCCGTCCGCCCCGGTGCTGAACGTGCCGGTCGCGCTCGAACTCGCGCCCTCGCCGCTTCCGATGCCCGCAGAGTTGGTGCCGCCAGTCGCGGTCACAGTGCCGCCGCTGATGGTGATATTGCCGCCTGCGCCTGTCCATCCGCCGCCGATGCCCGCACCACTGTTGCCGCCCTTTGCGTCCACCTTGCCGCCGTTGATGGTGACTTCGCCGCCTGCACCGCCATTACTGCCGCCGCCAATGCCCGCAGCCCATTTGCCGCCTTGTGCAGCCACAGTGCCGTTGTTGATGGTGATCTTGCCGCCTACGCCCTCATAGCCGCCGCCGATACCTGCACCGTATTCGCCACCTTGTGCAGTCACAGCGCCGTTGTTGATGGTGATCTTGCCGCCCGTGCCTTTGTCGCCGCCGCCGATGCCCGCGCCACCGCGGTCGCCCTTTGCGTCCACCTTGCCGCCGTTGATGGTGACTTCGCCGTCTGCACCGCCATTACTGCCGCCGCCAATGCCCGCACCGTCGAAGCCGCCAGTTGCACTCACCGTTCCACCGTAGATGATGACGCTGCCACCATCTTTCCAGCTGCCGCCGCCGATACCTGCACCGTATTCGCCACCTTGTGCGGTTACATTGCCATCGTTAATGGTGATGGCACCGCCCGCGCCGCAGGAGCCGCCGCCGATACCTGCGCCGCCTCCCCCAACTTGGGTACCGTTACCAGTGGCGATCACTGTTCCGCCGTTGATGATGATGGTGCCGCCATTGCCCCCATTGCTGCCGCCGATCCCCGCGCCGTATAAGCCGCCTACAGCCTCCAAGCTCCCGTTGCTTTCCTTTGTGATGGTGAGCGAAGCTTTATTGCCATCCCGTTCCTCCACCTGCAATCCGGCCTTGTTCTCGCCGCTTTTCAGCACGTTGTCCCCCGTAAGGGTCAGGTTACAAATAGCGTTTCCCGCCACCTCAAAGGCGCAGGCATCTGCTGTGCCATTCACGTCGATATTGACGTTATCCAGCGTGATATTGGCAGTAATGGTGTCCGCTATCACGATTTTGTCCTGGGTGGTGGTAGTGCCGGTGATGGTGTAGGTTCCGCTGGTGGTAATCCTCAAAGTTTTCGTGTCTGCGTCATAGTTGTACCCTGCATCGCCCGACACGGTAAAGTCGCCCGCATTGCCAAGCGGCATGGGCAGATCGTTCCCGGTCTGCCCGTCCAGCGCCGCCAGCGCGTTCTGCGCCGCTTCACAGCGGGTAGTGTCAAGCTGCAAGATTTCCTCGTCCTCCAGCAACTCCCACGCCGCGCCGATGGCTTCAAGCTGGGCCTCCACCCCGGCCCGGTTGTCGGGGGTGATGTCCTCCGGGGCCGGGAGCGCGTCGATCATCTCCTGCACCGGGCAGATACGGCAGACATAGCCGCAGGGCTGGCCGGGGTCGCCGGGGATGTAGCCGCACTCGCCGTCATGCTCATGCAGACAGGGAGCGCCCTCCACCGCTGGGGTGTAGGCACAGCCCTCGGCGTGAACGATCTGGCCGTCCTCGCCGATTTCGGCGCAATCCATGTTGCAGGGGGTTTCCTCCTGCGCCTCCTCAAAGCCGCAGTTCCCGTCATGGACGTGGCCGCAGGGGTGACCCTCCACGGCCTCCCGATAGCCGCAGTCCTCGGTGTGTTCGGTATGGTGGGGGCATAAGCCCCCGGTCATGCCGTCCAGCTCCAGCGCCAGCCCAGGCGGACACAGGGACAGCAACATCGCTCCAGTAAGCAGCAGACTAAGTATGCGTTGTTTCATAGTCGTTTCCTCCGCTCCGGCAGAGGGGGATTTTGCCCCGTAGGGTTTCCCTACGGGGCAAGGGGCGCGCCCCTTGCCGATTCCTTCTTGCTGAAATTTTCCGCCCCATAGAGGGGGCGCGGTTACTGTCCGCTATGACCGGCCACGCTGTCCTTCAAGCTCTTGCCCGCTTTGAACACGGGAACGGTCTGCGCCGGAATTTCCACGGCCTCTTTCGTCTGCGGGTTGCGGCCCGCCCTGGCCGCGCGGCGCTTTACCTCGAAACTGCCGAATCCGGTCAGCTTGACGGCCTCACCCGCTGTCAGTGCCTCCGTAACGGTGGACAACAGCCCCTCCAGAGCAGTACCGCAGTCCTTTTTGGTCAGGCTGG
>CAJUPS010000153.1 GCA_910588045.1 uncultured Oscillospiraceae bacterium | reverse complement strand
CCCGCAATAGAGCGCATCCGCCAACGCTTCGCCCTCTGACGGCCCAGAGCACTCCACAGAAAAGCCAGTCTGCCAGGTCGTAGCGTAACCAATAACCCCCGTAATCAGGGGATTCTCAAGGGTGGCGTAGCCCCCTTGAGGGTGCTTTTGGTTCTTTTCCCACAAGGGAAAAGAACGCCCCCGTGGGGCCGCCTACGGCGGCCTTAGCGCTAAAAGCGCCGCTTTGCGGCGCTTCACGGCCGCGGCAGCGGCAAATCCAAGTGACAGAACAGAGCCGGGGCGGCCCCGCAGGGGCCGCAGAAAATGAGGATGATACCATGAGATTTTCCAGCAAGGTCAAAAAGTGCGGCCTCTCGCCAATGAGAAAATTCCACCCCTACGCCGTGGCGGCGAAGGAAGCGGGGAAAAAAATCTACCACCTGAATATCGGTCAGCCGGATATTGAGACGCCGCCTCAATACTTTGAGGCGGTCAGAAACTTCCGACTGCCAGTGCTGGCCTACGCCGAATCCCCAGGGATGCCGGTGCTCATCCGGGCCATCCAGCGGTATTACGACAACCTGGGGATGCACTTTGAGGCGGACGACATCCTCATTACCACCGGGGGCAGCGAGGCGCTGCAAATCGTCTTCAACTGCATCCTGGACGACGGGGACGAGATTATTATCCCGGAGCCCTTTTACCCCAACTACAACACGATGGTGAATACCTGCGGCGCGGTCATCCACCCCGTCCACACCTCGCCGGAGGAGGGCTACCACTATGCCGACCGGGCTAAGATCGAAGCGGCCATCAACGAACGCACCCGGGCCATTGTCTGCACCAACCCCGGCAATCCCACTGGAAACGTGCTGACCCCGGCGGAGATGCGCATGATGGTGGACATCGCCAAGGAGCACGGCCTGTTCATCATCGGAGACGAGGCCTACCGGGAGTTCGTCTACGCCGGGGAGCCCCTCCAGTCCCTGGGCGAGTTCGAGGACGCGGCGGAAAATGTGGTGGTCATCGACACCGTCTCCAAGCGATTCTCCGCCTGCGGTGCGCGGATCGGGTGCATCATCAGCCGGAACCGGGAGCTCATGGGCGAGGCCATCAAATACTGCCAGGCCCGCCTGTCTGTGGCAACCTTGGACCAGGTGGCCTCCGCCGCCCTCTACGACGTGGGACCGGAGTATTTTGCCGCCGTCCGGGAGGAGTATAAGCTCCGCCGGGATACGGTGGTGTCCAAGCTCAAGGAGATCCCCGGCGTCATCTGCGAATGCCCCAGAGGCGCGTTCTATATCATGGCCGCGCTGCCGGTGGACGACGCCGACGCCTTCCAGAAGTGGCTTTTGACGGACTTCGACGACAACGGGGACACCGTGATGTTCGCCCCCGGCGGGGCCTTCTACGCCACGCCGGGCAAGGGCGTCAATGAAATCCGGATCGCCTACGTCCTCAAACAGAAGGACCTGGAGCGGGCCATGGATCTGCTCGCTATGGGCATTAAGGCTTACAACAACCGCTGAAAAGAGAACGAAGGAGCGCCGGCCCGCAGGCTGGCGCTCCTTCGCTGCTATGTTTCCGGTTCTCGTAAAGCGGTCGCATTTTTCGCCAAAATCTCTAAATGAGGGCTTGCATTTATGGCAGATTTGGGATAGAATTAGAAATGGAAACATGAATGCGGCAGGCTGCAGGGTGTTACCAGCACCCCACAGCCCTGCGCGAGTGAATGCCCCACTCAACACAGCGATAGTATATCGTACCACAGACCCATTATATCCATTTTCTTTTTGTTTTTCAAGGGGGAATGGGTATAATGCGGCATGTGTTCGCATTGATATATTCAAGGCGGTGTTGGGTTTTTCAAAACTCGACGCCGCTTTTATGTTTCCAGCAGGTTCCTCTTACGGGCGGGGGCCTCCACTCCCCCGCCCGCCTGTTGGACAACATAAGTATAAGGAGAGAAAAGGACATGAAGAAAAAACTGCTTTCCCTGGCACTGGCCCTGGCGCTCTGCCTCGGCCTGGCTGTTCCGGCGCTCGCGGCGGAGGATGCGGCGCCGGAAGTGAGCATCTCCCGTGAAACGCCGGACAATTCCGGCGTCATCTGGGAGGGAGAAACCATCGATCTGAAATTGGTAGGCTTCGCCCGCTCCGGCAGCAACAACTCCCGTATCACCTATGGCACCTATGAACCCAATCCCGACTATATGGAGGATTTTGAGGGTTGGGATAACTTTTACACGCCGTTCGTTCCCAAAGGAATGGATATTGTGGTGACCGGCGCTGCGGCAGAGGATATTATCCTGCAAGCCTTCTCCGCCAAGGATATGGAGGAGGGTCCCTGGGATAAGCCCGAGGGCACATACTTCTTCTACCGACTGTTCACCTGGGAAACCGGGAAGGACGTCTCCATCGCTCCTCTGGACATGGACGACCCGATGGCATTTGAATATGACGACCCCAAGGACGGGAAGCACAATGTGTCGGGACACGTTACCGCCGCAGACGTTGGCTTCCAGACCAACGGGGACGGAAATTTGGTCCTGGACTCCCAGCGGCTGTATGCGCTGTTTGGCGAGTGCGATCTGCTCAAGGTCATGGCCGCCGACTTTTCCTGGGTGATGATGTATCGGCTCTCCGGCGAGCCCACCCTGATTTCCGATGTTTTTGACGACGTGGATACCGGAACGTGGTACACCGACCCCGTGGCCTGGGCATGGCAAAATGACATTGCCGGTGGAAAGACCGAAACCAGCTTCGCCCCCGGCGACGACTGCACCCAGGCGCAGATCCTGACCTTCCTGTACCGCGCGGAGCGGGAGGAGGATGTCAAGCCCTCGGCCAAGGATATGGAGCTGGCCATCAGCTGGGCGAAGGAGAAGGGCATGATCGACGACGGCTTTGACGGCAATGCGCCTTGCACCCGCGCCACCGCCGTCCGCTATATCTGGCAAGCCTTCGGCAAGCCCTCCGCCGCGGCCAGCAGCTTCACCGATGTGGATAGCGGCGCAGACTATGCCGGGGCCGTGTCCTGGGCGGTGGAACAGGGCGTGACCACAGGCAGCAACGCAGAGGGCACTGCATTCAGCCCCGATAAAGTGTGCAACCGGGGCGAAATTGCGACCTTCCTCTGGCGGGCCTACAACTGACCCCAACATTTTGCCCCCGCCGTCTCACAGACGGCGGGGGCGTTTTCTTATTTCCGCAGAATCTCCGTATTGCGGTACTGGATGGCCTCCGCCAGATGGGGGGCGGCGATGCTCGTCTCCCCCTCCAGGTCGGCGATGGTCCGGGCCACCCGGAGGATCCGGTCATGGCTCCGGGCGGTGAGGCCCATGCGGTCGAAGGCGGCCTTCAGGATTCGCTCCCCGGCGGCGTCCAGCTTGCAGTATTCCCCCACCATGGCCGGGGTCATGTTGGCGTTGCAGCTCACGCCGGTTCCGGCGAAGCGGTCCGCCTGCCGGGAGCGGGCGGCGTTGACCCGGGACTTGACCTGGGCGGAGCTCTCCGGCTTCTCCCGGCGGCGCATGGCCTCGAACTCCACCGAGGGCACCTCCACATGGAGGTCCATCCGGTCCAGCATGGGCCCGGAGATCTTCGCCACATACTTCTCCACCATGGCGTCGGTGCAGGTGCACCTCCCCGACAGGTGGCCCCGCCAGCCGCAGCGGCAGGGATTCATGGCGCACACCAGCATAAACCGGCTGGGCAGACAGATGGACCCGGCGGTGCGGGTGATGGTGACCTCGCCGTCCTCGATGGGCTGGCGGAGGACCTCCATGGCGTCCTTGCTGAACTCCGGCAGCTCGTCCAGGAACAGTACGCCGTTGTGGGCCAGGGAGATCTCCCCCGGTCTGGGGAAGGCCCCTCCTCCCGCCAGGGCCACGGCGGAGACGGTGTGGTGGGGACTGCGGAAGGGGCGGCGGAGGAGCAGGGGATGTCTGCGGTCGGTGAGCCCCGCCACGGACCAGATCTCTGTGGCCTCCAGGGCCTCGCGCCTCGTCATATCCGGCAGAATGGAGGGCAGGCGGCGGGCCAGCATGGATTTGCCCGCGCCGGGCGAGCCGATGAGCAGGATGTTGTGGCCCCCGGCGGCGGCGATCTCCAGGGCCCGTTTCACATTCTCCTGGCCCATGACCTCGGAAAAGTCAGGACCTGCCTCCGCCCCGGCCTCCGGGGTCCAGGGGGCGGCCGGGGGAATCCGTTTCCGGCCCTGGAGGTGGAGCAGGAGCTCCTCCACCGTTTCCACGGGGTAAACCGTGAGGTCTCCGGCCAGTGTGGCCTCGGCGGCATTTTCCGCCGGGACATAGAGCTCTTTTACGCCCGCGCGGGCGGCGGCCGTCGCCATCGGGAGGATGCCCGTGATGGGGCGCAGCGCTCCGGTGAGGGATAATTCCCCCAGGAATGCCGCCTCTGGAGGCGGCGGGTCGATGTCCCCCTGGGCGGCCAGGATGCCCAGGAGGATGGGAAGGTCGTAGACGGTGCCCTCCTTCCGCAGGGCGGCGGGGGCCAGGTTGATGGTGATCCTGGAGACGGGGAACTTGGAACCGCAGCCCTTGATGGCCGCACGGACTCTTTCTCTTGATTCCTTGACGGCGGCGTCGGGGAGCCCTACCACGTCGAAGGCGGGGAGGCCCCCCGAGAGGGCGCACTCCACCGTTACTTCATAGCCTTTGATCCCTTGGAGACCAAGGGACAGAATTGTTACTACCATTATCAAGTCCTTTCTTCGCCGCCGGAGGCGGCGAACGGTAACGTTTTCTCAACATACCCCGGGGGCTGCGCGCCCCCGGACCCTGCGCCTACTTTTTGTGTGAACAAAAAGTAGGCAAAAAATCACTTAGGAAACGGGGTTTCCTAAGAACCTTCCTCATTACGGGGGATATTGTTTTTTGCGCCCGAGGCATAGATTTCCGGTCTAAACTTATTGCTGTCCGCTTACCGGTCTTTCGCGTCTATTTCAGCGTGGTGATCGGTAGCCCCTACCGTCTAGGACCAAGCAAACTCCCCGGGGTGCAAAAATATAGATTTCTCCGTTGTACCGCACTTCTGGCGATGGCTGTAAGCCAATTCAAGAAGCGGCGCCGCAGTAAGCACTAACGAAAGGACCGTGGGTAGCCGCAGAAGTGTGGCGCACCAACGAAGGCATTAAGACAGGACTACCCAAAGTACGTCGGAGGGAAAACAAATAACCCCATTAGGGGATTCTCAAGGGCGGCGTAGCCCCCTTGAGCACGCTTTTGTTACTTTTCGCGTGCGCGAAAAGTAAGCCCCCGTCCCCGCCCCGGCAGGGGCAAATCTATAAAGAAGAAGGAAGCGGGGCGGCCCGCAGGGCGGCAGAGAAGAAGCGGAGGCGGCCCGCAGGGCCGCAGAACCATTTTTCTAAATTATACCACAGGATTCTCCCCCCACCAATTTGCAATAATTGCCAAAAAAAGGGAAAGAATTTTTACACTTCCGGAGAAATCGAAAAATTTCCGGAAATGGTGCGAACATAACATTTACATAGACAGAAAAAGGTGATATAGTAGGTACTGTATGAGTACCTTGCTGTGTATTCACACCATAGCAGTATTAAATATTCAGGAGGAGCAAAAAACTATGGCAAGAAAGTTCAAGTCCATGGATGGTAACAACGCTGCCGCGCATGTATCCTATGCGTTCAGCGAAGTCGCCGCAATTTACCCGATCACCCCGTCCAGCCCCATGGCCGACCTGGTTGACCAGTGGTCCGCCAACGGCCTGAAAAACATCTTCGGCACCCAGGTCAAGGTCGTCGAGATGCAGTCCGAGGCCGGCGCTGCCGGCGCGGTCCACGGCTCCCTGGGTGCGGGCGCCCTCACCAGCACCTACACCGCCTCCCAGGGCCTGCTGCTCATGATCCCCAATATGTATAAAATCGCGGCTGAGCAGCTGCCCACCGTGTTCCATGTCTCCGCCCGTACCGTCTCCACCCATGCCCTGAACATCTTCGGCGACCACTCCGACGTCATGGCCTGCCGCCAGACCGGCTTCG
>CAJUPS010000152.1 GCA_910588045.1 uncultured Oscillospiraceae bacterium | reverse complement strand
TTAGGGGATTCTCAAGGGCGGCGAAGCCCCCTTGAGGGTGCTTTTGGTTCTTTTCCCACAAGGGAAAAGAACATCCCCGCCGCCGTCGAGGCGGCAAAGGTAAGAAGAAAAAAGCGGCCGCGGCCCGCAGGGCCGCAGATTAAATGTAGGGCGGCGCACAGCGCCGCAAAGAGGAGGAACCACCCGGAATGGATCAATTAGTCCGTGCCATAACGAAAGACGGCACCGTAAAAGCCGTCGCCGCAGCGACAAAAGAAATCACCGAGCGAGCGAGAAAGATACAAAAAACCCTCCCGGTGGCGACAGCCGCCATCGGAAGAGCCCTAGCGGCAGCGTCCATGATGGGTAACGCCCTGAAGGAAGAAAATGCCTCCCTGACGCTGCAAATCAAGGGCGGCGGTCCCCTGGGGACCGTGCTGGCGGTCTCCGACCACCTGGGCAACGTCCGGGGCTACGTCCAGAACCCCCAGGTGGACCTCTCCCTCCGGGCAGATGGAAAACTGAACGTCGGCGGAGCGGTGGGGGCAGAGGGAACCCTGACCGTCATCAAGGACATCGGCTTAAAGGAGCCCTATATCGGCTCTGTGGGCCTGCTGGGCGGCGAGATTGCCGAGGACCTGGCCGCCTATTTCGTGGAGAGCGAACAAATCCCCACCGCCTGCGCTCTGGGCGTCCTGGTGGACCGGGACCAGAGCGTCAGGGCCGCCGGAGGCTATATCATCCAGCTTCTCCCCGGGGCGGGAGAGGACACCATCGCCAAGGTGGAGGGGGGCGTCATGGCCGCCGGGGCGGTGACCGCCCTGCTGGACCGGAACCCGGACCCGGAAGCGCTCCTTCGGACGGTGCTCAGTGACTTTGAGGTGGAGATACTGGAGACCTCCCCCATTGCATATCGGTGCTATTGCAGCCGGGCCCGGGTGGAGCGGGCCCTTATCAGCATGGGCGTCGAGGAGCTGGAGGCGCTGCTGGAGGAACAGGGCGGCTGTGAACTGGGATGTCAGTTCTGTGATAAGGTCTACCAATTTACCGGAGAGGATTTGCGGGCACTGGTAGAGCAGATGAAGGAGCAGAAAAGAGACGGAATATAGCCCAAAACGGCCAAGGCGGACGCGCGTGTCCGCCTTGGCCGCTTCTTGTGATTTCTTGGTGCTGCGGCATGTTCAAGAATTTACATAGAAAATCCTTGTGTCCATTTTCGTGAACTTCACGCCCGGATAACAGATCTCAAGAAAGTCCTTTCCGGCGTCCGTTTCCAGCAGCGCGGCGGCAAGAATCGCCTGAAAGTTTTCGTCCAGCTCCTCCCGGGCGAGGGTGACCGCGGTCACGACGGTCTCGTCGGAGGAGTGGAGAACAGGGGCCGCTTCGGCCTCGATCTCTGCATAATCGCCGGTGGGCAGGATGGCAGCGTCCACGCCGCCGTCCCGCAGCGCCTGGGCCGTGATCCCCCCGGCGGTGCCGATGGTGACAACCACGGGGGCCTCTACGGTGCAGTCCTTCTCTGCCAGCGCCTCTCCGGCCAGCTGGGAGAGCGCATCCAACTGGGAGAGAATGCGGTCCGTTTCGCTCCAGTCCTCCACCACCTCGATGGTCAGCCGGTCCAGAAAGACGGGCTGTGGTTCCGCCTGCACCGATTCCCCCGCAGGCGGAATCGGGACGGCGGAGGGCGGCGCGGGCGGCTCCTCCGGCGCGGGAGGATCGCTTTGCTGACACCCCGCCAGCAGCAGACAGGCCGCTGCCAGCAGGGATACAAGAATCCGTTTCGCCATTACGCCAGCCCCAGCGCCGCCATCTCGGCGTTGACCGCGTCCTCGCAGGACCGCATGGCCAGGATCGTCCGCTCCATCAGCGTATCCAGCTCCCAGCCCAGGCGCTCCGCGCCCTGGCGGATCACATCCCTGCTGCACCCGGCGGCAAATTTTTTGTCCTTGAATTTCTTCTTCAGACTGCTGACCTCCATGTCCTGGACGCTCTTGCTGGGGCGCATCCGGGCGGCGGCGCCGATCAGGCCCGTCAGCTCGTCGGCGGCGAAGAGGACCTTCTCCATCTCGTGCTCCGGCTCCACGTCGGCACACAGGCCGTAGCCGTGGCTTACCACGGCGTGGATCAGCCTCTCGTCCATCCCGGCCTCCCGCAGAAGCTCCGGGGCCTTCCGGCAGTGCTCCTCCGGCCACTGCTCAAAGTCGATGTCGTGCAGCAGGCCAACCATGGACCAGAAGTCCGCCTCCTCACCGTAACCCAGTTCCTTGGCGTACCAGGCCATGACGCCCTCCACCGTCAGGGCGTGGAGAATATGGAAGCTTTCCTTGTTGTATTGGCGCAGCAGAGCCAGCGCCTCGTCTCTTGTGTGGGGCATATGATTCGTTCTCCTTCAGTAAGTTTTTTGACGCATCAGGTCCGGCACCGGCCCGGTCAGCAAATCAGCTTTCCCAGCAGCTCCATCACCGCGTCCGCCCGGCGGTAGGACTGCTCCGACAGCCGGAGGAACAGCTTGGTCAGGCAGGGGTCCAGGGTCTCGTCCGCCGCCCGCTGGTAGTTCAGTCCGCCGCACGCCTCCTGGTGGTAGTAGGCCCGCATGGCCTGGGGAAGATTCTCCCAGCGGAGGTGTTCCACCGTGATGGAGGGCGTATATGGCTTGCCGGTCATCAGGAAATAGGCGGCGCACAGCTCCCGGGCCGCCGCCCGCTTCTCCGATGCGGCCTGCCGCAGCAGCCGGGCCGCCTGCGGGTTCCGCACCCGGCAGGCCAGACTCTGACAGCACCGGCTCTCCGCCAGCTCCTCCTGGAGAAAGCCCTCCACGACCTCCAGGGACTCCTGGGCCTCGGTGCCCATGCAGCACGGGTTTCGTTCTGCGCCGGGAAGGTTTCCCTCCTGCCGGGGAGTCGCCGTCATCTGGGCGGGCTCAACGGAGGGGACGGTCTCCGCCGCGGCGGGGGGAGCGGTCATACCGGCGGCGTCGGGATCCTCGGCGAAGGGGTCCGTCCCCGGGGAAACCCGATGCCAGACCTGATCGTATACGCGAAAATCATAGGCGGGGGACTGGGCCTGCCCGCCGAATACCGTATTTTCCATAGCAACAGCCTCCTTTACACGGCCATTGTATGTGAAAGGGCGGCATATGGTTAGTCTTTTCTCTCGTTTGCCAGCAGATGCTCCGCCGCAAGGCGGTATCCCCGGAACCCATACCCGGCAATGGTCTTGCAGCAGGCCAGACGGATATAGGACACCTGCCGGAAGTCCTCCCGGCGGCTTACGTCGGAGATATGGACCTCCACCGTGGGGATCCCCACCGCTTTCACGGCGTCCAGCAGCGCAACGCTGGTATGGGTGTATGCGGCGGGATTGATGACAATGCCGTCGAATTTTTGGTACGCGCCCTGGATGGCGTCCACCAGAACCCCCTCGTGGTTGGACTGGAGGATCTCGCACTCGACCCCCAATTCCCCGCAGAAGCTGCGGATGTAGGTCTCCAGGTCGGCGTAGGTCTGCCGCCCGTAGATGTCCGGCTCCCGGATGCCCAGCATGTTCAGGTTGGGGCCGTTGAGAAACAGCAGCTTCATGCCTTGTTCAGCTCCTTTTCGATTTCTGCCGCCGCGCCTTCGATAGTGCTGTCGTTGTCCACCGTCAGGTCCGCGAAGGCGTGATACAGCGGCTCCCGCCGCCGCCACAGCGCGTGGAGGTCCGTGCTCTGGGACACGGGCCGCCCCGCCGTGGGCAGCAGGCGGATGTCCCGCCGGATGTGCACGATCACGCCGTTCTGATGGAGCGGCGGATAGTTCTCCTCCCGGGTGACCACGCCGCCGCCGGTGCTGAGGACGCATCCGGTTTGCGCACCGGCCTCCCGGACAAGCTCGCTCTCCAGGGAGCGGAAGGCGTCCTCGCCCTCCTGGGCGAACATCTCCGGGATGGACTTTCCCGCCCGGTCTGCCGCCAGGTGGTCCAGGTCCACGAACGGTTTCCCCAGCCGCCGGGCCAGCGTCCGCCCGATGGCGCTCTTGCCGCACCCGGGCATCCCGATGAGGACCACGTTTTGCACCTGGGCGGTCAGGGCGGCAATCACGGACTCCAGCCGGTGGTCGGGGATGGCCGCCCCGGTGAACAGCTCGGCGGCCCGCTTGGCCTGGGCCACCAGCATGGGCAGGCCGCAGGAGCAGGGGATCCCCCGCTTCTCCGCCTCCATGACGAGGGCCGTGCGCAGAGGGTTGTACACCACGTCCAGCACGCCCTCCAGCTTGGGAAAGGCATCCAGGGATACCGGCGAGACCCCGGCGTGGGGGAACATCCCCACGGGGGTGGTGTTGATGAGCACCTGGGCGTCCCCATGGCGGGAGAGGTTTTCGTAGTTGTCCTCCCCGTGCCGGGAGATCACCGCGACCTCCGACGCGCCCAGCGCCCGCGCGGCGGCGCGGGCGGTGCGGCTGGTGCCCCCGGAGCCCAGGATGACGGCCTTTTTTCCTGCCATGTCCACCCGCGTCCGCTTCGCCAGATAGATGAGGCCGTCAATGTCTGTGTTGTACCCGGTGAGCTTCCCGTCCCGGTTGACCACCGTATTCACCGCCCCGATGGCGGCGGCCCCGGCGTCCACCTCGTCGCACAGGGGGATCACCGTCTGCTTATAGGGGATGGTGACATTCAGACCCTTGAACGCCCGGCGGCGGAAGAGGTCTTCCACCGCCTCGGGAGGCGTGGGATACAGCCGGTAGTCGTAGTCCGCCAGCGCCGCGTGAATCTGGGGGGAAAAGCTGTGGCCCAGTGTTTCGCCCAAAAGTCCGTATTCCATCAGAATACCTCAGAATAGGCCCCCAGGAAGGTGAAGAAGTCCTCCTTCTCCAGCTGGCTGAGAACGGCCTGGGTGTCCTCGCTGCGGACGGACGCCTCCACGTCGAAGTAGAAGCGGAACTCGAAGTCCTTGCCGGGGATGGGGCGGCTCTCCAGCTTGCAGATGTTGAGACCCCGGGTGGCGAACTTGGCAATGAGGCTGTAGAGGGAGCCGGGGCGGTGGCTGGCGGCGGTCACGAAGGTGATCTTGTTGGCCCCCTCGTAGATCTCCATATTCTTGGAGATGCAGATGAAGCGGGTGTAGTTGTGGTCGGAGTTGGCCACCTTGTCGGAGAGGATCCGCAGACCGTAGAGGTCCGCGCAGTTGGCGGAGGCGATGGCGGCGATGTCCGTGCGCTCGCTCTCGGCCACGTACTTGGCGGCCCGAGCGTTGTTGTCGAAGACGGTGATCTTCACGCCGCTGCTCTTGAGGAAGTCGCCGCACTGGTTGAGGGCCTGCTCATGGGCCACCACCTCCTTGACGTCCTTGAGGCTCACGCCGGGACGGGCGAGAAGGCAGTGCTCGATCTTCAGCTTCAGACTGCGGATGATTTTGCAGTTGTATTTCTCCATCAGGTCGTACACCTCGGTAACGGACCCGGCGGAGGAGTTCTCAATGGGCAGGATGCCGTAGCGGCACATCCCGTTCTCCACCGCCCGGAACACGCCGTCAAAGCGCCCGAAGTAGAGGATCTGGGGCAGCTCGAACATCTTGTCGCAGGCGATCTGGGAGTAGGCGCCCTCCGCTCCCTGGCAGGCCACCACGGCCCGGGTGGGGAATGTCCCGGTCTGCTCCACGGCAGACAGGATGTCCCGGCAGAGTTTGGACTCGCCGGTGGACAGGCGGTTCTCCTGGTAGTCCCGGCTCAGCTCAAAGAGAGTGGAGTAGAGGATCTTGGTGTACTCCTGGAGCTCCTCGCCGCAGGCGCCGGTGACGCGGTAGAGAATATCCCGCTCCCGGCCCGCCGCGAGGACGGGGGTGTTGTGCTCCCGCTTGTAGTCCGCCACACTTTTGACGGTCTCCATGCGCCGCTTGAACAGCGCCACCAGCTCGTCGTCGATCTGGTCCAGTTGGTTCCGGTAATCTTGCAGTTCCATGATAATTGTCCTCCAAATGTTCTGTTTTTGTTGTTGCGCGGAGATTTAGCGGGTTGCTTGTATAGTCTCCTCAATCAGCTGGAATTTGCACTTACGAATGTATCTTGTCTTTTATACGCAAGCTTGCTTCTATGTGCATAATCCAATGTCTTGAAAAAGGCATTTGTATTAAGCCTCGAATATCTTTA
>CAJUPS010000151.1 GCA_910588045.1 uncultured Oscillospiraceae bacterium | reverse complement strand
TGGGCCGATGCCGGTGCTTACTTCTGCGCACAGTTCTAACGTACTGCTGGTTGCCGAGCGGCACTCGGCACGGGGTCCCTGCGGGGTGCTTCCGTTAGGCGGTCCCCCTTGCAGGGAGTACCCCTTTGAAAGGGCGTCAGCCGGAGTTCTACAAGTACCAGACCCCTAGATCAGATGCCCGTAGGATCTGAAATTCGGTGGCTTCGCCTTTCAAAATTTGCACGGCACTTCGCAAATCCCCCGCATAGGGAGCGGCGCTCCGCGTCGCTCCCGCAAGGGATTCTTAAACTGTAGGTTTAAGTGATTTTTTGGTTACTTTTTGTTCACACAAAAAGTAACCGCCGGGTCCGGGGGCGCGTAGCCCCTGGGCCGATTCGAGAAGGATGTCCCGTTCGCACGGAACGTGCGAAGACAAAATTAGGTATAAGAAGCAACAAAAGATTTTGTCTCAAGGACAAATGTTTTGTAGGAGAAGACAAATCTTTGAAAAACAAACAAAAAACCGTTGCGAAAGCAAAAAACCTGTGCTACGATTTAACTAGCTAAAGCACCGGGAAGAAAAAATTTTTCCTCTCGGGATCTGATAGGAGGTCATCCAAAATGAGTATCAAAAATGAGTACCTGAACGGTCTGATGGACCGCGTCATCGCCCGGAATCCGGCGGAGCCGGAGTTCCACCAGGCCGTCCGGGAGGTCCTCACCTCTCTGGTCCCCGTGGTGGAGGCCCGCCCGGAGTTCATCAAAGAGGGTGTCATGGACTGCCTGGTGGAACCGGAGCGCATCATCAAGTTCCGCGTCCCCTGGGAGGATGAAAAGGGAAACATCCATGTCAACCGGGGCTTCCGGGTGCAGTTCAACTCCGCCATCGGACCCTATAAGGGCGGGCTGCGCTTCCACCCCTCCGTCTATGAGGGGATCATCAAATTTTTGGGATTTGAGCAGATCTTCAAGAACAGTCTCACCGGGCTGCCCATCGGCGGCGGCAAGGGTGGGTCCGACTTCGACCCCAAGGGAAAAACCGATCTGGAAGTCATGCGGTTCTGCCAGAGCTTTATGACCGAGCTGTTCAAGTATATCGGGCCGGATACCGACGTGCCCGCCGGGGACATCGGCGTGGGCGGCCGGGAGATCGGATACCTCTTCGGCCAGTACAAGCGCCTGCGCAATGAGTTCACCGGCGTGCTGACGGGGAAGGGGCTCACCTACGGCGGGTCCCTAGCCCGGACGGAGGCCACGGGATACGGACTGTGCTACTTTACGGACTGTATGCTGAAGGATGCGGGGAAGAGCTTCGAGGGGGCTACGGTGGTCATCTCCGGGTCCGGCAACGTGGCCCTGTACGCCTGCGAGAAGGCCACCCAGTTCGGGGCCAAGGTGGTTGCCATGAGCGATTCCGGCGGGTATGTGTACGACAAGAACGGCATCGACCTCCCCCTTATGAAGCAGCTCAAAGAGGTGGAGCGCAAGCGGATCTCCGCGTATGTGGAGACGCACCCGGAGGCGGAATATCATGCGGGCTGTTCCGGCGTGTGGCAGATCCCCTGCCATATCGCACTGCCCTGCGCCACCCAGAACGAGTTGGACCTGGAGTCTGCCAAGGCGCTGATCGCCAACGGCTGCTTCGCCGTGGCCGAGGGCGCGAACATGCCCTGCACCCCTGAGGCGGTGGACGCCTTCCAGGCGGCGGGCCTGCTCTTCGCCCCCGCCAAGGCCGCTAATGCAGGAGGCGTGGCGACCTCGGCGCTGGAGATGAGTCAGAACTCCATGCGCTTCTACTGGACCTTCGAGGAGGTGGACGACCACCTACGGAAAATCATGACGGATCTGTACCACAACGCCGCCAAGGCCGCGGAGCAGTACGGCACCCCCGGCAACCTGGTGGCGGGCGCCAATATCGCCGGATTTTTGAAGGTCGGCGAGTCCATGCTGGCCTACGGCATCGTGTAAGGAGGCGGGCACATGAATGACTATATCGCCCGCGTGTCGGAGAACCTGGCCCAGAGGTATGCCCATGAGCCGGAATATCTCCAATGCGTGAACGCCTGGCTGGAGATGATCGCTCCCGCTACGGAGGATCCCCGGTATGAGAGGCTGGACCTCATCACCCGCATGGTGGAGCCGGAGAGGATGTTCTCCTTTTTGATCCCCTGGGTGGACGACGACGGGGTCACCCACACCAACCACGGCTACCGGGTGCAGTTCTCCAGCGCTATCGGGCCCTATAAGGGGGGACTGCGGTTCCACCCCAGTGTCACGGCGTCCGTGGTGAAGTTTTTGGGGTTCGAGCAGACCTATAAGAACGCCCTCACCGGGCTGCCCATCGGCGGCGCGGCGGGCGGCGCGGACTTCGACCCCCGGGGGAAGTCCAACCGGGAGATCATGCGCTTCTGCCAGAGCTTTATGTACGCCCTGTACCGCTACATCGGCGCGGACACCGACGTGCCCGCCGGGGACATCGGCGTGGGTAGCCGTGAAGTGGGATGGCTTTACGGCGCTTATAAGAAGGTCACGGGCCGGGCGGAGAGCTCTGCGCTGACCGGCAAGGGGCTCACCTACGGCGGGAGCCGCATCCGGCAGGAGGCGGCGGGCTTCGGCACCGTGTACTTCCTGGCGAGAATGCTGGAGCACCAGGGGGAAACCCTGGAGGGCAAGCGGCTCATCGTCTCCGGGTTCGGAAACATGAGCTGGGGCGTGTGCCGCAAGGCGGCGGAGCTGGGGGGCAAGGTGGTCACCCTCTCCGGGCCGGACGGGTATATCTATGACCACGACGGCGTGAACTCCCAGGAGAAGTACGACTTCATGGTGAAGATGCGCTACTCCGGCGAGGACCGGGTGGAGGCTTACGCCGACCGGTTCGGGGCGGAGTTCCACCCCGGGAAAAAGCCCTGGGAGGTCCCCGGCGACGTGGCCATCCCCTGCGCCACCCAGAACGAGCTGGCCGTGGACGACGCGGTAATGCTCATTGCCAACAACGTGCGCTACTACGTGGAGGGGGCCAATATGCCCGCTACCACGGACGCGCTGAAGCTGCTGCGGCTCAGCCCCAAGATCCTCACGGCGGGGGCCAAGGCGTCCGGGTCCGGCGGCGTGGCCGTGTCCGCGCTGGAGATGGCCCAGAACGCCATCCGGTACAGCTGGTCGAGGAGGGAAGTGGACCAGAAGCTGCGGGGGATCATGAGCTCTATTTATGATGCGTCCGCCGCGGCGGCGGAGGAGTACGGGCTGGGGTACGACCTCATCGCCGGAAATGACATCGCCGCATTCAAGAAAATCTCTGAGGCAATGATCGCCCAGGGGCTTTGAACCTTTTTCTTGAAAGAAAAAGGTTCCCAAAAAGAACTTTAGCGCGCTCTTCTGTCTGCTGCGAGTCCGGCATTTCTGCCCGGTAACGATGGACTGTCATCAGCGGAAATGGGGCAAATCCCCTCCACGAACGGTTTTGGGTTCGTGGAGGGGATTTTTTTTATGATTCCAGACTTCCGAAACGCTTTAGGACATCCCGGATCAGGAACTGGGAGAGCAGGCAGGGGAGGGAGAATCCCGCCAGCAGCAGCCACAGGCCGCTCAGGGGGAACCACAGAATGCCCACCGCCGTGGCCCCGTACCAGCTCAGGGCCGCCAGGATGGCCCGCAGGGGCTTCCCCAGGCCCAGCTTTACCGCCAGCAGGATGGTCTCCTTGGTCAGGGGCCGGTCTGCGGCCAGAAGGCCGTATAGGTAGGAGGAGGAGAGCAGTGTCCCGAAAAGCACCACCGCGCAGAACATGAAGGGGGCATAGCAGAGCGGGTTGGCCTCCGCAAGGCGCAGGTAGAACCACGCCCCGTAGCTCCCCGCCGCCATGGGCAGGGCCGTCAGGGCGAAGGCGCCGTAGGAGCGCTTCCAGCTCTGCCGGAAGGCGTCCCAGTAGTGCCTCCAGCTGCGCACCACGCGGTCCTCCACCATGCGCCGCTCCACCTGCCACAGCGCCAGCAGGGCCGGTGGTATCGTCACCACAGGCAGACAGCAGAGCAGAAAGAGCAGATTCAGCTTCAGGACGGCGGGGGCCTCCTGGCCCAGAATCCGAAAAAACAGGCGGGAACCGGACGCGGGAAGGGGTTCCTCGTCCTGGAAGTGCTGGTTGAAAAACATGGCGGGCCTCCTCTCCGGGGGGCTATCCCCTGGTCTGTAGGACCAGTGTACCATATCCTTCCCGGGAATGCAACCGGGACAGGGCGTACCGCAGAGGGTCGAAACGCACATATTCACATATAATCGGGGCCCTCAAACGCTTGCGCTGCCGGGAAAAACAGAGGAGTCTCGACAGGACGCGGTTCTAGATTTTTCTATTTTGCACAATAAAACGGGCGGTTTCGCTGTGGAAAGTAACGATTTTTCAAAAAATATACGGATATGCGCTATTTATATGCAAAAATAAGACTTTTTATGAGATTAGCAAATATTTTGCACACAACACGGCATTTACAAATATAGTCCCTTCATATTATAGTAAATAAAAACCGGGCTGTCCCCGCAAGGCGGACAGGCGGAAAATAAAAAAGGAGTGGAGTTATGAAGAAAATTCCCCGTTTGGCAGCGGCGGCCCTGGCGCTGGCTCTGCTGCTGTCCCTGGCCGGATGCGGCTCCGCCGACGGCAAGACACACCTGACCTTCCAGATCTGGGACGTGAACCAGCGGGACGGGATGCAGGCCATGTGCGACGCCTACACCGCCCAGCACCCCGATGTGGTCATCGAGGTCCAGGTCACCAACTGGGGCGAGTATTGGACCAAGCTGGAGGCTGCCGCCGAGTCCAACACCATGCCCGACATCTACTGGATGCACACCGATCAGATCCTCTATTACGCGGACTTCGGTATCCTGGCGGACCTGACGGACCTCTATGCCGATGAGGACCCCAACTACTACGCCAACCACTTCTCCGACATCTCCATCGGCAACGCCAGCGGGTCCGACGGTAAGATCTACGGCGTACCCAAGGACAAGGACAACGTGGTCCTGGTCTACAACAAGGAGATGTTCGACCAGGCCGGGGTGGCCTACCCCACCGCCGAGTGGACCTGGGACGACCTCACCGATGCCTCCCAGAAGGTCTACGACGCCACCGGGAAGTACGGCTACATGGCCTACAACGACGAGCAGCTGGGCTACTGGAACTTCGTCTATCAGAAGGGCGGCTACATTCTGGACCCCGAGACCAAGCTCCGCACGGGGTACACCCAGCCCGCCACCGTGGAGGCCGTCAAGTTCTATGTGAACCTCCAGAAAAACGACTGGTGCCCCGACCAGAACTACTTCGCCGAGACCAGCCCCGGCACCGCCTTCTTCTCCGGCATGGGCTCCATGTTCCTGGAGGGCAGCTGGAACCTGCTCAGTGAGATGACCAACTACCCCGACATGGTGGGCAAGTGGGACATCGCCATGCTCCCCCGGTGCCCCGATCCCATGTCCGGCGACGGCCGGGGGTCCATCTCCAACGGCCTGTGCTACTCCACCGCCGCCCGGGGCAAGAACCTGGAGGTGGTCAAGGACGTGCTCAAGTTCCTCGGCAGCGAGGAGGGACAGCGCATCCAGGGCGAGTCCGGCGCGGCGATCCCCGCCTACCTGGGACTGGAGGACACCTGGTCGAAGTCCTTCGGCAACTTTGACTACATGCTGGATCTGGACCAGTGCTACGGCCAGTTTGACTACGCCGTGCAGTACATCAACAACGCCAGTCGGCGCAAGTGGAAGGCCAACGTGGCCGACGTGATGGTCAAGGTCTACAACGGGGCCGACATCGACAGCTCCCTGGCCCAGATGCAGGAGATCACCGACCGTTACGCTACGGCCGAGTGAACGTGAGAGGAGGGAATTTCTTTGAAAAATAAGACAAAACTGTCCGCCGCCGCCCGGCGGGAGGAGAACTGGGGCTGGTTCATGGTGGCCCCCACCATCATCGGCCTGATCGTGCTGAACCTGTGGCCCTTCATCCAGACCCTCTACGCCAGCTTCTGCGAGCACCTGGGCTTCGGCCACTACAAGTTCATCGGCCTGGACAACTACGTGCGGATGTTCGGAAACGCTGAGTTCTGGAAGGCCACCTGGAACACCATCTTCTTCTGTATCCTCACCGTGCCCG
>CAJUPS010000150.1 GCA_910588045.1 uncultured Oscillospiraceae bacterium | reverse complement strand
TTCCTCCTATTTTATTTTGCCGTCCCTTTCTCCCTGTTTTTGCCAGCCAACAGATACACCTATCCAGATAGTCATACGTTTCATGGATTTTCAGCACTTCCACATAGGGCAGCTTCCCCGGCGCCAGCCGCAGCCGTTCCATCATGTCCAGCATCTCGTAGTCGCTGGCGGGGAGGTCCAGCTCCACGTAATTGTTTTGCCCCTGGGATGCGTAGATGTGGAATATCTCACCCAAGGACCATCCCTCCTTCCAATACCGGGCCGGACGGCTGCACAGGCATCTGCTCCTGCGCCTGCCGTACCCCGCCCCATGCCTGCCGGAGCCCTGCCGCGACAGATTCGCAGGCTGCCAGTCCACCGTCCAGCGCCTCCTGATCGATCCTTTGGAACTGGCTCGCCATATCGATGAGATAATCCTCCAGCCCAATCAGGATATTTTCCTGTCTGCTCTCGCTCAGCTCCGGCGCGCTGCCATGACTCCGGGCATCGGATATCGCTTTGTCAAACAATGCGCCATATTCCCTTTCCGCCTCTACAGGGTCCGCGTCTGGGTCCTCCGGCCAGAAGGCCGCAAGATAGCAGATAAAATCCCGGAGGGCGGGCAGCTGTTCCTCGCTCTCTTGGGCGGCAAGGTACGCACCCTGTCCAATCAGGCCGCGCAGGCAGAGCCGGACCTCCTTGGACCGGGCGGTATAGTTCTCGTCTGAAAATGTCCATCCTGAGAGTTTTCTGGTGGGGATATTGCCGGCGATGCAGGCGAGGGTGGGACACATCTCCAGCTTGTGCATGAGCGGCGACCATCTGGTGCGCGTATGATCCACTATGAAATTCTGCACACGCGCCTTTTCTGATCCAGCCATCTGCTTCTCCTACTCATTTCTCACAGTCCCATGCCTCCCATCGCTGTTTTTGGCCCGGTTTCATAGGTCCTGGGGTCAGCGCCGGGCTTGTCCCAGCCGAAGAGCGAACCGAAGGACATGGCCTCCTCCTGCGCCCTGGAGATACCCCGCTGCTGGTTGAGGTGATCCGCCAGACGGCGATTCTTTTCCGGACTGTTCTGGTTCCACGCCGTCTGGAAGTACCCGCTCTCGCCCCGCTTGAGGAGGATGAGGCTGCCATCACTGGGCAGGGTGGAATAGCACAGCTCCGGCAGCCTTTCAGCAAACTTCGGGTCGAACCGGTCCTGTTCCGTCATGATGCTCCAGTCATCGCCGTTCCAGAGATGGACGTACAGTTCGCCGTGCCCGATACGGATGGGATGCTGCTCATACGACTCACCTGCGCCATCACTCGCTTGCCCGGATACATGCTCCATCAGCGTATCCAGCTCCTCCGGCGTCAACTGGCCCAGCACCTTGCACTCCGCCACACCCCACAGCTGGCCTTCCCGCTCCTCCACCGTGAACACATAAGAGCGGACCTTTTGGTTGACACCGTCCTCCTCGCCGTAGTAGAGCATCAGCCCCCGCTCCGCCTCCTCCGGTCCCAGCTCCTTGAGCAGCGAGGCCAGGATGCTGTCCTCGTAGGTCCGGAGGTCCCTGCCATTCATCGGAGCGCCCTCATTCGGCATATCTCCCCACTCGTCTGGCTCGTAGTAGTCCGCTGTCAGGGGCATGAACAGCTTCAGCGTCTGCGGCTCCGGCGGCAGGACGGTAAACCTGTCCTCACCCAGCACCACGCCCAGCTCTCTGCCATTGTCGAACTGGATGTGGAAGGTCCCCGCATCGTCAATGCGAAGCAATGTCCCCATACTCCCCGGTTCCACCGGGCAGGGGTCGTTTTTCATTTCTCTGAGCTTGATCCGGCTGCCCTCCGGAAACTGCTCCCGCAGAAACTCCAGCCAGCCCTTTGGTATCCGTTCCATCTACATCATTCCTCCCATCGCTGGACCGGCGCTCTCCGCCATAGTCTCCTCCTGTGCGGGCGGGGCCTCGTAGATCGTATTTCTGCCGTAGGTGATCCTGACAACCTCTTCTGCTTTGAAGCCAGTGTTCCTGCCAAATACCAGCTGGAACCTGCGACGGTCAGCAGCGGGGATGTGATAAGTGCTGTAATACGTGTGATGTCCTTTCATCGGGCTGGCCTCCATCTTGAAGGTCAACTCCTCTCCGCCTTTTTTAACAGTGACGTTCACCATCTTCGCGCTGCTGCCGTTTAGGGCATCTGTGATCGCCTTCATCCGGTGGATCGGACTGCCGGTATCCTGCACCAGCGCCTGATACTCCGCCAGCAGAGCGTCATTTTCCAGGAATTGCTGGAGGAGCTTTTCCGAATTGCTCTTGATATACATCTCCGCCTCGGTCTGGATAAAGCCCTCCGGGTCCTGAAGCCAGGCCAGGAAGGCGGCCTCCGGCAGTTCTTCCATGGCGTAGCCGCTGTGGAACTTACCGTCCGGCGCACGACCCTCGAACAACATTTGGATCGCATCTGTTTGGGCACCGTACTTTTGATAATGTTCCAGGTTGTGCGCCGCAAGCCAGCCAGTGACCTCCTGCACAGGGAGGTTGCTTCTATCGTTGGCAACGATGTCCTCCACCCGCCGGTTGACCTTTCCACAGATGTCCTCCATCATGGAACCGCCGGGCTCCGTCACCAGCGGGACCGGTCCCCGTGTGAAGATCGCTTGAGCATCCTTCGCCAGATACAGCGCATGGTTTTCCCCATCGTACACTCCGCAGAACAGCAGGCTGTTTCTCCAGGAGATGCCGCCATCCTTCGCAATGGACGTCCGGTACAGGTAGTCCACCGATGGTGTTTTTTCAAGAATGGTGAGCAGGACATCCGCCTTCTCGCCCGAATGGATCGTCACCGGTCCATTCCCTGATGCCAGCCACTGCTGGAAATCTTCTCGGGCCACCTTGCACGTGATCAGGTCTTCCATCAGATCATTCCTCCCATCGTCATACCTTCTTCAGTTGTCTGTGCATCCATCGCCAACCTCTGCTGGTTCAGATCGTAGCAGTAGACGTAGCCATAATCGCCGGTCATGGTCGTACAGTGCAGGCAGAACCGGTAACCCTCCGTTTCCGCCACAAACCCAACGCAGTCCTGCCCGATCTCGCCCTCCGGGTACCCGTAGCACCACTGGCGCATGGCGGCTTCGCTTTGCAGCGGACCCCGGACGAGCACCTCGTCCATGAACTCCTGGAGCGCCGCCTTGAACTCCGGCGTGTTGAACTGGTCGTCGTTGTGGGGCCACCAGGAGTGGTGGAGCCTGCCGCTGGCAAAATCGAGCCGGACATGGCCTATCGTGCCAGCCGCCGCCTCCTCCTCCGGGTCCGTCAGGGAATAGAACAGCCCCGCCTCCTGACTGGAAGCGGGGCGCAGAATAAATTTGCGGGGGTCTGTCGGACACTCCAGATGGTGCTTCTCACAGAAACCCGCCAGATCCAGCAGTTCCCCATGCGGATGGAAACTGTCTTTGATCTGGCGGGCCACAGTGGCCGCGCGCTTCAGCGGGGCGGGGGAGAGGACGGCGCCAATTCGCAGCCACGGGCTGCGGTCCACCAGTTCGGTGGGCCGGGTCGGTTGGCGTTCGCCTCCGCATAGATCGTAGCAATGCCAGCCCTCCGGAACCGCCTCCCGCGGGACCTGCTTTTCGGTGTAAAGCACCGGTTTGCCGAACAGCTCCGCGCTTTGGAGCTGTTCCTCGTAGATGTTGCAGCGCAATGGTTTCAACCCCTTTCTTCATTTGATAACCAACATACATATCACAGATCGGGCCGGAAGTCCAGAAAAACTTTCACAGCATCTGCATCCCCGTTTCTCTCTGGTACTGCTCCACAGGGTCCTCCCGCATCAGTTCCTCCAGCGGCATTACGCCGTGGTAGGACACATAGCCGCACTCGTTGAAGCTGCCGCCCTCCTGCCGGACGCGCTGCTCCCCATAGAGCCGGTAGTCGTAGAACTCCTCCAGATTTGCGTCATACTCAAACCTGCCGGATTCCCGGATCATATGTCTGCCGTATTCCTCCGGTGTCTGTACGTCGGGGATGAAGTCAAACTGGTCCAGGTTTTCCGCCAGTTGGCAAACTGCTATGGCATCCTCCGGTTCGGCTATCAGCACGACTGCATTCAGTTTTTCTCTCTCCGCGTCCTTCATCGGATCAATGGCCCGGCACAGCCTGTTCAGGTCAGGCAAATCATGAAGAGTCAGCTTTTCCAATCCCAGCGCGTCCGCAGCCTTTTCCGGCAGCTCGTCCAGCATGACCTTCAGCGGGATGTTCTGAGCCTCCAGCCTGGCCCGCCCGGTCATCCGCTGGAGCTGCCGGTCCGGCATGGGCAGGCAGAAGTATCCTGCCGCACCGTCTGATACGGCCTCTATCGCTATCACGGACGGTTTATAGAGGTACGATGGGAAATGCCGCCTGTCATAGAGCGGCTGAAGCTCCATTCCATTGTCATAGACCACGCCATACGGAGTGACCGTTCCCTGTCCGCTCCGGATCAACCGAAGCGCCTCCGCCCGTCCATCCACTTTGGCATGTTCCTCCGTACTCATCACACCGAAGTTGATGTTCATGCAGTGATTCCGCCCAATTTGCTCCAGATCGGAAAAGTCGGTGATGACCGTGGCCTGCTGGCAGCAGAAGGTTAAATTGATGAGATCCTTGATATCGGACAGGTCCAGCTTATGCGCCATCGCTAGGAACTGGCTGCCCTCGCCCTCGCAGAAGCTGTCCAGCCGCTTTGCCAGGTAGTCCAGCTCGTCTACATTGACAGCTGTGCCTTTCAGCCGGTCCAGGACGGGATACGGGCTTTCCAATTCCACCACGCGGCAGTCCCGTGCCAGCATGTCTCCAATCCCCAAGCCCTCCAGCAGAGATATCGAATGGTCATAGTCTTCCTCAGGGATAGGGAAGGAGACCGTGATGGAGCCATACTCCGGGTGGGTGGGAGAGGTCAGAATCGTTTTGAGCATCACGCCTCTGCCCTCCCAACTTTTATGACCTCCGGCCCGTACCGGGCGGCGGCCGCCGCGCAGAGGACCAGTAGCAGCGTGTCATCGCTGACCAACTCCGGATCGGCCAGCTCCTCCGATGTCGCGCCCAACATACCGGAGCAGATCCCCTTTGCCGCCCGGTAGAGGACGTAATCCTGAACGGTACAGCTGCCCAACCGGACGTTGGCAAAGTCGATCTGCCCCGGCCTGACCGCGCCGATGGTTTTCTGCCAGAGCGCGGCATGGGCGGAGAGCAGGTACACCGCCGCCAGCCAACGGCTGTTGACGGTCCTGTCTCCGCCCCTGGTCATCTCCTGCATCCGCATGATGTGGAGCCGTCCGTCAAAATAGAAACCCGCCGCCTGGCAGGCCGCGCCCATGGCCCGCTGCTTCAGCGGGAGAGACTTCCAGGGCCGCACCGTTTCCGCGATCACCTCCTCCATCGTCACCGCCCCGGCCTCCAGCCGCTCGGATAGGCAGAGGCAGCTCAGGCTGCGGCATCCCCGGCTGCGGTGCTGGAAGCAGCTCCGGCAGTCCATATCCGCCGCGGGGCGGTAGCGGCAAAGGACCGCGCTGCCATGCCCGCGGGGTGTGAAGTTCGGCACCATCATCATCTGGCGCTCCAGTTCCGCCATAGGGGAGCCGCGTTCAAAAAATCTCATTGCGCATTTCCTTTCCATCCAAATAAAAAAGGGGCCTGTTTCTGCCGTACTGGCAGTCATAGGCCCCTTTTTGCTTACAATTTTTATTTTTCGGGTCTTCTGCATCAACACATCTGCATTTCTCCCGATTCGTGTGCTTTGGGATACTGCGTCAGCTCATTTGCCAGATCGACCACATGCGGCACAGCGTCCTCAATCTGCTCCACGATCTGCTCCAGCAATTTCTCCTGCTCCGGATTGGAGACAAGGCCCTGAGCTGTCATGCTTTGGGCGGCATCAAAGATTACCGCCAGCTGCTCTCGTGTGAAGAGGCGGCTGGCGGGCAGCAGTCCGGAGCGGGTGGCGAAGTCCTGTTTGGCGGCGACAAAGTCGTTGTCGTAGTAATGTCCCTGCCACAGAGCCGTGCCATCCCGAATGCGCTCCCAAGTGATAAATTCCACCCCATAGCTGCCTTCACGCTCATGACCCGCCAGCACGATATGGTTAAATTCTGCCAGCAGCCGGTAGTCTCCTGACAGCCCCTCCGCCAGCA
>CAJUPS010000149.1 GCA_910588045.1 uncultured Oscillospiraceae bacterium | reverse complement strand
ACTAGATCAGATGCCCGTAGGACCTGATATTCGGTGGCTTCGCCTAACCCAATACGCACCGCACTTCGCAAATCCCCCGCATAGGGAGCGGCGCTCCGAGCCGCTCCCGCCAAGGGGTTCTTAGACCGTAGGTCTAAGCGCGTTTTTGGTTACTTTTGCCGCGCGGCAAAAGTAACCGCCAGGTCCGGGGCGGCGTAAGCCCCGGGCCATCGACGAAGAAGAATCTAAACAATGGAGGAATCAAAAAAGACAATGGAATTTTTCAAAAAAGAAATAAATGTTATCAATGGAGCCGCAGAACTCTTTGACCTCCCCCCTGACCTTGTGGCAGGCCTGCCACACATAGAGCTCGTGGGCGACAGCCACTTCTATATGGAGCACCACAGGGGAATCCTCTCCTACAGCGGGGAGGAAATCGACATCAACGGGGAGAAGTGCCTGCTCCGAATTTTTGGGGAAAACCTGGAGCTGACCAATATGACCGGCGACCAGCTCCGGATCAGAGGGAAAATCTCCCGCTTGGAATGGGTGAAATAGTATGCTGAAGCATCTGGTCAATCTGGTCAAGGGCGAAGTCACCGGCAAGGTGGAGAGCGGCTTTCCGGAGAGGATCCTGAACCTCTGCGCGGAGTACGGTATCACATTTTGGGATCTCCGCTGGTCCTCTCCGGTGGAATTTACCTTCACCATGACCCGGCGGGACTGGAAACGCCTGCGCCGTCTGAGCAAAAAGATCGACTGCAATCTGACCGCTATGGAGTGGCGGGGAACCCCCTTCTTCCTGGGACGCATCCGATACCGCTACGGCCTCTGGGTCACCCTGATTCTCTGCTCGACCCTCCTGTTTCTCAGCTCCTTTTTTATCTGGGACTTCCGCGTGGAGGGCAACCAAACTGTCTCTAAACAGGAAATCCTCCGCGCCCTGGACAAGTGCGGCGTGGGCTTTGGGACATACGGCCTCTCCGTGGACTCCCCGCAGCTGCGCAACCAGATCCTTGTGGAGATACCAGAGCTGAGCTACATCGCCGTCAACGTGAAGGGCTGCCGGGCCTATGTCCAGGTCAGGGAGAGGATCCCCGCCCCAGAAATTATCAGCAAGCGGGAGCCCGGCAATACCGTGGCCTCAAAGGACGCGCTGGTCACCGCTATCCAGCCCTGGGACGGCGAAAAAATGGTGCTCCCGGGTACGACGGTGAAGACCGGGCAGCTGCTGATCTCCGGTGTGGTCCAGGACGATGTCTCCGGCGTGCGATACCTCCGGGGGATGGGCAAGGTCTATGGCCGGACCTGGTATCATTTGCAGTGCCGGGTGCCGCTGACCGTGGAGGAAAAGGTCTACACCGGGGAGGAAAAGACCCGTCGGGCCATTTTAATTGGAAAAAATCGCTGGAATCTCTATTTTAGCAGTAGCATTTTGGGGGATACTTGTGATAAAATAATCTCTTGGGACAAGTGGGTGCTCCCGGGCGACGTGGCGCTGCCCGCCGCCACGGTGACGGAGCGCTTCCGGTTCTACGAGCTGGTCGAGCGGCAGCGGACGGAGGAAGAGGCGCTCGCTCTGGCGGAGAAGGTGCTGGACGAACGCCTGGCGGAATACCTGGACGAGGGGGAGGTCCTCGAATGGGAGGTCGGCAGCGAGGTCGTGGACGGCAACCTGGTGGTGACGCTGTCGGCGGAATGCCAGGAGCAGATCGGAAGGCTGGTGGAAATCTCCAAGGAGCAATGAACGGGAGGATACGGGCATGACGGTGGTGTTCGACATCGGGGAGACGCTGATCCGCTACGGGAACCCCTTGAGCTGGCAGGCGCTGTACCGCCCTGCGCTGGAGCGGGCGGATGAGGTCTGCGGACTGGGGCTGTCGGAGGAGGATTTTGCCGTTGCCATAGAAGTGCTCAAGCGGTACAACACCCGGCTCTGCCCCAGGACCCGGGAGGTCCGCGCGGATGACATTTTTCGGGAGATCCTGGATGGCTGGGGCCGCCCGGATGGGCCGCGGGAGGGCGTGAAGCGGGAGTTCTTCGCATTTTTTAAGCGGAACGATCCCCGTCCCTTCCCGGACGTGCCCGGGGTGCTGGCGAAGCTCAAGCAGGCCGGAGTCCGGACGGCTGCACTGTCGGATGTGGCCTACGGCGAGGACAACGAGACGGCCCTGGCGGACATCCGGTGCCTCGCGGCGTATATCGACCTGCCCCTGACCAGCCGGGACATCGGCTGGCGGAAACCGGATGGCCGGGGACTGCGGTACATTGCGGAGCAGTTTCAGGAGGATGTGCGGGCGCTGGTGTTCGTGGGGGACGAGGAAAAGGACGTGCTTTGCGCCAATGGTGTGGGGGCGGTCTCCGTGCTGATCGACCGGGAGGGACGGAGACCGGCCTATGGACAGCGATATACGATTTCGTCCATGGACGAGATACTAAAGATTCTATAAGAAAGAAGTGGAAATCATTTGGAACAAAGGATAGAGATTGAGCGCCTGGAGGAAGCCGCCAGCATTTTCGGGTCCTTCGACGAGAACATCCGGCTGATCGAGTCGGAATTTCACGTGGTGGTCACCAATCGGGAGGGTGAGCTGCGCATCGCCGGAGAGCCTGAGGACACCATGCTGGCGGACAAGGCGGTCCACGCCCTGCTGACCCTGGCCAGCAAGGGGGAGAATATCGGGGAGCAGACCGTGCGGTACGTCATCGGCCTGGCCCGGTCCGGGCAGGCGGACAAGGCGGCGGAACTGACGGCGGACGTCATCTGCATCACCTCCAAGGGGCGGCCCGTGAAGGCCAAGACCATCGGGCAGAAGAAGTATATCCAGTCGGTGCAGAAGAACACCGTCACCATCGGCGTGGGACCCGCCGGTACGGGCAAGACCTATCTGGCGGTGGCCGCCGCCGTGGCGGCCTTCCGGGACAAGCAGGTCAACCGGATCATCCTCACCCGGCCCGCCGTGGAGGCGGGAGAGCGGCTGGGATTTCTGCCGGGAGATTTGCAGTCCAAGGTGGACCCGTATCTGCGGCCGCTGTATGACGCGCTCTTTGACATGCTGGGGGCGGAGACATACCAGAAGTATCTGGAACGGGGAAATATTGAGGTTGCGCCGCTGGCCTATATGCGCGGGCGGACGCTGGACGACAGCTTCATCATTCTGGACGAGGCCCAGAACACCAGTCGGGAGCAGATGAAGATGTTTTTGACCCGCATGGGCTTTGGGTCCAAGGTGGTCATTACCGGAGACATCACCCAGATCGACCTCCCGGCGGACAAGACCTCGGGGCTCAAGGAGGCGGTGCGGGTGCTGAAGAACGTGGAGGGTATTGGCATCTGCGAGCTGACGGACCAGGACGTGGTAAGGCATGTAATGGTCCAGAGGATTATTAAGGCTTACGACGATTACTACAATAACAGCGGTAAGGGAAAGAAGAGATAGAGAATGGCGAAGCGGCATTATATCCCCGTAACGGCGGACGTGCCGGGGGTGGATGAGAGGAAGTGCGCCCTCATTCGGAAGGCGATCCGTACCGCGTTGGCGGCGGAGGGGGTGGAATTTCCCTGTGAGGTGGATGTTTCTGTAACCAGCGATGCCAATATCCACCAGATCAATCTTGATATGCGGCAGGTGGACAGGCCCACGGATGTGTTGAGTTTTCCTGCCTTCGACCTGACGCCCGGGGAGCTTCCCGGGCCCGAGGAGGCAGACCCCGCCACGGGGTTGGTGCCTTTGGGGGATATGGTGATTTCTTTGGAGCGGGTGAACGCGCAGGCGAAGGAGTATGGGCACAGCTCCCGGCGGGAGCTGGCGTACCTGGTGGTGCATTCGGTTTTGCACCTTCTGGGGTATGACCATTTGGATGAGGGGCCTCAAAAGGTGCAGATGCGCACGCATGAGGATGCTATTATGGCGGAATTGGGGATTGAACGGTAGTCGTTTCTGCGGCCCTGCGGGCCGCGGCCGCTTCCTTCTCCTTTATAGATTCGCCCCTGCCGGGGCGGGGACGGGGTCTTACTTTTCGCGCACGCGAAAAGTAACAAAAGCGTGCTCAAGGGGGCTACGCCACCCTTGAGAATCCCCTAATGTTATTATTTATTTTCCCTCCGACGTACCTTGGGTCGTTCTGTCTTAATACCTTCGTTGGTGCGCCACTCTTCTGCGGCTACCCACGGTCCTTACGAAAGTGCTTACTGCGGCGCCGCTTCTGGAATTGGCTTACAGCCATCGCCAGGAGTGCCTCTATACGGAGAAGTCTTTTGTTACGCACCCCGGGGAGTTTGCCCGGTCCTAGACGGTAGGGGCTACCGATCACCACGCTAAAATAGACGCGAAAGACCGGTAAGCGGACGGCAATAAGTTTAGACCGGTAATCTGTGCCTCGGGCGCAAAAAACAATAACCCCCGTAATGAGGAAGGTTCTTAGGAAACGTAGTTTCCTAAGTGACTTTTTGGGTACTTTTTGTTCACACAAAAAGTACCCGCGGAGTCCGGGGCCGCGTAGGTCCCGGGCTATCGACGAGAAACAAATGGACGCCGCCCGACGGGCGGCAGAATAAAAACCGGCAAACTGCTCACTGCCGGAAAAAAGAAAGTAGAGGATTACCTACCAATGAACAAAATCAAAAAAACAGCAATGATTACGATTGCCGGGCGGCCCAACGTGGGCAAGTCCACGTTGACCAACGCCCTGGTGGGCGAGAAGATCGCCATCGTCTCCCCCAAGCCCCAGACCACAAGAAATAGGATCTGCGGCGTAGTGAATCGGGGGGAAACACAGTTTGTGTTTCTGGATACCCCAGGCTTCCACAAGGCCCGAACCCGGCTGGGGGACTACATGGTGAAAGTGGTCAAAGACTCCGTGGCGGACGTGGAGGCCGTCTGCCTCATGGTGGAACCCATCGCCAAGGTGGGCGCCCCGGAGCAAGCCCTGATTGACCGCATCAAGGAGGAACACCTTCCCGCAGTGCTGGTGATCAACAAAATTGATACGGTGGAAAAAGCCCAGCTCTTGGAGGTCATGGCGGCTTACAGCGCCGCCCACGAGTTTGACGCCATCATCCCCATCTCCGCCCAGGAGAAGGACGGGCTGGACGTCCTCATGGAGCAGCTGGAGAAATACGCCGCCCCAGGCCCCCAACTGTTCCCCGACGACATGACGACCGATCAGCCGGAAAAGCAGGTGGTGGCGGAGATCATCCGGGAGAAGCTGCTGCGCAACCTGGATAAGGAAGTTCCCCATGGGACGGCCATCGAGGTGACCAAGTTCTCGGAAAGGGACAGCGGGGTCATCGACCTGGACGTGACCATCTACTGCGAGAAGGGCAGTCACAAGGGCATCATCATCGGGAAAAATGGGGCTACGCTGAAAAAGATTGCCTCCCACGCCAGGGAGGACATCGAGCGGTTTATGGGAACCAAGGTTTACATGGAGACCTGGGTGAAGGTGAAGGAGAACTGGCGGGATAACGTCAACTATATCCGCTCCTTTGGCTATGACGAACAGTAGAGAAAGAGGTTGAAAATACTATGGATTATCAGAAAAAGACGGTTCTGCTGAAAAACGGGAAAACCTGCCTTATCCGGCGCCCGGAGGCAGCGGACGCGGAGCGGGTGCTGCACTTTCAAAAAGAGAGCAGCGGCGAGACGCCCTACCTGATGGTAGGGCCGGAGGACATCGACTGGACGACGGAACAGCAGGGTGCGCGGATCGAGCGTTGGAATGGGTCCCCTGACCGCCTGCGGCTGCTGGCGGAGATGGACGGGGAGCTGGCGGGGGTGGCTATCGTATATTCCAACAATCCGCAGACACGGCTGCGCCACCGGTGCTGCGTCGATATTACCCTTTACCGGAAATTCTGGGGGATGGGGATCGGGACCGCGCTGCTGAGGGAGGTCTTGAATGCCGCTGAGGTCGCCGGATACGAGCAGGCAGAGTTGGAGGTGGTGTCCACAAATACTCCGGCCATCGGGTTATATAGAAAGCTGGGGTTTGAGGTGATAGGGACCATGCCCCGGGCTATGAAGTATGCGGATGGAAGCTATGCGGACTTCCTGCTGATGGTAAAGCGGTTGTAAAGGAGAGAGAAATGGAGTACGCAAGTAAGGAAGTCCTGCTGAAAAGCGGCAAGACCTGCCTCCTCCGCCTTGCGGAGGAGCGCGACGCAGAGATGCTGCTGGAGTATCTGAAGGTCACTTCCGGGGAGACGCCCTATGTGGTCCGGGAGCCGGAGGAGG
>CAJUPS010000148.1 GCA_910588045.1 uncultured Oscillospiraceae bacterium | reverse complement strand
GGAGCGGCGCTCCGCGCCGCTCCCGCCAAGGGATTCTTAAACCGTAGGTTTAAGCGCGTTTTTGCCTACTTTTGCCGCGCGGCAAAAGTAGGCGCGGAGTCCGGGGCCGCGTAGGTCCCGGGCCGATTCGAGAAGAATTTCCCGTTCGCGCACGGAGTGCGCGAAAATCAGATGACCACTTCCCCGGTCGTAAAGGAGTGATCCGAGTAGGGCCGGATCGCCCGAATCTTCCCCATCAGATTTTCAAATTTCTCGGGCCGCAGGCTCTGCGGCCCATCACAGAGCGCATGTTCCGGGTCGTTGTGGACCTCCACAATAAGCCCATCCGCCCCACAGGCCGTGGCCCCCAGGGCCATGGGGGCCACCAGCTCCCACCGCCCCGTGGCGTGACTGGGATCCACCACCACCGGCAGGTGGCTGAGCTGGTGGAGCACCGGAATAACGGAGAGATCCATGGTGTTCCGGGTGGCGGTCTCAAAGGTGCGGATGCCCCGCTCACAGAGGATCACCTGGTCGTTGCCCCCCGCCATGACGTATTCCGCACTCATGAGCAGCTCCTGGAGCGTGTTGGCCATGCCCCGCTTGATGAGCACTGGCTTGCGCAGCTTCCCCAGCTCCTTGAGAAGCTCGAAATTCTGCATGTTCCGGGCCCCCACCTGGATGATGTCGATGTCCTCGAAGAGGGGCAGGTGCTTGGCGTCCATGATCTCGGTGACGATGGGCAGCCCTGTGGCGGCCCGGGCCTCCTGGAGCAGCCGGATGCCCTCCTCGTGGAGGCCCTGGAAGGCGTAGGGGGAGGTCCGGGGCTTGAAGGCCCCGCCCCGGAGGACCTGGGCCCCGGCGGCCTTCACGGACCGGGCCACGGAGATGATCTGCTCCTCGGTCTCCACCGAACAGGGCCCGGCCATCACCAGGAAGTGACCCCCGCCGATCTTGGCCCCGTTGGAGAGGGTGATGACGGTGTCCTGCTCGTGGAACTTCCGGTTGGCGTTCTTGTAGGGCTCCTGGATACGCTTGACGGTCTCCACGATGTCCAGGGCCAGGATACTCTCGATGTCCACCCGGGAGGTGTCCCCCACCAGGCCCACGATGGTGTGGTTCTCGCCGATGGATTTGTGGGTCTCCAGACCCATGCTGTGCAGCCAGTTGTCGAAGAGCTCCACCTGCTGTTTCTCCGCGGATTTTTTCAGAATGACGATCATGGTATATCCACTCCTAATCTATAAATTTTGACGCTGCATGAAAAAACCGGGTCCTACAGTTGCTTTACTGTAAGACCCGGATGGATTTTCCTTACCAGCTTACCGCCGCAGCAAAACAACCCTTATCTACTTGTGCAGATAAAGGTAAAGGAATAGTAGATGGCGGAACGGCTGATGTTCATCGTAAAACCCTCTCGTTGCAAGGATGGAGCTATTTTACCACGGTTTTTCTGCGATGGCAAGAGGAAATTCCAGAAAAGACGGCAAAATTTTCTGAAATTCTTTTACGAAATTTTAACCATTCCGCGCCGATGTGTGATATAATGGTTCTGTTTATTTTTGTGCGACTACATACAGAGGTGAGAGCATGAGCAGTTTTGTCCGGTTTGAAGGCGTCAAAAAGGTCTATCATATGGGCGAGGTGGAGATCGAGGCCCTGCGGGACGCCACCTTCGCCGTGGAGAAGGGGGAGCTGTGCGTCATCGTGGGCCCCAGCGGCGCGGGGAAAACCACGCTGCTGAACATTCTCGGCGGCATGGACACGCTGACGGAGGGCCGGGTCTTCCTGGGGAACGAGGAGATCTCCGCCTACAGCGCCAGGCAGCTGACCTCCTACCGCCGTCACGACATCGGGTTTGTGTTCCAGTTCTATAACCTGGTGCCCAATCTGACGGCCCTGGAGAACGTGGAGCTGGCCTCCCAGATCTGCAAGGACCCGCTGGACGCCTCCGAGGTGCTGAAAAACGTGGGCCTGGGGGAGCGGCTGAACAACTTCCCCGCCCAGCTCTCCGGCGGCGAGCAGCAGCGGGTGGCCATCGCCCGGGCCCTGGCCAAGAATCCCAAGCTGCTGCTGTGCGACGAGCCCACGGGGGCCCTGGACTACAATACGGGCAAGTCCATCCTGAAGCTCTTGCAGCTCATGAGCCGGAAAAATGGCATGACGGTCATTATCATCACCCACAACAGCGCCCTCACCGCCATGGCTGACCGGGTGATCCAGGTGAAGAACGGGACGGTCCTCTCCGAGGAGATCAACGACCGGCCCGTCCCGGTGGAGGAGATCGAATGGTAAAGACGCTGCTGCGCTCCGCTCTGCGGGAGATCCGGCAGAGCATGGGGCGGTATCTGGCGATCCTGGCCATCGTGGGGCTGGGGGTGGGGTTCTTCGCGGGACTGCGGGCCTGCCAGCCGGACATGATGGCCACGGGTGTGAAATACCTGGAGGAGCACGGGTTCTACGACTTCCGCCTGCTGTCCACTCTGGGCTTCACCGATGAGGACGTGGCGGCCTTCGCCGCCAGGGAGGGCGTGGAGGCCGCCCGGGGGGCGGTATTCACCGACTTCCTCACGGAGATCCGGGAGGGGCACGAGGTGGTGGTCAAGGCCCACTCCATCACGGAGGACATCAACACGCTGAAGCTGTCCGCGGGCCGGATGCCCGAGGCGCCCAACGAGTGTCTGGGAGATGCGAAATATTTCCTGGAGGAGGATCTGGGCCGGGTCCTGCCGGTGAACGGGGACAACAGCGAGGACACCCGGGAGCTGCTCAAGTACAGCGGTTACACCGTGGTGGGACTGGCCTGGTCCCCCTACTACCTCAACTATGAGCGGGGAACCAGCTCCCTGGGGAGCGGAAGCGTGGCCGGGTTCGTGTATATCCCCGAGGAGGGCTTCGACTTCGAGGCGTACCACGAGATTTTCCTGGCAATGGCAGATGCCGCCGAGCCCTACTCCGACGCCTACGGGGAGCAGATGGACGCCTGGGAGCCGGAGGTGGAGGACTTCCTGGAGCAACGGGCGGAGCTGCGGTATACGACCCTGTATGACGACGCCATGGAGGAGATCCGAGACGCGGAACAGGAGATCGCCGACGGCTGGGACGACTACCACCGGGAAAAGGCGGACGCGGAACAGGAGCTGGACGATGCCTACCGGGAGCTCACCGACGGCGAGTCCGACTACGAGCAGGGACAGAAGGACTTTGAACAGGGTCAGGTGGACTACGAGCAGGGCCGGCGGGACTACGCCGACGGACGGCAAAAGGTCTCCGACGCCCAGAAGGAGCTGGACGACGCCCAGAAGGAGGTGGCCGACGGCGAGCAGGAGCTGGTGGAGGCCCGGCGCGAGCTGGACGACGGCTGGGCGGAGTACAACCAGGCCAAGGCGGACGCGGAGCGGGAGCTGGCGGACGCCTACCAGAAGCTCCTGGACGGCGAGCGGGAGTACGCCGACGGCCTGGCGGAGTATAACGACGGCCTGAAACAGCTGGAGGACGCGGAGGCGGAGATCGCCGACGGGGAGAGGGAGCTACAGGACGGCCAGCGCCAGCTGAACGCCGCAGAGTCCCAGCTGAACGCCTCCTGGGCCCAGCTGGAGAGCGGGCGGCAGCAGCTGGAGGCCAGCAGGGCCCAGCTGGATGCCGGGGAGGCGCAGTATGCGGCGGGATACCAGAAGCTCCAGCAGGCGGCAGCGGCGAGCGGCGTTCCGATCGAGACGCTGCTGGCCACGCCGGAGGGCATCCAGCTGACCACGTTGCGCTCCACGCTGGACGCCGGGTGGCAGGAGTACAACGCGGGCTTACAGGAGTACCAGTATGGCTACGCCCAGTACCAGGAGGGCGCGGCGAAGGTGGCCCAGTCCCAGCGGGAGCTGCGGGAGGGCCAGACCCGGCTGGCGGAGGGCCGGAAGGAGATCGCGGCCAACCGGACCAAGCTGGACGACGCGAAGAGGGAATTGGACGACGCCCGGCGTGAGCTGGACGACGGCTGGGCGGAGTACAACCAGGCCAAGGCGGACGCCGACCGGGAGCTGGCGGAGGCCCGGCAGAAGCTACAGGACGGGGAGGCGGAGTACGCCGACGGTCTGGCGGAATTGGAGGACGGCAAGACGAAGCTGGCGGACGGCGAGCGGAAGCTCTCCGACGCCCGGCAGGAGCTGCGGGACGCCCAGAAGAAGCTGGACGACGCGAAAAACGACCTGGACAAGGCCCCCGGCGAGCTGGCCGACGCCCGGACGGAGCTGGACGACGGCTGGAAGGAGTATCTCAACGGCCGGGCGGACGCGGACCGGGAGTTCGCCGACGCGGAGACGGAGCTGCGGGACGCGGAGCAGGAGCTGGCCGACGCCCGGGAGGACCTGAAGGAGCTGAAGCGGGCCACCACCTATGTCCTCACCCGGGAGGAGAACACGGGCAGCATCTGTTTTGAGAACGATACCTCCATCGTGGCGGCGGTGTCGGTGGTATTTCCCGTCTTCTTCTTCCTGGTGGCGGCGCTGGTGTGCATGACCACCATGAAGCGCATGGTGGACGAGGAGCGCACCCAGATCGGCGTGCTCAAGGCCCTGGGCTACTCTGGCGGTCAGATCATGAGCAAGTACCTGTTCTACTCCGGGTCGGCCGCCCTGGTGGGCAGTCTGGCGGGCTACGGCCTGGGCATCACGGGACTGCCCCGGGTGATCTGGGAGATCTACGGGATGATCTACGGCTTTGCGCCCCTGGAACATGCGGTGCTTCCGGCGTTGGCGACAGTGTCCTTTGCCGCGGCGCTGCTGTGCTCCATGGGAGCCACGTATCTGGCCTGCCGGATGGAGCTGAAACGGCAGGCCGCAGAGCTGATCCGGCCCAAGACCCCCAAGGCGGGACGCCGGGTCTTTCTGGAGTACATTGCGCCCCTGTGGAAGCGGCTGAGCTTCCTGCACAAGGTCTCCGTCCGGAATGTGCTGCGCTACCGCAGCCGTCTTTTCATGATGGTTCTGGGCATCGGGGGATGTACGGCCCTGCTGTGCACCGGCTTTGGCATCCGGGACTCCATTGCCCACGTGGCGGACGATCAGTTTGACGAGATCACCCTGTACGACTACTCGGTCACCTTCCAGGACGGGCAGACGCCGGAGACGTCGGCGGCCTTCCTGGAGAGCTATGGGTGGAACGAGGAGGACGCGCTGCTGGTCCACAGCGGCAGCGTGGACGTGGTGGTGGAGGAGGGCGGCAAGTCCGTCTACCTGGTGGTGTCCTCCACCGATTGTCTGGAGGGATTCCTGTCCCTCCACAGAGGCGAGGAGCCGGTGGCCTACCCCGGGCCCGGGGAGGTGGTGCTGAATACCGGGCTGGCGGAGAGCCTGGGGGTTGTCCCCGGGGAGACCGTGGAGCTGCGGGACAGCAAACTGGGGACCATGGCGGTCAAGGTATCCGCCGTGTGTGACAACTATGTATTCAATTATGCCTATGTCTCCGCAGAAACCTACCGCCAGCAGCTGGGGGAGGAACCGGAGTACAACACGCTGTATGTCCGCGCCCACGAGGGGGCGGACCCCTATGAGGAGGGGGCGCTTCTTCTGGAGGACGAGGACGTGGGTGCGGTGACGGTGAACGCCTCCACCCGGGAGCGGGTGGACAGTATGCTCTCCCGGCTGGACTATATTGTGGTTGTCATCGTGCTTTGCGCGGCTGCGCTGGCGTTTATTGTTCTCTACAACCTGACCAACATCAATGTGACAGAGCGTATCCGTGAGATTGCCACCATCAAGGTTTTGGGGTTTTACCAGAATGAGGTGGCCTCCTACGTATTCCGGGAGATCAATATTCTCTCTGTTTTGGGGAGCATTGCCGGACTGGGAATGGGGAAGGCGCTCCACGCCTTCGTGATGGCACAGATCAAGATTGATTCCATGACGTTTGCCTGTCGGATCTCTCCTCTTGGCTATGTGCTCTCTTTCCTGCTGACCATGGCGTTTACGCTTCTTATCTCGGCCGGGATGCGGCCGAGGCTCCGTAGAATTGATATGGCGGAGTCGTTGAAATCCATTGAATAGGGCACTCGGCCGCTGGCCGAGTGCCGGGACGGTCGTTTAGCTTCTTCTTGGTCGATGGCCCGGGACCTACGCGGCCCCGGACTCCGCGCCTACTTTTCGCGCCCGCGAAAAGTAGGCAAAAGCGGGCTTAAACCTACGGTTTAAGAATCCCTTGCGGGAGCGGCTCGGAGCGCCGCTCCCTATGCGGGGGATTTGCGAAGTGCGGTGC
>CAJUPS010000147.1 GCA_910588045.1 uncultured Oscillospiraceae bacterium | reverse complement strand
AGAAGCAGCAGGCCCTCCGGGAAGCCTTCAAGGACTGGATTTGGAAGGACCCCAGACGGCGGCAGACCCTGGTGGCGCAGTACAACGAGGAAATGAACTGCATCCGCCCCCGCGAGTATGACGGGAGCCGCATTGTGTTCTCCGGCATCAACCCGGAAATCAAATTGCAGCCCCATCAGGTCAACGCCATTGCCCACGTCCTTTACGGCGGCAACACCCTCCTGGCCCATGAGGTGGGCGCGGGCAAGACCTTTGAGATGATCGCCGCCGCCATGGAGAGCAAGCGGCTGGGCCTGTGCCACAAGTCCATTTTCGTGGTCCCGAACCACCTGACCGAGCAGACCGCCTCCGAGTTTATGCGCCTCTATCCCTCCGCCAATATCCTCGTCACCACCAAGAAGGACTTCGAGGCCCGGAAGCGGAAAAAATTCTGCGCCCGCATCGCCACCGGCGATTATGACGCGGTGATTATCGGCCACTCGCAGTTTGAGAAAATCCCCATCAGCCCGGAGCGGCAGGAACGGCTGTTGCAGGAGCAGATTTGGGAGATCACCGAGGGCATCCAGGAACTGGAGGGCAGCGCAGAGCGGTTCACCGTCAAGCAGCTGGAACGGACCAAGCGCCAGCTGGAGGCCCGCCTGGAAAAATTGCAGGCCAACCACCGCAAGGATGATGTCGTCACCTTTGAGCAGCTGGGCGTGGACATGATGTTCGTGGACGAGAGCGACAACTATAAAAATTTGTTCCTCTACACCAAAATGCGGAACGTGGCGGGGCTTTCCACCACCGACGCGCAGAAGTCCAGCGATATGTTTGCCAAGTGCCGCTATCTGGACGAGATCACCAAGGGGCGCGGTATCATCTTTGCCACGGGGACCCCCATCTCCAATTCCATGACGGAGATGTATTCCATCCAGCGGTATCTTCAGTATGACCGCTTGCAGCAAATGGGCATGACCCACTTCGACAGCTGGGCCTCCCGGTTCGGGGAGACCACCACCGCCTTAGAGCTGGCCCCGGAGGGGACCGGCTACCGGGCCAGGACCCGGTTTGCGAAATTCTTCAATCTCCCGGAGCTGATGAACCTGTTCAAAGAGGTGGCGGACATCAAAACCGCCGACCAGCTGAACCTCCCCACCCCGGAGGTGACGTATCACACGGTTGCCTCCAAGCCCACCCTGATTCAGCAGGCCATGGTAAAGGAGCTGTCCCAGCGGGCCAGCGAGGTCCACACCGGACAGGTGGACCCCCGGAGGGACAACATGCTGAAAATCACCTCGGACGGGCGCAAGCTGGGGCTGGACCAGCGTGTTATCAACCCAACCTTCCCAGACGAGCCGGGAACCAAGGTCAACAGCTGCGTGGAGAACATCCTGCATCAGTGGCGGGAGGGTGACGGCAAGCGGCTGACCCAGCTGGTGTTCTGCGATATTTCCACACCCAAACCCACCCCCTCCAAGCGGGCGGTGAAGGGGGCCGGGGACAAGCTGGACGACCCCACCCTCCACATGCTGGAGAGCGCCATCCCGCTGGAGCCGGAAAAGCCCTTCACCATCTATGAGGACATCCGGCAGAAGCTCATTGCCGGAGGGATGCGCCCCGAACAGGTGGCCTTTATCCATGAGGCGAAAACCGATGTGCAGAAGAAGGAGCTGTTCGCCAAGGTCCGCTCCGGTCAGGTGCGCGTCCTGATCGGAAGCACCTTCAAAATGGGAGCTGGGACCAACGTGCAGGACAAATTGATTGCCCTCCATGACCTGGACTGTCCCTGGAGGCCCCGCGACCTGACCCAGCGCAAGGGCCGCATTGAGCGCCGGGGCAACGACAACAAGAATGTACATGTGTACCGCTATGTCACGGAGGGGACCTTTGACGCTTATCTCTGGCAGACCGTGGAGAACAAGCAGAAATTCATTTCCCAGATCATGACCAGCAAATCCCCGGCCCGGACCTGTGAGGATGTGGACGAGGCGGCGCTGTCCTATGCGGAGATCAAGGCCCTGTGCGCCGGGGACCCCCGTATCAAAGAGCGCATGGAGCTGGATGTGGACGTGTCCAAGCTCAAAATCATGAAGTCCGCCCACCAGAGCCAGCAGTTCCAGATGGAGGACAACCTTCTGAAATATTTCCCGGAGCAGATCGCCCAGCACCAGGGCTTCATCAAGGGCCTGGAGGCCGATATGCAAACCCTGTCCGAACATCCCCACCCCCTCGTGGTCAGGGAAAAGCCCAAACCGGCCAAGGCGGAGCAGGCGGAGACGGCGGAGGCCACGGAGGTTGCAGAGGCCGCACCCGCGCTCCCCGTCCAGGCCGGGACCACCGACACGGAGGGTCCCGCCGCTGCGGAGGTCAGCCAGGGCTTTGCCGGGATGATGGTGCAGGGGGAGACCTTCACTGACAAAGAGGAGGCGGGCAAGGCGCTTCTATCAGCGTATATGGCGGGGGATATTGCGGAGATGGTGGAGATCGGCAGCTACCGGGGATTTACCATGTTCACAGAGGTCCGCAATTTCCAGCGCGAGCTGGTGCTGAAAGGCGCGATGACCCACCGGACAACCCTTGGCATGGACCCGGCTGGCGCTCTGGTCCGCATTGACCACACCCTTGATAAGATGCCGGAGCGGCTGGAGGCAGTCAGGACCCAGCTGGAAAACCTCTTTGACCAGCGGGAGGCGGCAAAGGCCGAAGTCGGCAAGCCCTTCCCACGGGAGGACGAGCTGAAGGAGAAGTCCGCCCGCCTCGCGGAGCTGGATGTGCTGCTGAATATTGACGGAAGCCACAGCCAGGGGGAGCAGGCTATTGCCCAAAGCGCCCGTCCCTCGGTGCTGGACAGCTTGAAGCGGCCCCTTCCGCCCAGGGAGAAGGTCCCCGATAAATCCAAGCGCCCCCGGCAGGAGCGTTGACCGTCAGGCGGGGCTGCCCCCGCCTGACTTCTCTTTCCGGCGCTGCTTCTGCGCCGCCTTTTTCTGACGCTTGGCATCTATCTCATGCAGCCAGTCCTTGACGGGGGCTTTCCACGGTTCGCTTTTGCTGGGGATGTTTTTGATAAGGCTGCGCGGATTCAGCCCCAGCCGTTTGGCAAGGGCAATATCTTCCTGATTCAACCGGCATTTCTTTTTGGCCTCTGCCCACATCTCGTCACTGTATGCCACGGCTCATCCCCACCTTCGATATTTTCACTCATTTTACCACAACCTGACGAAAAATGAAATGGAGGAAATCGTTTTGGATAGTAAAAAGCTAACAGACGCGCTCTGTGAGAAAATGAGCGCGGAGCAGGACAAATTCCGGGCGTGGCTGGTGGCCCAGCCCCCGGAGGAAATTCTGAACCACACCGCCGAATACACCACCCGCGAGGATATTTTGATGGCAATGGACTTCATTGAGCTGACCGAGGCTCAGGTGTCCGCGCTGCTGGAATCGCCCACGCCGCTGGCGGATGTCTACAAAAATTGGAGCAACATGGACTTCAATCTGATGGACAACATCACGGCGGCAATTGAGGACCGGGCGGACACGGTGATCCGGCAGGCGGAGGAACTTTGCAAGGCCCCGCTTTACAAAGAATCGTATGAGTACGCTTATCAGCATGGTGAGGGAGATCAGCACATTGCCTCCAACCGCGCCAACATCGCCTGCAAAGAGGCGATTGAAAAAGCGGTCAGCGGTCACTACCATGACAACTGCCTCGATGTAAAGGCGGCGGTGCGGGATGTGGTGAAGCGGTTCGGCTATGAGCGGATGCTCTATGTGCTGGCGAACACGGTGCAGGCCCAGGGCGGGGATGGGCGTGTCTCCCAATCTAACAAAAAATGGGCGCAGTCCATTCCCGTTGTGTTTGAGGGAGGCAGACGGGATACTTCCTACCTTATCACGCGCGCTCACTCCGGCCTTCTTGATATGTTCGTCAGTCAGGCGCGGCATGAATTTCTGCTGAGACAGCCCCTCAAGGCGGCGGACATCAAGGCGGAGGCCGAACACATTTTGAAGCGGCTTCAAGAGGAACGGGAACCCAACAGCCCCAACGGAACCCACTACATGGCCCAGGTCTCCCCGGACTTCCTGGCGCGGGCCGGGAGCAAAGACACGGACCGGCTCATGTCCATGCTGCCCTTCCAGTCCCTGTCCCTCTCCACCCTGGAGGGCCGGAAGGGGACGTATGCCCTGATTCTCAAAGAGGAAAACCGCTTTCAGTCCCTGGTGCTGCGCCGCCCCTCCGTGAAGAAAAAACTGCAAGAGAAATCCGCCGTCTCCGCCGCTCCCAGCGTCCCAGGCAAATCCAGGTCCAAGGGGCAGGAGCGATGAAAGCCCCGAACCGTCAGCGGGAGGTCCAGCTGAAATTCCGCGTCACCCGGTCGGAGCGGACGCTGATTGAGCAGAAGATGGAACAGCTCGGCACAACCAACATGGCGGCATATCTCCGCAAGATGGCCGTGGACGGCTATGTGGTCAATCTGGAATTGCCGGAGCTGCGGGAGATGGTCTCCCTGCTGCGCCGGTCCAGCAACAACCTCAACCAGCTCACCCGCCGCGTCCATGAGACAGGCCGGTTTTATGATGCGGACCTGGAGGAACTGCGGCAGAGCTATGACGGGCTGTGGGACGCGGCACAGAAAATTCTCACCTCTCTGGCAAAGCTCCAGTAACGATGAACAGCCGGGGACTGCCCCGGCTGTTCATTTTCTAATCTATATCTTCTAATTCAGTGTCTTTGAAAGAATCCGTATCAAAAAAATCATAAAGAGAAATTCCAAGCCCATCACAAAGCAGTTTGATTGTGATAATGCCAGGGTTATGACTGTTGCCATATATGATATTTTTCAGCGTTGTGGGCGGGATGCCAGCTTTTCTTGCCAGAGAATTGATATTATACCCATGCTCCGCACAAAGCTGCTGGATACGCAATGACACTTGTTTCCGCGTATCCATCTATACCACTCCCGTCCATAAAAAGTCTCTTTAAGTTTACCCATCTTCACAAAATTAGACAGACTTTATATGGACTTTTGAAGTGGGAGGGTATATAATTGAACGGACTTTGTATAGTCTTTCCTGCGGAGTATTATGGTGGTATGGGGGTGATGCGGATGATTGTCACGTTCTGCGGCCACAGTAAACTATATCGGACCGGCGATTTCTCCAAGTGGCTGGACATAATACTCCCGTCACTCATAGAGGGCGGCGCGGCCACCTTCTACCTCGGTGGCTACGGAGACTTTGACAGTCTGGCATCGGCGGCGGTGAGACGGCAGAAAGCGGTCTATCCCCACATCACGGCCATTCTGGTGCTGGCTTACCTCAACCGGGAGATTGACATTTCCCGCTATGACAGTACCACCTATCCGCCGCTTGAAAACGTGCCGCCCCGCTACGCCATTGTCAGGAGAAATGAGTGGATGGTCCGGGAGAGCGACGTGGTAATCTCCGGCGTCACACATGGGTGGGGCGGGGCGGCGAAAACTCTGGACTATGCGCGGCGTAGACAGAAAGTAATTTTTCAATTCCCGACACATCGGGAATAAGCGGTGGGACCGCATCCTTGCAAAAAATCGCCGGTGCGGTTATGCTGGTATCAAATCAAAATCAAGAGGTGTTCATCATGCTGACCTATAAAAAAGTGTTAGAGGTATTCAAGGATTATCTGGCGGAGGATGAATCCTGCGAGGTGCTGACTACCAGCCAGGGCTATCTGGTGGTGGATTGGAACAGCAGGAAAAGTGACAGCGAGTGGGTGACTTCCCGGCTGTGCCAGACACCGGAGAATCTGCGGGATGTGCTGCGCTCCCGGTACGAGGAATACCAGGGATACAAGCTCACCGGAGGCTACAAGCGGGAGGTTCTGCCCTCTGAGGATGTGGATATTCGGCTCATGGGCAAGACGATTGCCGAACGGTGCGGCGAAAACTGAATACACAGAAACGGTCCGCCAAGTGCGGACCGTTTCTTTTGAAGGGAGGGACCGCCAATGGCAACCACCCGCATTATGTCCCTGCACACTGGCAAGGGCCGGACTGTGGCCAAGGCTATCAACGACATCATTGACTATGTGGAGAATCCTGACAAGACGGACGGCGGCAGGCTGATTTCCAGCTACCAATGCGACAGCCGGATCGCGGACGCGGAGTTTTTGTTTTCCAAGCGGCAGTACCTCGCCAGGACCGGCAGGAAGCGCGGGGCCGATGATGTGATCGCCTACACCATCCGGCAGTCCTTCGTCCCCGGCGAGATCACCCCGGAGGAGGCCAACCGCC
>CAJUPS010000146.1 GCA_910588045.1 uncultured Oscillospiraceae bacterium | reverse complement strand
GCACGTCGGAGAATTAGAGTTTTTGTTACCCGTCACACCGGGTCAGGCAGGTTCTTCCCCTGCCAAATCAAGCATAGAGTTCAGATTTCTTGCGAAATCTGCCTTGTTTTATTGCGTGTTTTCACGCAGATTGTCAAGGAACAAAGCGCACCCGCCCCAAAAATAGTTGACTTTGCCTACAAGCTGGAGGGCCGTCTGTACGGCCTCCCGGCGGGCCGGGTCCAGATCGTCCGGCAGGGCGTTCAGCACTTCCCGCACGTCTGCGCTGGTGATGGCAAGGCTCCCGGCCAGGGAGGTCAGCGCGGCCCGGTCAGACAGCAGTTCGTCAAGGGCGCTGTTTTGGTAGTCGGAGAAGGCATAGGAGACACGCATATCGTCCGCTGTCCTGGGTGTGATGGTGATATGCAGGATCGTTTCCGTCCATGCCTCTGCGGTGCCGCTGGCGGGGTGGTCAACGCTCTCCTCCGACACGGTGATCCCGGTCATATCCCAAAATACGGCGGTCAGTTTGCTTACCCTGTCCGGGTCCAGTGTGGCCACGTCCAGGCCGTCCACATTTGCCCCGGCTGTCTTGACGGCGAATACCGCCAGCACCTCGGCCCAATCCGGGGCCTGCCCATCCAGGGTGATGGTGTCATAGTCTCCGGCTTGCAGCAGCTCCAACCGGGAATTGTAGGCCATGTTGACCGTCCCCACCGCCTGGGCCACGGATACGGTGTCCGGGGCGTTGGACTCCTGGGCAAAGAACAGGCCGAAGGGAGAATTGGCGATGGCGGCGATCACCACGACTACTACCAGGGCCAGCAGCAGGATACCGCCTCCAACGATACCGGCCAGGGCGCTGACAAGGGCAGACGCCGCCTTTGTCACGGCAACCGCCGCTTTTTTCAGAACCACGGCTGAGGTTTTTGCCGCTTTCCCGGCCTGCTGTACGGCCCGCTGGGTCATGCGCCGCTGGGCGTTCTGCCGGATGCCCCGAACAGGCCGGGAGACAGCGGACTTGATGGGGACACGACCCGTCTTGGGGCCGGAAACGCCTTTTCGGTAGACGGCCCCCCGGATTTTTGGGGCGCTGCCCTTGCTGGCGGTTCTCTTGCGCGGGAGTAGCTTCCGTCCTGCATCGTGGGCGGAGGGAGCGGCGCTGGGGACTTTGCGCGGGCCGGGGCTTCCCGGCTGGCGGGTAATGCTGGACCGGGATTTGTTCAACATCTGCCGCTGGACCTCCCGCCTGGGCTGGGCGGCGCTCGACCTAACCCCCGGCTGGCCTGCGGCGCGGGCGGCGGAACGTCCCGCCGCTGGGGGTGTTGGGCGCTCTTTGGATGATGGGATGGATGGGGTTGATTTGATAGATGGGATAGATTGATTTGCGAGAGAAGAAGGTTTTTCTTTTATGCTGGGGGGCGCGGCCCTGGACCGCTGTTCTTTCAGCCGGACGGTGGGGCGCTCTTTGATCCGCATGGTGCGGGCGGGCGCGTCTGCTGGTGCGGCGGAAGTTGCTGGCGCGGAGTGCTCCGCGGGGGCCGCTGGCGTGCGCTGCCCCTTCACCTGGGCCGCCCGCTCCTTTGGCGAGGGCCCCGGACGCTGGCGGGGGCTGGCATTGGTTTGGCGGTACGGCGGGCTTTCGCCCTCCGGGGCGTCCGCAGGGCCGCCAGCCTCCGGCATATCCCTGGGCCGCTCCTTGATCCGCTTGTCCGGCTGGTGGTCAGAACGGGGCCGCTCATGGGTCAGCAGCTCACCCACGGCCCAGCTCCCGGCCCCCTCCACCTGATCGACGGCCTGAACCTCGGCGCTGCCGCTCTCCGGCTGGCGCTGGTCAAGCTGCTGGACATACTTATCCTTCAGGAGCTTGGCCGCCTGCTTTGCGGAAATGGCTGGCTGTGACCGGGCGGCTGCTTTCCCGGCGTTCTTTTTGGTTTTCGCCCCCTTGGGCTTTTCTTTGGGTGACGGCATGATATTCCCCCTTTTTACAAAATAACACTCCCGGTATGAAAATTGAGATATACAAAACGGCGCGGCCATGGTAGAATGTGGACGATGGGGGTGATCCCGTTGGGCCTTACTCTTGAAATGTTGGTTTCGGAAAATTCCTTTGCCCGCAGGCTGGAAAAGCAGATGGACTTTGACTGGCTGATAAACCAGGTGAAGCCCTATTTCCCGGATGCCCAGGACAGGACCGCCGCGCCGGTCCGGGCGCTCTGCCTTGTTCTGCTGGAGCACCTGGAGCCCTATGGCCTGCCCTGTGGGGACAAGCCCTTCCTGGCGTCGATCTATGAGAACTGGCGGGACAACAACGCCTATATGTGGCTGCTGCAAGGAGTCCCTTGGGATATTCCGGCCTATCAAGCACTCTCCGATTTTGGAGACATCCCGGCCTTTGCGGATATTGTTTATCCCGTTGCCGATAAGCTCCCGCCGGAAGTGCTGCGGGGGCTGCTGACCCATGTCCTGACCAACTGCGCGGCCAGCCGTATCGCGGCGGAATATCCAGACCAGCCGTTGTATTACATGAACAGCCTCCCAAATGGGGAGCAGGCCGACGAAGTAGAGCGGCTGGCCCGTGACTATGCGGAGCAGTTTTATCAGGAGATTGCCGCGTACCGGGAGTTGGCGGTTCAATAGAAAATCAGCCCTCCACCAGCGGCGGTGAAGGGCTGATAATGCGTCTCAAGTTGAGACGCATTTCGACAGGATTTTTACTTATCTCCGGGAGTGGTGGTCATCAAACGGTAGAGCTCGGTGTCCCTGGGGAACTCGTTGGCGAAGGGGACGATGGAGCCGCCCACGCGGATCAGGCCGTGGCCCGCCTCGGCGCTGGTGATGTAGGACATTTGATTTGTGGAGATATTCAGCAGCTTGGCAAGCTCGGCCCGGTCGGTGGCCGCCTGGTTCAGCAGCACCAAAAACTCGCTGTTGGCGAACATGAGCCGGGCGGTGTCGGAGCGCAGACACTCCTCCACGTTCTGCGTGGCGGCGGTCATGGCGGCGGCGTACTTTCTGAACCGCTTCCAGCACTTATACAGGAACTGCGCGGAGTAGTAGTAGCGGAAGAACAAATACACCTCGTCCACGAATACCCATGTGTACTTCCCAGCCAGCCGGTTCGCCGCCACCCGGTTCTGAATGGTCTCCAGGGTGACGTTCAGCGCCGTGGGCTTGAGCTGTTCGCCCATCTCATACAGGTCAAAGGAAATGATCCGGTTGGCAATATCCACGTTAGTCTCATGGGCGAACATATTCAAGCTGCCCTCCACGAACAGCTCGGACGCCAGGGCCAGCTCCGCGGCCTCCCGTTCCGGCTGCCGCTTCAACTCGTTTCGCCAGTCGGAGAGGACCGGCTGCCGGGACTTGCCGCCGCTGGCGATCAGCTCATGGTAGACGCTGGCGGTACAGCGGTCAATGATAGACTTGTGGAAGGCCCCCAACTGGCCCGCGCCCATCTGCTGTTCGCAAATGCTCATCAGCAGCTCGGACTTCATGGCTACGGGGTTTTCGCCGGTGCCGTAGCCCCTGGTAATCTCCAGAGGGTTGATGTGGTGGGGGCTGTTGGGGGAAATCTCGATCACGGCCCCGCCCAGGGCGCGGGTCAGGTCGCCATATTCTCGCTCGGCGTCGATGATGATAATATCATCACTGGTGGACAGAGCAATAAAGGTAATGGCCTCCTTCATGCTGAAGGATTTGCCGGAGCCGGACACGCCCAGGATAAAGCCGTGGGGGTTCAGCAGCCGCTTTCGGTTGCAGATCAGGAGGTTTTTGCTGACGGCGTTCACGCCGTAGTAGATGCCCCCGGCATCCTGTATCTCCTGGACGCGGAAGGGCATGAGGACGGCGGCGCTCTCGGTGGTGAGGGTGCGGGTCGTCTTGACCCGGCGCAGGCCGTAGGGCAGGGCGGTGTTCAAGCCGTCCTCCTGCTGGTAGCGCAGGACGGAGAACTGGCAAAGGCTCTCGTTGCCGATGGCCTGCAAGGTCTCGGTGTCCGCGTCCAACTGCTCCAGCGTGTCGGCCATGTGGACCAGGGTGACGTTGGCGAAGATCATGCGCTGGTCGCGGGTGCTGAGGTCGTCCAGAAACTCCTTGTTCTCCGCCCGGAGCTGTTCCAGCTCGTAGGGGACGGTGGCGGTAAAGTTGTTGTTGGCGTTCTGCTTCTGCTGCCAGCGGGTGATGTCGCTCTCCACGCCCAGGATGCGGGCCTGCATTTCCTTGACGGCCTCGTTGGTGGGGATGGGCAGAATGTCGATGGACAGCATGAGGTTCCGGGAGAAGTCGGACAGGTCGGTAATCATGCGGTCCTTGATGTAGCTGGCGTACTCCCGGAGGAACAGGACGCGGCCCACCTTGCCGCCCAGCTCGAAGTGGTCCGCCTTGAACTGCATCCCGTCCGGGGCGATGGCGTCCTTGAAGTGATGGCCCCGGCGCATGGCGGCGGAGAGGTCGAATTGAAAATCCCGTTCCTCGCTGGGCCGGAAGAAGTCATGGAAGATCCGCAGGCGCTCATGGTTGTCCAGGGGCTTGGCCCCGCTGTCCAGCTTGCCGAAGCTCTTGGACAGGTCAATGTCCACCCGCTTGAAAAAGGTGCGGGCCTCGTCGATGTTCTTCCGGGCGACGGAGATCGTGATGTACTTATCCTGAATAAGATTGTTGCTCTCCAGCGCCTTCTCGGTGAGGATGCCGTTATATTCCTGGCGGTAGCGGTCCAGCTCGTCCCCTTTCAGCCGCATGAGGACGCTGTGCTGGAAATCGGCGCCGTTGAGACGGCGGTTGTTGATGGTGATTTTGGCGGTGGCCCCGGTGGGCAGGCTGTTGAGAACGCCGCAGTAGGCCAGAAACATTTCCTGCTGGTCCTCATGGGACGCCACGGAGTAGTTGATGTCCGCAAAACGCCACGTCCGGCTGTATCGGCTGCGGCCCGTCTGCCAGATGCCGTCCCGGAACACCCGCTGGATGGGAATGGACTGTTGCACGCTGCGGGGGATTTTGAACGGTTCCCGTTCGCTCTTGTTGGCGGCGGCCAGGGTTTTAATCATAGTCTTGTACCCCCTTTTTCGTCAGCGCCGCGCCGTAGAGGTTTTCCGACTGGAACACCCTGGGCCCGGCGCAGAGGAATTGAGATTTCAAAAAGGCCCATAGGAATTGCTCAAAGGTCATGCCATTGTACTGGAAAAAGCCGGTGACGGCCACAGGAGCCGCCGCCACAATGCAGGCCCAGCTTGCGGTCTCCGGGCCGGTGATGGTTTTCAGAAGGAAGTACACGCCCACGGCCACACCGACGGCCAGCACCGCGCAAACGAACTGCCGGACGGACAGGCCGAAGAAAATGGTCTCCTTATGCTGGCGTACTTCCTTGGGAATTTTGATTTCCATAAAATATCTCCTTATAGTTAAGAATAATAAAGAGGTGTCATCATGACAGATCGAGAATATAGTTTTTGGCAAAAAACATTGGAACGTAATGTTAGCATGAGAACAAATCTTTTAACATTTTCATTTACCACAGTCTTAGCAATTTTAGGTATTGCCATATCGAACAACAGTGAAAATGTAAATCCACTTGTATATTTAGTTCCGTACATTCTTATAATTCCGTTTGAGGGACGTATTGCATATTATCGCTTGATTCATGCACGTATTAGTGCATATTTAGAGATGGTTGTTCCAGAAGATACAACTTTAGATACTATTGGAGTCCATGTTCCAGAAAAGCAAACAAAGTTTTTTGATGTTATCGCTGCATTGAATAATTATGAAATGTTTTTACTTTCACTTGCAACAGCGATTGTTTTTTACCTCAAATATCCATTTCCATCTCTAAACGCGTATTCAAGAATAGATTGGCTAATGTTTGTCGTCCCCTTTATCCTTTCTGGCTTTGTTTTTTTGATTACGGCATATGCCTTTGACTATGGCAAATGGAAAGAACGTTATCGTGATGAGTGGAATAAGTATGGCCCACTGTTATGGCTATAAGCCAAACATTTCCTTTACAATCCGCTCCGCGCCCTTCACCAGCCCCACCAGCACCAACATATTGAAAATGGTTTCCCCGATGTACTGCCAGCTCATGGTGACGGCGGACAGAGAGGTGTCCACCACGGGGGTGCCGCTGGACATAAAAGCGGAGAAGATCAGGCAGGCCAGCACGATGATGGCCCCCTCCAGGCACACGCCCACATAGCTTTTCAGGAAAGCGGTCCCGGCAAAGCTGGTGCCCTCCCCGGCAAAGGACGCCAGGGGCAGCGGGGCCAGGGCGGTATAGAAGTACAGCCGGAAAAAGCGGCCATATACGGTGAGGATCAGGATAAAGGACATGACGGTGATAAACAGGCTGCCCAGCAGGGACACCAGCCACAAAGGGATGCTGGCGAGAAAGCCCACGCCCTCGATGGCGTCCACGATCTCCTGGGGGA
>CAJUPS010000145.1 GCA_910588045.1 uncultured Oscillospiraceae bacterium | reverse complement strand
GCACTTGTAGAACTCCGGCTGACGCCCTTTCAAAGGGGTACTCCCTGCAAAGGGGGACCTACTAACGGGAGCGCCCCGCAGGGACCCCCGTGCCGAGTGCCGCTCGGCAACCAGCAGTACGTTAGAACCGTGCGCAGAAGTAAGCACCGGCATCGGCCCACGGCACTGGAGATAGACCGGACATCTAAAGGTCGTAGCGCAAACAATAATCCCCGTAATCAGGGGATTCTCAAGGGCGGCGTAGCCCCCTTGAGGGTGCTTTTGGTTCTTTTCCCACAAGGGAAAAGAACGCCCGCCCGGCAGGGCGAATCTATAAAAAGAAGGGAGCGGGGCGGCCCGCAGGGCCGCAGAGGAAACCACTATGACAACAAAAATTTTTCTTGTTCGCCATGCCGAGGCGGAGGGCAACCTCTTCCGCATCGCCCACGGCCAGTACGACAGCACCATCACCCCCCAGGGCTACCGCCAGCTGGCCTACCTCCGGGAGCGGTTCAAAAACGAACCCCTGGACGCGGTGTACGGCAGCGACCTCACCCGTACCCACACCACGGCCTCCGCCCTCTATGTCCCCCGGAAGCTGCCCTTCCGGCCCCTCCCGCTGCTGCGGGAGATCCGTCTGGGCGCCTGGGAACAGCTGACCTGGGGCGAGATCCAGCGTCTGGATCAGCAGATGTACGTGGACTTCAATAAAAATCCCCCCCGCTGGCGCGCGGAGGGCGCCGAGTCCTTCGCCCAGGTCCGGGACCGGATGCTGGAGGGCATCCGCCGGATCGCCGCGGAGAACCCCGGCGGCGTCGTGGCCGCCGCCAGCCACGGCGCGGCCCTCCGGACCCTCCTGGGAACCCTCCAGGGCATGACCCTGGAGGAGATCGGGTCCACCGGCCACGGGGACAACACGGCGGTCTCCCTCCTGGAGGCGGAGGGGGACCATATCAGAGTCGTGTTCCGGGACGACGCCTCCCACCTGCCCGCCGCCGTCTCCACCTTCCGCCGCCAGAGCTGGCACAAGGACGACGCCGCCACCGAGCCGGGACTGTGGTTCCGCACGCTGCGGGACGACGAGGAGGGCCGGGACGCCCTGGCCATGCTGGAGGAGGACATTGTGGGCCGGGTCGCCGTGGCCCTGGAGCCGGAGGCGATGCGGATTACCGAATACGAGCTCATTCCTCCCCTGCGGGGCCAGCGCTACGGTATCCAACTGCTGGGACAGGCCGTGCAGTACGCCCGGACCCGAGGGCGGGAGACGCTGGTTTTGACCTGCTCGGAGAATTTGCGGGGCTATTTCGCCAAGTATGGCTTTGTCCCCGCGGGAGCGGATATGTCCATGGACCTGCGGCGGGTGGTCCGGGAGATCCCGGAGATTGGGGCGTGGTGATGGAGACGTTTAACTTTCTTCCCGTCAGCAGGGAGGACATGCAGAGCCGGGACTGGTGGTATTACGACTTCCTGGTGGTCACCGCCGACGCCTACGTGGACCACCCCTCCTTCGGCACCGCCATCATCGCCCGGGTGCTGGAGGCCGAGGGCTACCGGGTGGCCGTCCTGGCCCAACCGGACTGGCACTCTGCGGACGCCTTCCGCGCCATGGGCAGGCCCCGCTATGCCGTCATGATCGGCGGGGGCAACATCGACTCCATGGTGGCCCACTACACCGCCGCCAAGAAGCGCCGCTCCGCCGACGCCTACAGCCCCGGAAACCGGATGGGCCTCCGGCCCGACCGCCCCACCATCGTCTACGCCAACCGGGCCCGGGAGGCGTTCCCGGAGGTCCCGATTGTCATCGGCGGCCTGGAGGCCAGCCTCCGGCGGTTCGCCCACTACGACTACTGGGACGACGCCGTGCGCCGCTCCATCCTCTTTGACGCCCAGGCGGACCTGTTGGTCTACGGCATGGGCGAGCGGGCCACCCGGGAGATCGCCCATCGTCTCGCCAAGGGAGAACCGGTGGAAAACCTGACGGACATCCGGGGCACCGCCTACGCCGCAAGGGAGCCCGTCTGCGCCTGCGAGAGCGTCACCGTCCCGTCCTTTGAATCGGTGGTCTCGGACAAGCGGGACTACGCCCTGGCCACCAAGATCGAATACGAGGAGCACGACCCCATCCGGGGCAAGGCCATCCTCCAGCGCCACGGGGACCGTACCCTGGTGGTCAATCCCCCCGCCATGCCCCTCTCCCGGGAGGAGCTGGACGCGGTGGCCGAGCTGCCCTACGCCCGGGAGGTCCACCCCATGTACGACGCGCAAGGCGGCGTGGCCGCCATCGAGGAGGTGCGCTTCTCCGTCACCCACAACCGGGGGTGCTTCGGCGGGTGCAATTTCTGCTCCCTGGCCTTCCATCAGGGGCGGATGATCACCTCCCGCAGCCACGAGAGCGTGGTCCGGGAGGTGGAGGGCTTCACTCGGGACCCCAAGTTCAAGGGCTACGTCCACGACGTGGGCGGACCCTCCGCCAACTTCCGCCACCCCTCCTGCCGGCAGCAGCGCAAGAACGGCATGTGCAAAAACCGCTCCTGCCTGGCCCCCACGCCCTGCAAGAATCTGGACCCCAGTCACGCCGACTATCTGGCCCTCCTGCGGAAGGTCCGGGCGGTGCCGGGCGTGAAGAAGGTGTTCATCCGCAGCGGCATCCGGTTCGACTACCTGCTGTGCGAGAAGAACAGCGAATTTTTGTCCGAGCTGGTGCGCTACCATGTGTCCGGCCAGCTGAAGGTGGCCCCGGAGCACTGTTCCGCCCAGGTGCTGGACTACATGGGCAAGCCCCATTTTGAGGTCTACGAGCGGTTCAAGGAGAAGTACCAGCGGCTCAACCAGCGCTATGGCCTGGAGCAGTACCTGGTGCCCTACCTCATGAGCAGCCACCCGGGGTGCACGCTGAACGACGCCGTGGAGCTGGCGGTATTCCTCAACAGGACGGGCCGCCAGCCGGAACAGGTCCAGGACTTTTACCCCACCCCCGGGACCCTGTCCACCTGCATGTGGTATACGGAGCTTGATCCCCGGACCATGGAGCCGGTGTACGTGGCGAAGAGCCCCCACGACAAGGCCCTGCAAAGGGCGCTGCTGCAATGGAAGCGCCCGGAAATGCGGAGGCTGGTGGTAGAGGCGCTGCACAGGGCGGGCCGGGAGGATCTGATCGGATACGGGAAGGACTGCCTGGTGCGTCCTCTGGCGCATCCGCAGGCGGACGCGCGGACCGGCCGGTCGGATGGCAAACGGGCGAATGACGGTCCCCGCCGGAGGCCGGGGGAGAAGCCCGCCGACAAGCGTTCCGCCAAAACCGGCAGGCCCCCGAATCGCAGGGGGCGCAAGAGGTGAGAGGGGAGAGCGGATGAAGGATTTTACCCATTTCGATGAACAGGGCCGGGCCCGGATGGTGGATGTGGGGGAGAAAATGCCCACCCGCCGCACGGCGGAGGCCGGGGCCCGGGTGTATGTGAACCGGGAGACCTTCGCTCTCATCCGGAGTGGCGGAATGAAAAAAGGCGATGTGCTCACGGTAGCCCAGGTAGCGGGCATCATGGGAGCCAAGCGGACGCCGGATCTGATCCCCATGTGCCATCCGGTACAAGTCGAGGGGATTGATCTGAAGCTCCGTCTGGACGAGGGGCGCTGCTGCGTGGACATCCGGGCCTCCGTCCGCTGCGGCGGACGGACCGGCGTGGAGATGGAGGCGCTGACCGCGGCGGCCACGGCGGCGCTCACGGTCTACGACATGTGCAAGGCTATCCAGAGGGACATTGTGATCTCGGACATCCGGCTCTTGGAGAAGACCGGGGGTGTTCATGGAGATTTTCGGAGGGAGGAGACGGAATGAGCCATACAGCGGCCGTGCTGACCATCAGTGACAAGGGCTTTCGAGGCGAGCGGGAGGACACCAGCGGTCCGGCGATTTGCAGAATATTGGAGGAACATGGCTGGGAGGTGGTCCACACCGCCCTTCTGCCGGACGACGGGGCGCAGATTCAGGCGGCCCTCATCGACTGTGCGGATGAGCGGCAGGTCCCTCTCGTCCTCACGACCGGCGGCACGGGCTTTTCCCCCCGGGATGTGACCCCGGAGGCCACCCTGGCCGTGGTGGAGCGGGAGACCCCCGGCATCCCCGAGGCCATGCGGGCGGAGAGCATGCGCATCACCCCCCGGGGCTGTCTCTCCAGGAGCGCGGCGGGCATCCGGAAGCGGACGCTGATCGTCAACCTCCCGGGCAGCGAAAAAGCCGCCAGGGAGAACCTGCTGGCGGTGCTGGGGGCGCTGGAGCACGGCGTGGAAATGCTCCGCTCCAGCGGCTCGGCGGACTGCGCTTCGCCGGTGGCGAAGGGGACGCCGCCCTCCCTGGACCGGTGGCTTCGGGAGGCCAAGGCCGGTCCGGAGGCGGGAAAGATCGGGATGTATCTCTCCCACAACGGCGTGGTCCGGGAAACCGCCCGGGCGGCGGTCCGGGATGGCGCGCACGTCCGCCGGGTGCGGGGGATGCGCTTCTCCCATGACCGGGAGAAGCTGGAGGCCGCCGTGCAGGAGACCGGGCGAAGGGAGGGCATTTACTATGTGCGGGCCTGGCTGGGTGAGGGAGAGCTGGCCGTGGGCGACGACATCATGCTCGTCCTGGTAGGCGGCGACATCCGCCCGCGGGTGGTGGACGCCCTGCAATTTCTGGTGGGGAAGCTCAAGAGCGAGTGCGTCACAGAGCAGGAGCTGTACGAATAGAAGCGCGGGCCGTATGCGCATGGCGGAAGGGGGAGCGTTTTGAGGGACACATTTGAGCGGGAGATCACCTATCTGCGCATCTCCCTGACGGACCTGTGCAATCTGCGCTGCACCTACTGTATGCCGCCGGAGGGGGTGCAAAAGCGGGAGCACGGCCAGATCCTCTCCTTCGAGGAGATCGAGGAGATCGCCCGGGCGGCGGCAGAGCTGGGGATACGGAAGATCCGGCTCACCGGCGGCGAGCCCCTGGTGCGGCGGGGAATTGTGACTTTGTGCCGGAAGCTGCGCGGGATCCCGGCGCTGGAGGAGCTGGCCCTGACCACCAACGGCGTCCTGCTGCCGGACCTGGCCCCGGAGCTGAAGGCGGCGGGGGTGGACCGGGTGAACATCAGCCTGGACACCCTGGACCCGGAGAAGTACCAACGCATCACCCGGGTTGGCAGACTGGAGGACGCTCTGGCCGGGATCCAGGCGGCCCGGGCGGCGGGGCTGACGCCGCTGAAGCTCAACTGCGTGCTGATTGGTGGTTTCAACAACGATGAGATCCCCGCTCTGGCGTCGCTGACGGAGCGGGAGCCGGTGGAGGTCCGGTTCATCGAGCTGATGCCCATCGGCGACACGGCCAGCTTTCCCCCAACGGCATATCTGCCCTGCGAGGCCGTGCTGGAGCGCCTGCCGCAGCTGGAGCGTCTGCCGGAGGACGGCGGCGTAGCGCAGCGCTACCGCCTGCCGGGTGCGGCGGGGACGGTGGGGCTCATCCGTCCTCTGAGCCGCTGCTTCTGTGACCAATGTAACCGTATCCGCCTGACGGCGGACGGCCGGGTGAAGCCCTGCCTCCACTCCCGGGAAGAGATCCCGGTCCGGGGACTCCACGGCGAAGCCCTGCGCCGCCAGCTGGAGCGGGCCATCCTGCACAAACCGGAGCAGCACGGGGTACTCTCCGCCCAAGTCCGCTCGGAGGCCCATCGGAACATGAACCAGATCGGCGGATGACCGAACAGAAGCATCCCCCGTCACCGTGCGGCAATGCCGGACCAGCAGCCGCAGCCAGAGCGCGTTAAAGTTCTTTTTGGATACTTTTTCTTTCAAGAAAAAGTATCTCAGACAAAATGCCTCGTGTGTTGAGTTTTTCACCACGCGAGGCATTTTGTTTATTGTAAAAGGCCGCGTGTTATCCTATGATAGGACCACGAAAACCCCACAAAACAATTTTGAAAGGATGTTTCTTCATGTACTATTCCAGCGGCAACTATGAGGCCTTCGCCCGTCCCCAGAAGCCCGAGGGCGTTGACGACAAATCGGCCTATATCATCGGCACCGGCCTGGCGGCTCTCACCGCCGCCTGCTACCTGGTCCGGGACGGCCAGATGCAGGGCGAGCACATCCACATCTACGAGAAGGACCCCATCCCCGGCGGGGCCTGCGACGGGTGGAAGTTCGAGAACGTGGGCTACGTCATGCGGGGCGGCCGGGAGATGGACAACCACTTCGAGGTCATGTGGGACCTGTTCCACTCCATCCCCTCCATCGAGACCGAGGGCGTCAGCGTCCTGGACGAATACTACTGGCTCAACAAGAAGGACCCCAACTACTCCCTCTGCCGGGCCACCGAGAACCGGGGTCAGGACGCCCACACCGACGGCAAATTTGATGTCTCCGACAAGGCGGCCATGGAGATCATGCGCCTGTTCTTCACCCCCGACGAGGACCTGTACGACAAGCGCATCACCGACTACTTCGACGACGAGGTGCTCA
>CAJUPS010000144.1 GCA_910588045.1 uncultured Oscillospiraceae bacterium | reverse complement strand
GTTTGCTAAAGCGAGACGGTAGGGGCTACCGATGACCACGCTAAAATAGACGCGATAGACTGATAAGCGGACGGCAGTCAGTTTAGACCGGCCAGACTGTGCCTCGGGCGCAAAAAACAATATCCCCCGTAATCAGGAAGGTTCTTAGGAAACCCCGTTTCCTAAGTGACTTTTTGCCTACTTTTTGTTCACACAAAAAGTAGGCGCGGAGTCCGGGGCCGCGTAGGTCCCGGGCTTTCGACGAGAAACAAGTGGACGCCGCCCGAAGGGCGGCAGAGAAACCAGGAGGTCAATATGAACACACTGATTATTTATTCCAGCAAAACCGGTTTTTCCCTCCGCTATGCCCAGTGGCTGGCCGAAACGCTGAACTGTCGGGCCATCTCCTTCAAGGAGAGAAAAACCATCAAACTGACAGATTACGAAAAAATTATTCTCTTCGGCGGCCTCTACGCCGGAAACATGTCCGGTTTCGGCTGGCTGAAAAAGCAGCTCCCCTCCCTGGGAGGGAAACGCATCGCCGCCGTGGCGGTGGGCTGTGCCCCTATGGGGAATCCGGACCTGCCGGAGAGCATGGAAAAGCTCTTCGGCAGCACGCCGGAGATTACGGGCTTCTACTGCCAGGGCGGATTGGACTACGAGCACATGAGCGCCGTGCACCGGGCCATGATGGCCGCCCTGCGGGCGGCCCTGAGGGGAAAGCCCGAAATGGCGGAGATGCTGGCGGTCATATCCCAGTCCTTTGACGGAACAGACCGTGAGTACCTGGCCCCGGTGATCCAGTGGGTGAACCAGACATAAAAGAACAAAACAAGCGGAAAGTTGACAATATCCTCTCTCTTGATTATAATAGTTGCCGCAGCAAAGAGAGGTGAGTCTATGCTAAAGGAATATATGTCAAAGCTGCCATTTCTCCAGCCGCCCAAGCCCCGCCGGAGACCGGCCGCCCCCCCGGTGGAGGAGGAACCCCTGTGGCCGGAGGGGGACCCCTTTGCCTCGGAGCCCCGGGAGGAGGAAGCGGCCGCAGAGCAGATGGAGGAACCTGTCCCGCAGGAGCAGCCCGATCCCCTCGCCGCCGGAGCGGATGCCTACCGTTCCGGGGACTATCGTGCGGCACTGGAGATTTTTCTCCGCGCAGCGGAGCAGGGGCACCCTGCGTCCCAATTCCTCTGCGGTCAGATGTATCGGCGGGGCTTGGGGACGGAGGCCAACGACCGCCTGGCGCTGACCTGGTACAAGCGGGCCGCCAAGCAGGGCCATTTGGAAGGCCAGCTGGCTTGCGCCTCCATCTATGAGGACGGCCGGGGAACGGAGGTCGATCTCAAGCGGGCGCTCTCCTGGTATGAGCAGGCCGCCAAGCAGGGGTCCACGGAGGCCCAGCTGAAGTGCGGCTATCTGTACTACGGAGGCCGGGCGGAGTTCCGGAATCCCCGGAAGGCCCGTCGGTGGCTGGAAGCTGCGGCGGAAAGCGGCAGTGAGGAAGCCCGGAAATTTTTGGCCGAGCGGTTCTGACGGCAGGGGACATCCTGCTTTATCAAGAAAAGAAACGGGGGCCCTCACCTGGGAGGGTCCCCGCACTTTTTTTGTTCAAACAGGCTCACAGCACCATCAGCAGCGTTCCCGCGGCGATCAGTACGCAGCCCAGCAGGGACCGGGCCGTAAACCGCTCGTGCAAAAAGACCACCGCCAGTGCAAACGTGATAACGACACTCAGCTTGTCGATGGGCACCACCTTGGAGACCTCTCCCATCTGTACCGCCCGGTAGTAGCACAGCCAGGAGGCCCCGGTAGCCAGACCGGACAGGATTAAAAAGATCCAGCTTTTCCGATTGATGTCCGCCAATCCACTCTGGGCGTTGGTCAGAAATACCATGCTCCACGCCATGCCAACTACGACCACCGTGCGGATGGCCGTTGCCAGGTTGGAGTTGACGTTTTCAATCCCGATTTTTGCCAGAATTGTGGTCAGCGCCGCGAAAAGTGCCGACAGCAGAGCAAACAGCAGCCACATAATCTCTCCCCCTTGTCGCCTCATTGATTGAGAAATGCGGAGACCGCGTCCGCATCCCGATAGCCCTTTTGATAGAGCCGGATGAGCGCGGCCTGATCCTTTGTCAGGGTATCCGCGCCCTCCAGGCTGTCCGGCGCGACGATCAGCGCCCGGCCCTCCGCCGCGTATTGCTTGGCCAGAGCAACCCCCTGATTGTACCGCTCCACCCGGGTACGCAGTTTTCTCGCCGCAAAGGGGTACTTGTGCTGAATCATGTCCGCCAGTACGCCGTCCTTTCCCGGCCCCCGGGTAACGTCCGCCGGTCTGGTCAGAAGGACCACCACTCTGTCGCACCCACACTGGAATGCCTTTTCCACCGGCACCGGATCTCCCAGAGCGCCGTCATAGTAGGGCATTCCCTTCACCTCGTAGGGGCGGCAGACAAAGGGAATGGCGGACGACGCCTTGAAGATGTCATAGCAATCCTGCGCCAGGTCTGTTTTGTCAAAATATTTCACGCTGCCCGTCAGGGCGTTGTCCGCCACCACCAGCAGCTCCGTCGGATTCTCCATCATCGCCTGAAAGTCCAGCGGGTACTCCCCGGAGGAGTTGCTGAGCACGCCGTAGACGTAGTCGAGATCGATATACGACCGCTTGGTCAGCGCATTTTTTGCCCCCATGTACTCCCTGCGCAGCGCGTACTCCGTATAGAAGGTGTAGTTCCGTCCCCGCTGCCGCGCCAGATAGGACGCCGCGTTGGCGCTGCCCGCCGAGACGCCGATTACCAGATCAAACCATATGTCCCGGTCCATACAGTAGTCAAACACACCGGCGGCATAGATGCCCCGCAAACCGCCGCCTACATCAACAATTCCCGTCTTCATGACCGCTCCTTCCGTCGCTGTGCGCCGTGGTGTTTTCTTAAACAGATGTATCATTTCCGAGCATTCAGCATGGAAATGATACCCTCATTTCCGGCTGTTCAAACTGGATTTCATCGGAAATCCGGATAAGCTGTTGGGAATTACCACCTGTCCAGAAAAAGTGCCCGCAGCAACGAATCGCTGCGGGCACTTTTCGGGTGTCGTGGTTCGTGAGATAAGCGGATCCGTCATTTGGTTAGGCGGCATCATCGCATCTCAGGAAAATTCGCTGCATCTGCACTATAGCATACCGCAGGGCAGCGCGTCAAGGGAAATCCTGGAAATTACCGATGACGGGAAAGTTCCTTGCCCACACGACGTCCCCGCCTATAAAAGCAGGCTCTTACACCTCGCTGAAGATATAGCGGTGCTTTCGTCCGCCCTCCAGGTGGGCCTCGATGACAGGGCTGCCGTCGTACTCGGTGGACAGAAATTCCACACTGCGCTCATTGCGGTACTGGTCCTGGACGTACATGGCGGGACTTTCCAGCTTCAGCTCCAGGATTTCCCGGCGTTCCGGCTGTAGGTCCCCGGTGCAGGGGACATATTCTTCTTTGATGACTTCGTAGGTTTTCATGACTGATTCCTTTCTTCGTCCGGATAGGACGTTTCGCATTAGGATACGCCAAAATGCGGGAAAATATACAGAGATTTTGTAACAGAACTGTAACTGGACATTTTTGTGAGATGTGGTATTCTATTGTCAACAATCAAGAAAGGGTGAAAAAATGATCGGCTGACTTGATTTTCGTGTAACAGGATGTCCGGGTGACGCCGCGCGCAGCGCGGGGTCTGGTCCATGTTGCCGAAAGTCAGAGGATGCCAGGTCATGGGGCGGCACTGCGCCGCCCGGCCGGAGCGTCTTGCTTCGGTGCGCCCTGCGGTGTCTTCCAGCGCTTTCGGCATGTCCGGAGGCGCTTTTTTGCTGTACAAAAAGGAGGAGATGCCCTATGCTGCAAGTAAAAAATTTGACCCTGACCCATCGGAAGGACCTGCGCACGCTGATAGAGGATTTTTCCTTTGTGCTCAACGAGGGGGACAAGGCGGTGATCATCGGGGAGGAGGGCAACGGGAAGTCCACGCTGCTCAAATGGATTTACGATCCCGCGCTGATAGAGCTCTACTGCGAGTGGAGCGGAGAACTGGCCGGGGAGCCAGGGCCCATGGGCTATCTGGCGCAGGAGCTGGAGGAGAGGGAGGGGAGCATCTATGACTACTGCGCCGCGTCGCCCTTTTTCTTTGACCTGACGCCCCGGGAGCTGGCGGACATCGCCCGGCAGCTCCGGTTTCCGGCGGAGGAGTTTTACAGTGACCGCCCGGTCTCCAGTCTCTCCGGCGGGGAGCGGATCAAGCTCCAGCTGGGGCGGATTTTGTTTGGCAGTCCGGCGGTGCTGCTGCTGGACGAGCCCTCCAGCGATGTGGACCTGGACACGCTTCAGTGGCTGGAGAGCTGGCTGAACGGATACCGGGGGATCGTCCTCTATATTTCCCACGACGAGACGCTGATCGAAAATACGGCTACCACGGTGCTCCACATCGAGCATCCCCGGGAGGGGAAGCCGCCGCGCTGCACGGTCCATCGGTTGGACTATTCCACCTATACCAGCCGCCGGGCGGACGCCATTGACAGCCAGACCCAGCAGGCTCGGAAGGAGCGGGAGGAGTACGACAAAAAAATGGAGAAATACCGCCGCATCCAACAGAGCGTGGAGCACGCCCAGGGAGCGGTTTCCCGGCAGAACCCCGGCAAGGGCCGTCTGCTGAAGAAGAAGATGCACGCGGTGCTGTCCATGGGGCGGCGGTTCGAGCGGGAGGCGGAGAACATGACCCAGCTGCCGGAGGTGGAGGAGGCGGTGTTCCTCCGGTTCCCGGAGGGGACGGCCCTGCCCGCAGGAAAGACGGTGCTGGACCTCAGCCTGCCGGAGCTGCGGGCCGGGGAGCGGATGCTGGCGGAAAACATCCGCCTTCACGTCTGCGGAGGGGAGAAGGTGGGCATCCTGGGACCCAACGGGGCAGGGAAGACCACCCTACTGCGGCGGATAGCGGAGGAGCTGCTGTCCCGCCGGGACCTCCATGCGGCCTATATGTCACAGGACTACGCCGACACCCTGCCCATGGAGCTTACGCCAGTGACATACCTGGCTCCGGAGGGGGATACGGCGTCGGAGACGAGGGCCCGGACGTATCTGGGCAGCATCCGCTATACCCGGCAGGAGATGGAGCACCCCATCCGGGCGCTGTCCGGCGGGCAGAAGGCCAAGCTGTTGATGACGAAGATGATGCTCGACGGGGTGAATGTGCTGATTCTGGACGAACCCACGCGGAATTTCTCACCGATTTCCGGACCCCGGGTCCGGGAGGCGCTGGCGGCGTATCAGGGGACCATCATCAGCGTATCCCACGACAGAAAGTTTTTGTCGGAGGTGTGCGATAAGCTGTACCGGTTCACGGAAAGGGGGCTGATCCCGGTGGAGAACGAGGCGTTTTGAGAGAACGGACAAATCAGACGATAAAATGGAGGTTTCTTTATGAAAAAAGCTGCAATCATGCTGTACCCGCTGTTTTCCATGCAGGAAATTAGCTGCACCACGGAGTTGTTCAAGTTTTTTGACAAGGAGATTGTCACCTTTTCCGCCGGACAGGAGGCGGTGAAGAGCGAGGACGGGTTTACCATCCTGCCGGACCGGGCTTTTGAGGAGTTTCGACGGGAGGAGTTCGACTGTCTGGTCCTGCCAGGCATCTGGGAGCCGCTGCCGGTGATGCTGGATGAGCGGAACATCCGGTTCCTGGAGCAGTTCCGGGGGGACGACGATCTTGTCATTGCCTCTATCTCCTCTTCCCCTTTGCTGCTGGGCAAGGCGGGGTTACTGGAGAGCAAGAAGTTTACCCACGGCGTGTTTGAGGAGTTCCTGGACGCCTTCCCGGTGGTGCCGAGAGAAGGGGTTGTCCGCACGTACCTGGTGGCGGACGGGAATCTGATCACCGCCTACGGCGGGGCGTTCCGGGAGTTTGCGGCGGCGGTAGGCCGGAAGGTGGGCCTCGACTGTTCGGAGACCGTTTTCTCCGGGATGGCGGGGGAAGCATACTCGGAAGAGGATTTTATTTTCCATTTCCCGCCGGAGGATATGGAGGAGGCGCGGGAATACTGGGACAGATGTCTGGAGAAGGCAGGTCGGCCGCCCCTGCGGGGCGGCGGGACGGTCGTTTAGACGCCGAAGGCGGCTAAATGACGTCCTCGCGTGCAGTTGGTTTAGCTCCTTCTTCGTCGAGACCCCGGGACCTACGCGGCCCCGGACTCCGCGCCTACTTTTGTCCCGCGACAAAAGTAGGCAAAAACGCGCTTAAACCTACGGTTTAAGAATCCCTTGCGGGAGCGGCGCGGAGCGCCGCTCCCTATGCGGGGGATTTGCGAAGTGCAGCGCAAGTTTTGTTAGGCGAAGCCGCCGAATAACAGACCCTACGGGCATCTGATCTAGTGGTCTGGCACTTGTAGAACTCCGGCTGACGCCCTTTCAAAGAGAGACCCCCTGCAAGGGGGAGTGTCTACCGGAAGCACCCCGCAGGGACCCCGTGCCGAGTGCCGCGAGGCAACCAGTACCATCGTTAGAACCGTGCGCAGAA
>CAJUPS010000143.1 GCA_910588045.1 uncultured Oscillospiraceae bacterium | reverse complement strand
CGCCGGGACGGTCGTTTGCGCCGCAGGCGCAAATGACGTCCCCGGGGAGGCAGGGGCGAATCTAAAACAAGATTAAGCCGGGGCGGCCCCGCAGGGGCCGCAAAGAAGATCCTACCAGATCATAGTCCCAATCCCCGCATGAGAGAGCACCTCAATCAAAATCGAATGAGGAATCCTCCCATCCAGAATGTGCGTCCTGCGGACGCCGTGCTCCACGGCGTCCACACAACACGCCACCTTGGGGATCATCCCCCCGGAGATAATCCCCTCCCCCACAAGCCCGGGCACCTCCGGGAGACGAACCTGGGAAATCAAAGTAGATTCATCCTCCCTGTCGTGGAGAAGCCCCCGGATGTCGGTCAGCAAAATCAACTTCTCCGCTCCCATCGCAACAGCGATCCGCGCGGCAGCGGTATCAGCGTTGATGTTGTAGCTGGTATCAGCGTCCGTGCCCTGGGCCACGGTGGAAATCACGGGAATAAAGCCGTCGTGGATGGCATCCTGAATGACCTTGGGATCCACCTCCGTGATGTCCCCTACCAGACCATAGTCCACGCCGTCCTCCTGACGGCGCACCGCTTTCAGCATCCCGCCATCCAGGCCGCATAGCCCCACTGCCTGCCCGCCCGCACGGTTGAGGGTGGCAACCAAATTTTTGTTGACCTTGCCGCACAGCACCATCTGCACAGCCTCCATGGTCTCCTCGTCGGTATAGCGAAGGCCGTTGACAAACCTGCTCTCCTTGCCGGTCTTTTTCAGCAGCTCGTTGATCTCCGGGCCGCCGCCGTGGACCACGACGACGTTGATCCCCACCAGCCGCAGGAGAATGATGTCGTTGATCACGTCCCGGCGCAGCTCCTCGGAAATCATGGCGTTACCGCCGTATTTGATGACGACCGTCTTGCCGTAGTACCGCTGGATGTATGGCAGCGCCTCCACCAGCACCTGGGCCCGATCACTGTGATTGAGGTTCATAAGTACGTCCCTTTCTGGTTGAATCGCAGGAATTTGTATGATAAAATTTATGAAACGCTCTATTCGGTTATTTCAAGTCAGGAGGAACAGATGAAAAATACCTATTTTATTGGCGGCTCTCCCTGCTCTGGAAAAAGTACGGCAGCGGAGATCCTTTCCCGGGAATATGGCCTATTCTACTTCAAGGTAGACGATTTCCTCGAAAAATACATGGAGCTGGGCGCACAGGACGGGCTCCCACTCTGTAAAAAGATCGCCGGGATGAGCGCCGAGCAGATCTGGATGCGGGAAGCGCAGCTCCAGTGCCGGGAGGAATTTGGAATCTACGAAGAGATTTTTGACTATATCCTGGCTGACCTGGACCAACTCAACTCCGCCAACGGTATCCTCACCGAAGGGGCGGCCTATGTCCCCCGACTGTTCAAGCGGCTCGGCCTCCCCGGAGGACGGTATATCGCCGTCACGCCCACGCCGGAATTTCAAATCGACCACTACCGGCAGAGGGCGTTTGTCCCCTATGTCCTTGCGGACTGCCCCGACAAGGAGCAGGCGTTCCGGAACTGGATGGACCGGGATATTCTCTTTGCCCAGGAGGTCCGGAGGCAGTGCCGGGAAGAGGGCTATTCCGTCATCATAAACGATGGCAGTATTCCCATGGCCGAAATGGCCGGGAGCATCGCCGCCCATTTCGGATTAAGAACTTGTATTCATAACCGGGGGATGCTGGATGGGCGAGGATTTTTCCCGTCAGACAAGGAGATTTTCCGCAGCAATCCTGTCGGATTGCAAGGGAAAGCGACGCAGTATGGCGGGAAAAAGACTGGCCAGACAGCGTTCAACGGTTGTGAATACATGTTCTAAAGATGCAGCAGCCACCCGGACGCAGCGCCACTCTTACGTCCGGTAATCCCCGTTGATCTTGATATAGTCGTAGGTGATGTCGCAGCCCCAGCAGGTGCAGCTCTCGTCCCCCTCCGACATGGTAATATCGATGTCCACCTCGTCCTCCGTGAGGATCTTCTTCGCCAGGTCCTCATCGAAGGCCAGGCCCCTGCCCTGCTGGCAGACCAAGATCTCACCCGCGTCGGAGGCAAAGGATACGTCCACCTTCTCCGGGTCGAACTTCTCCCCGGAGTAGCCCATGGCGCACAGGACGCGGCCCCAGTTGGCATCACAGCCGAAGATGGCCGCCTTGGTCAGGGTGGAAGAGATGACGGACTTGGCAATCGTCTCCGCCTGCTCCTCGCTGGCCGCGCCCCGGACGGTGCAGGTAATCAGGTGCTTTGCCCCCTCGCCGTCCTTGGCCATGGACCGGGCCAGCAGGTAGCAGATCTCGTGGAGCTTCATCACGAAGTCCACGTAGTGGTCGTTCTTCTCGGTGATCTCCTTGTTGCCCGCCAGGCCGTTGGCCAGGAGACAGCAGGTGTCGTTGGTGGAGGTGTCCCCATCCACGCTGATACGGTTGAAGGTGGTGCGGACCACCTCTTCCAGGGCCTCCTGGAGCATTTCCTGGGAAATGGCGCAGTCGGTGGTGAGGAAGCAGAGCATGGTGCCCATATTGGGGTGGATCATGCCGCTGCCCTTGGCGATGCCGCCGATGTGTACCTCCTTGCCGCCGATGATGACCTGCCCGGCGAACTCCTTCTTCACCGTATCGGTGGTCATGATGGCGTGCGCCGCGCCGTCGCTGCCGGAGGCGCTGCGCTCCAGCAGGCCGCACAGCGCCGGGACCCCGGCCTCAATGACCTCCACTTTCAAGGTCTGCCCGATCACTCCGGTGGAGGCAACCAGTACCTCCTCGGGCGCACAGCCAATGGCCTTCGCCGCCGCCGCACACATGCGCTCTGCGTTCTCCTCGCCCTGGGGGGCACAGGCGTTGGCGTTGCCACTGTTGGCGATGATGGCCCGGACCTTGCCGTGGGCCAGGTGGGCCTTGGTCACGTGGATGGGGGCCGCCTTCACCACGTTTCTGGTGAACATGGCCGCCGCCGTGCAGGGGACGTCGGAGACGATGAGTCCCAGGTCCTTCTTGTCGGCGTTGTGGGTCTTGACGCCCACGTGGAGCCCCGCGGCCCGGAACCCCTGGGCGGCGCACACGCCGCCGCTGATGGTGCCAAATTCGTTATTCATGGTCGATTCTCCTATTCGGTCAGCCCGGTTCCCTCGGGAAACCCCAGCATGATATTCATATTCTGTACGGCCGCCCCGCTGGCGCCCTTGCCCAGATTGTCCAGTCGGGAGGCCAACATGACCTGCTCCTCGTTGCCGCAGACAAAAATCTGGAGGCCATCAGTCCCCGCAAGGTTGTTGGATCCGATGAAGCCACAGGTGGGCGCATCGTCCGGGCGGACCGTGACGAACCTTGCTCCGGCATAGAACTCCCGGTAGGCGGCCCGCAGGGTGTCAAGGGTTTGGACGCCCCTCAGCATGTCCAGGTACAGAGGGACCGTCACCACCATACCCTGGGGGAAGTCGCAGATCATGGGCGTAAAGATCGGCGTGCGGCGCAGACCGCAGACCTTGACCATCTCCGGAATGTGCTTATGGGCCAGGGTTACGGCGTAGTGGCGGGGACTGGTAAGCTCCTTCTCCCTCTCCGCCGCCTCGTACTGGGCGATTGCCTTTTTGCCTCCGCCGGTGTAGCCGGAGACCGCATGACAAATCAGCGGCGCATCCGGGGGCAGAAGTCCAAGCTGCACCAGCGGCGCAATCAAGGAGATGAAGCCCGTGGCGTAGCAGCCGGGATTGGCGACCCTCCGGGCGGTCCGGATGGCCTCGCGCTGGGCCGGGCCCAGCTCCGGGAAGCCATAGATCCAGCCGGGAGCAGTGCGGTGGGCGGTAGAGGCGTCGATGATACGGGTGGAGGGATTCTCTACCAGCCCTGCCGCCTCTACGGCGGCGGCGTCCGGGAGGCAGAGGAACACCAGATCGGAGGCGTCCATCAGCTTTTTCCGCTCGGCGGTATCCTTTCGTTTTTCCTCATCAATCAGGAGCAGTTCGATGTCGTCCCGGTCTGCGAGACGGTCGTAGATCTGGAGGCCGGTGGTGCCCTCCTTGCCGTCGATATAAATTCTCGGTTTGCTCATATGCGTTACCTCACTCCTCCATTGATACGAAGCCCATTCCTTCGGACACGTTATACAGGCCGTACCGGGTCAGCCTGTCCTCCCCGCTCTGGGTCCGCCCGTCCTCGGTGTCCCAGGGGCAAAAGGTGTTGGCCCAGCCGACGAAGCTCTCCGGCAGGTCCTGCTGCCGGGAACCGGGCAGATAAATGAAAATCTCATCCGCATTCTTCAGGCCGTGGGGAGAGGAGCCGATAAAGCGGAAACAGCCCGAAGTAATTTCCTCGCCTTCCGTCTCTTCCTGTTCGATGCTTTCCAAACGCATGGAATAGGTAAGATCGTCCACCTTCACCGGCTGGCTGAAGTTCCCGGAGAAGTGGCAGATGTAAGTCGCTCCATTGTCCGAGTCCAGGTACATGCCGATAAAGGAGCCGTCAGCCGCCACCTCCAGCTCGGTGGACCATCCCCCCGCGCCGCTGGCAAAACGGAAGCTCCGGGGGAAAATGCCCTCCTCCACAGGGCCAGCGGCGGGTTCCTCCTCGGGCGGAGCCGCGACGTCCGGCGCGGGCACGGTCTCCGTCACCGCCTCGCCGGGCGCGGGGGCGGTCTCCGGCGGCGCGCCGCAGGCTGTCAGGCCCAGGGTCAGCGCCAGCAGGAGTATGATTCTGCCTCCCCGTCTCATAGTCATACCTCCGCGTGACAGCCGCCGATGATGTCTGTGGTCATTGCCCGATATTTCTGGACAAATTGGTCAAGCTCTGTTATCTGCCGGGAGGTCTCCTCCACGGCGGGACCACCATAGCTGCGGCGCTGCCCCATGCAGGTCTCCAGGCTGAGGGCTTCGTAGACGTCCTCACCGAACAGGGGGGAGATCCTTTGCAGCTCCGGCAGGGTCAGCTCCTCCAGAAGCTTCCCATTTTCGGTGCAGTAATAGACCAGATTTCCTACTGTAGTGTAAGCGTCGCGGAAGGGCATCCCCTTTTTGGCGAGGTAGTCGGCGCAGTCGGTGGCGTTGATGAAGCCGCCCCCGGCGGCGCGGCGCATATTCTGGGGCAGGACCCGCATGGTGGCAATCATCCCGGCGAAGACGGGCAGGCACATTTTTACGGTGTCGATGGCATCGAAGACCGGTTCCTTGTCCTCCTGCATGTCCTTGTTGTAGGCCAGGGGCAGCCCCTTCATGGTGGTCAGGAGGCCCATGAGGTGGCCGTAGACGCGGCCTGTCTTGCCGCGGACCAGCTCGGCCACGTCGGGGTTCTTCTTCTGGGGCATGATGGAGCTTCCTGTGGAGTAGGCGTCGTCCAGTTCAATAAATTTGAACTCCCAGCTGCACCAGAGGATGACCTCCTCGGCAAAGCGGCTGAGGTGCATCATCAAGATGGACAAATCGCTCAAGAGCTCCACAGCGTAGTCCCGGTCGCTGACGCCGTCCAGGCTGTTGGAGCAGGGGGCATCGAAGCCCAGGAGCTTGGCGGTCTGCCAGCGGTCGATGGGATAGGTGGTGCCCGCCAGGGCGCCGCTGCCCAGGGGGCAGACGTTCATACGGGCCTTGCAGTCGGCCAATCTCGTCACATCCCGCTTGAGCTGTTCGCCGTAGGCCAGGAGGTGCTGGGCAAAGGAGATGGGCTGGGCCCGTTGGAGGTGGGTGTAACCTGGCATGACGGTTTCCTGGTGGTTTTTCGCCTGGTCCAGGATGGCCTGCTGGAGGTTCAGGATTTCCACTATGATTTCATCGATCTCTCTTCGGAGGTAGAGGCGAAGGTCCACAGCCACTTGGTCGTTCCGGCTGCGGGCGGTATGGAGGCGCTTGCCAGCGGCGCCGATTTTTTCCGTCAGGAGGGATTCCACATTCATGTGGATGTCCTCGTTGTCGGCGGTAAACTCGATTTTTCCGGCCTCGATGTCCGCTAAAATTTCTTGCAGGCCGTGGGTGATTTGGTCTTTATCCTCCTGGGAGATGATTCCACAGTCGGCAAGCATGGTCGCATGGACTATGCTTCCTTCTATATCTTCCCGATACATCCGGGAATCAAATTGAATGGAAGAGTTGAAGTCATTTACCAGACTGTCCGTTTCCTTGCGGAAACGGCCGCCCCATAGTTTCATCGTTATTCCTCGTTTCTTCTTTGCGGCCCATGCGCTCGGCCTCCGGCCGAGTGCCGGGACGGTCGTTTAGACGCCAAAAGCGGCTAAATGACGTCCCTGCGGGCAATCGTTTAGATTCTTCTTTGTCGATAGCCCGGGACCTACGCGGCCCCGGACTCCGCGCCTACTTTTGCCGCGCGGCAAAAGTAGGCAAAAACGCGCTTAGACCTACGGTCTAAGAACCCCTTGGCGGGAGCGGCCCGGAGCGCCGCTCCCTATGCGGGGGATTTGCGGAGTGCGTTTCAGGCTTTGTTAGGCGAAGCCGCCGAATTTCGGGTCCTACGGGCATCTGATCTAGTGGTCTGGTACTTGTAGAACTCCGGCTGACGCCCTTTCAAAGGGGTACTCCCTGCA
>CAJUPS010000142.1 GCA_910588045.1 uncultured Oscillospiraceae bacterium | reverse complement strand
CTTTCGTTACGCACCCCGGGGAGTTTGCTAAAGCGAGACGGTAGGGGCTACCGATCACCACGCTAAAATAGACGCTGAAGACCGGTAAGCGGACAGCAGTCAGTTTAGACCGGAAATCTGTGCCTCGGGCGCAAAAAAACAATAACCCCCGTAATCAGGAAGGTTCTTAGGAAACCCCGTTTCCTAAGTGACTTTTTGCCTACTTTTTGTTCACACAAAAAGTAGGCGCGGAGTCCGGGGCCGCGTAGGTCCCGGGTTATCGATAAGAAACAAGTGGACGCGGCGCACAGCGCCGCAGATTCAATGCCGCCGCGCCCGCAGGGCGCGGATTGACAGATATTTTCCCCCGTGCTATGATACCAACATCTATCTTATCGTAAAAGGGGAAAGAAAATGAAAATCTTTGGCCTGGTTCAAGACTCTATTGTGGATGGCCCCGGCTTCCGCTTCTCCTGCTTCGTCCAGGGCTGCCCTCACCACTGCCCCGGCTGCCATAACCCTGAAAGCCATGACCCCAACGGAGGAAAAGAAATGACCGTGGAGGAGGTCGCGGCGGAACTGCTGAAAAATCCCCTCACCGACGGCCTCACCCTCTCCGGGGGGGACCCCTTCGCCCAGAGCGAGGACTGCCTCGCCCTGGCAAGGATCGCCCACGAAAACAACCTGAACGTCTGGGCCTACTCCGGCTGGACCTTTGAGTACCTCCGGGACCAGGGGTCTGAGGGCCAGAAGGCCCTCCTCGCCGAGGTGGACGTCCTGGTGGACGGCCCATTCCTGATGGAACAGCGCTCGCTCGCCCTCCCCTGGCGGGGCAGCAGGAACCAACGAGTCATCGACGTGCCCGCCTCCCTGGCCGCAGGAGAAGCGGTCATCCGGCCGGATTAAAAAATTCTTTGGCACCCTGCCTGATTTTTTGTGGACAAAGCAGATTCTGTATGGTACAATAGCCGAAAGGCGGCGGGACCATACTGGGTCTGCTTTCTTTTTACCCATTTGACCGTGAGAACAACTGAAAAAAGGAGGATCGCTTATGGGAGCTGAGAGCTATACCGGCCGGATCAACCGCAAGCTCAATAAAAAGCTGCGGATCGTTGAGGTGGCCGCGGGCCGGGAAAAAGCCGACCTGGTTCTGAAAAATGCCACGTATGTCAACGTCTTCTCCAATCAGCTCTGCTGCGGGGACATCGCCGTGGCGGAGGGACTGATCGTGGGCATGGGCGAGTACCGAGGGGAGATCGAGCTGGACATGTCCGGGAAGATCGTCCTCCCCGGTTTCATCGATGCCCACATCCACCTGGAGAGCGCCATGGTCTCCCCCAAGGAGTTCGCCAAGGCGGTGCTGCCCCACGGCACCACCACTGTCATCACCGACCCCCACGAGATTGCCAATGTCATGGGCACCGACGGCGTGGAGTACATGCTCCAGGCCACCGAGGACCTGCCCGTGGACGTGCGCTTCATGCTCCCCAGCTGCGTCCCCTCCACGCCCATGGACGAGAGCGGCGCGGTGCTGGACTACCGGACCATCGACTCCTTCTACGACCACCCCCGGGTCCAGGGGCTGGCGGAGATGATGAACTACCCCGGGGTCATCGGCGCGGACCCCCAGGTCATTGAGAAAATCGTGGCCGCCCAGGCCCACCACAAGAAGATCGACGGACACGCCCCCGGCCTGGTGGGCAACGACCTCAACGCCTACATCGCCGCCGGGGTGTACTCCGACCACGAGTGCTTCGACCCCGCCGATGCCATCGCCAAGCTGGAGCGGGGCCAGTTCATCATGATCCGGGAGGGCACCGCCGCCCACAACCTGGAGGCCCTGCTCCCCCTGCTGACCCCACAGTACGCCGACCGGTGCATGTTCTGCTGTGACGACAAGCACCCCAGCGACCTGCTGGAGAAGGGCCACATCGACTTCAACGTCCGGGAGGCCATCCGCCAGGGAGTGGACCCCATCGTGGCAGTGAAGGTGGCCTGTCACCACGCGGCCCGCTACTTCCTGCTCAACAACCGGGGGGCCATCGCCCCGGGCTACCTGGCGGACTTCGCCGTCATCGACAACTTCCAGGATTTCAACATCCTCCAGGTCTTCAAGAAGGGCGTGGAGATGTACGATGGGACCTCCGTCCGGGATTTCCCCGCCCCGGAGATCGACCCCTACCTGTCCCAGAAGGCCCACGACACCTTCCACCTCGCCCGCCTCACGGCGGAGGACTTCGCCGAGCGCCGCCCCAGGGGCATCATCGGCATGGTCCCCGGGGAGCTGGTCACCACCGACCAGGGCTACTCCGACCGCATCGACACCGGGTGGGACATCCTGAAAATTGCCGTCATTGAGCGCCACAAGAACACCCACCACATCGGCATCGGCTACCTCCAGGGCTACGGCCTGAAGGGGGGCGCGGTGGCCACCAGCGTCTCCCACGACTCCCACAATATCATCGTGGTGGGCACAAACGAGGAGGACATGGCTGCCGCCGCCAACCGGGTGGCGGAGAACAAGGGCGGCATCGTGGTCCTGGAGAACGGGCAGATTAAGGGCGAGGTGGCCCTGGCCATCGCGGGCCTCATGAGCGACGACACCCTGGAGAACGTCAACCGGGACCTGGAGGCGGCCAAGGACGCGGCCTTCGCCCTGGGCGTCAGCCGGGACATCGACCCCTTTATGACCCTCAGCTTTATGTCCCTGCCGGTGATCCCCACCCTGCGGCTCACTACGCGGGGGGTCATCGACGTGGAGAAACAGCAGTATATCTGATAGTGCAGATAAAAATCCCCCTGCGGAGACGCAGGGGGATTTTTGGGGGGTTGACAAATGTGTACCTGTGTGGTATGGTAACGGTAGACGGACGTATACCACGGAAAGGAGGCCGGTGGAATGGAAAAGCGGATCAGTTTATCCGACGGCGAGTGGAAGCTGATGAACCGGCTCTGGGCCCACAGTCCCATGACCATCATGGAGCTGACCGCCGCCACGCGGGAGGAGACGGGGTGGGGCAAGAACACGGTCATCACCATGCTCTCCCGGCTGGAGGCCAAGGGGGCCGTGGGCTGTGAGCAGGGGGAGCGGGCCAAGCGGTACTACCCCCTCTTAGCGCAGCGGGACGCGGCCCGGACGGAGACGGAGAGCTTTTTGGGCAAGGTCTACGGCGGCAGTCTGGGGCTGATGATGAGCTCCCTGGTGGAGAGCCGGGGGCTGTCCCGGGACGACATCGCGGAGCTGTCCGCCATTCTGGAAAAGGCGGGAGGCGAGGCGAAATGAAAGAGATCCTGCTGACCTCCTCCGTGCTGATCCTGGCGCTGCTGGTTCTGCGGCAGGTCTTCCGGAAGAGGATCTCCCGGCGGGTGCAATACGCCCTGTGGGCGCTGGTGCTGGTGCGTCTGCTGGTGCCGGTGAACCTCCCGGCGGCGGATTTCAGCGTGCTGTCGGTCTCACAGCCCGTGCGGGCGGCGGCGGAGGCCCGGCTGGAGGAGAACACGGTCTATGTTCTGCCGGTGCAGGAGGAACCCATCTCCTATACTTCGGTCGTCGCAAGGCCCGCGTGGAAGGAGGTCCTGCCCATAGAGGGGCATCCCGTAGTGTCGGAGGACGAAAAAACACTGATTACCTACGCATTTACATTGGAGGAAGCACTTGATCTGGCTTGGAAAGCGGGTATGGCCGTGATGGCCCTTTGGCTGGCGGCGTCCAACCTGGGCTTCTGGATGAAGCTGCGGCGGGCGCGTATCCCCCTGGAGTTTCCGGACTGCAAGCGGCCGGTGTACCTGGTGGAGGAGGGACTGGTGTCCCCGTGCCTGTTCGGGCTTATTCGGCCCGCTATCTATCTGACCCCTGCCGCCCTGGAGGACCGGGAGGGACTGCGGCACATCCTGGCCCACGAGGAGGCCCACGCCAGGCAGTGGGACCCGCTGTGGTCCCTGCTGCGGGGGGTGTGCCTGGCGGTGTACTGGTTTGACCCCCTGGTGTGGCTGGCGGCCCGGGCGTCCAAGGAGGACTGCGAGCTCTCCTGCGACGAGCTGGCCCTGAGGACGCTGGGCGAGGAGGAGCGGGTCCCCTACGGGCGGACCCTGCTGCGGCTGATCCCGGTGAAGCGGTCTGCGGGCGGCGTGCTGCTGACGGCCACCACCATGACCTCCGACAAGAAGCGTCTGGCCGAGCGCATCACCCGGATTGCGGAGAACCGGAAGATGAAGCGGGCCGCCTTCTGCGCCGTCCTGGCGGTGACCGTGGCAGTGTGCGCGGTGACCTTTACCGGCTGTGTGGCGGCGGTGTCGAAGGAACCGGATGTTCCCGCCGCGCCTGCGGAACCGGCGGACACGCCGGAGACGCCCGATACGCCCTCTGCCGCCGCGCCTCCGGGCAATGCGGCGGACACTCTCCCGGCGGGCGATCCGGTGCTGACCATCTTGACGGACCAGGCCCCCTATGAGCCGGTGCCGGTGGAGGTGCTCTCCCCGGAGCACCTGTTCACGGACCACCACGGGGAGAGGCACCACGATAACTGGGACATGGTGGGCGGCGGATGCTCGACAACGGAAGATTGCACTACTTTTGCATGGAACTATGGCGGAAATACCTATGTCTCTTCTCACGTTACCGCTATGAACGCTTTCACGGGCGATTACTTCCTGTGCTTCCCGGAGCAGGAGTACGTGGAGGAGGCGTTCACGGACCTGTTCGGGTACGACGGCGTATGTATCACCTATGAGGACCAGCTGGAGACGGGGACCTGCACGGTCAACGACTACTATATCTTCCAGGAGAGTGAGGCCGGAACGGAGGTCTACCTGCTGGCCCGGATGTACGGCGAGGCGCAGCGGATCGACCTGGACGGCAATGGCACGGAGGAGCTGGTATCCACCGACGGCTGGGATCGGGCCCAGCTGGTTTTCCAGTGGGGCGGACAGCTCTATGAGACGGACGCCCTTGCGGCGCTGCGGGAGTTCTGGCCGGAGCTGGCTGCTCCCGTGACCCCCTGTGCCTGGTCCCCGGAGGCGCGGTGTCTCCAGGTGCAGGGGATCGTCTCCGGCGGGGACGGCGGATTTTCCGCCTCCCGGGCGCTGTACTTTGACGGGAAAAATCTGCTGCTCTGCAAGCCGGTGCGGGAGATGACGGACCACACGCTCTCCGGCGTCCAGGTCCCCGCCGCCGTGCTGGAGACGGCGCTGGAGACCGTGCGGACGGAGTTTGCGCGGTGGCAGGAGCGGGATAACGCCTCTGCGGACCGTCCGGCGTGGGACGACTACTGCATCATGGACCTGTTTCCGGTATACCCCGCCGAGACGGACCGGATACCGGAGGGGCTTGATTTGGTCGTATACCAAGTCCAGTATGAGTTCCACACCTCCGCCCCGGAACGGGTGATGCTGGCCGGGGGGATCTACGTGGACGAGGACGGCTGGGTGGGCGGCTTCAGCTCCGACAGCCCCGCGTTCCTGCTCTTCCAGCGGCCGGAGGACGGCTCCTATGTCTACCTGGGCAGCGCCGGGTACGACTTCGACCCGGGTGCGCCCGCCTTCGTGAGGTGGGTCAACGGGGTTCTGGGGGAGCACGGATTGCCGCAGATGCCCGTTCCCGAGGTTTAGGGCCGGATACCGTATTGACTTTTCCGGGACATTGTGGTAAGTATAGATGGACCACTCTTTTGAGAAGCATTTCCGGCGGCTGTCCGCCGGGAGCGATAGAATGACGATGGATGAAGGAGGACTTCTGTTATGAAAAAACCAATGCAAAAGCGGGCTGTGATCCTGCTGCTGGTCTGCGCCACGGCGCTGGCGCTGATGGTCCCCGCCCTGGCCCACGGCCACCACGGCGGCAGGCGGAAGCAGACCCAGGTTACCGTGTGCACCGTCAAAAACTGCGATACGGCGGGGCGGCACACCCACAACGGCGTGATCTACTGCGGCTATGACCACGAGAGCGGCTACTGCGACGGCCAGTGCCTGGCGCTGTGCGATGTGGAGGGCTGCGAGATCGCCGGACGGCACGACCACGACGGCGTGACCTACTGCGGAAGCAACCACGGGTGCGGCTTCTGCGACGGGCAGTGCCTGACCCTGTGCCCGGTGGAGGGCTGTACCACTGCCGGACGGCACGTCCACAGCGGCGTGACCTACTGCGGCAACCACCACGAGGCCGGTTACTGCGCCGGGACCTGCGCCGCAGCGTCCACAGGCACAGGACACCGCCACGGCTGCCACCACTGATCCCCACGGCGCGGAGAAAACTCCGCGCCGTATTTTTCTTGACAGATTGCATTATTTGTATTATACTAAATAATGCAAAGGAGGTGGGAACCGTGCTGCTGCGATTGGATTTCTCCGGCGACGTGCCGGTGTATCAGCAGATCAGGAATCAGGTGGTGGCCGCCATCGCCTCGGGGGAGCTGTCGCCCGGGGAGAGGCTGCCCACCATCCGGGCCCTGGCGGAGGAGTGCGGCATCAATATGATGACCGCCAGCAAGGCGTATCAGCTCCTGAAATCGGAGGGGTACATCACCACGGGACGACGGGACGGGGCCGTGGTGCGCCTGCCGGAGGGAGAACCGGACCCCCGGACCCTGGAGGGCCTGCGGCTGCGGCTGTGCGAGCTGCGGCTGG
>CAJUPS010000141.1 GCA_910588045.1 uncultured Oscillospiraceae bacterium | reverse complement strand
GAGTACAACGCCATGCTCATGGACAAGGTGACGGACTCCTCCAACAGCGTGGTGCAGGAGCGGTACATCACCCTCTCCGTCCACCGCAAGAGCATCGAGGAGGCCCGCACCTTTTTCGACCGGGTGACGGCGGACGTGACCACCCGTCTCAGCCACCTGGACGCCCGCAGCGAGGAACTGGACGCGGTGGAGCGCCTGCGGGTGCTGCATGACTTCTACCGCACCGGGGAGGAAACCGAGTTCCATGTGGATCTGCGGGACCTGATGCGGAAGGGGCATTCCTTCAAGGACTCCATCTGCCCGGACAGCCTGGAATTTAAGAAAGATTACTTCGTCATGGGGGACAAGTTTGGGCGGGTGCTGTTTTTGAAAGAGTACGCCAGCTACATCAAGGACTCCATGATCAGTGAGCTGACCGCCCTGAACCGCACCATGATGCTGTCCATTGACGTGATCCCCGTCCCCACAGATGAGGCGGTGCGGGAGATGCAGAGCCGCCTGCTGGGTGTGGAGACGAATGTCACCAATTGGCAGCGGCGGCAGAACAGCAACAACAACTTCTCTGCCGTTGTCCCCTACGACCTGGAGCAGCAGCGGAAGGAGACCCGTGAAATGCTGGACGACCTCACCACTCGTGACCAGCGGATGATGTTCGCCGTGGTGACGTTGGTGCATCTGGCAGACAGCAAAGAGGAGTTGGACAGTGACACCGATGCCCTCCAGTCCACCGCCCGAAAGCACCTGTGCCAACTGGCCACGCTGAATTGGCAGCAGGCGGACGGGCTGGTGACAGCCCTTCCCCTGGGTCTGCGCCGAATCGACGCCCTGCGGACGCTCACCACCGAAGCCCTGGCCGTCCTCATGCCCTTCAAGGCTCAGGAGGTACGGGATCAGGGTGGCGTGTATTATGGTCAGAATGTGATTTCCAAGAATCTCATTATTGCCAATCGCAAGGAACTGCTGAACGGCAACGGTTTTGTACTGGGCGTGTCCGGCTCCGGCAAGTCCTTCAGCGCCAAGCGGGAGATGGTCAATCTGGCCCTCTCCACGGAGGATGACATCATCGTCATAGATCCAGAGTCGGAGTATCGGCCCCTCATTGAAGGGCTGGGCGGCGAGGTCATCAGTATTTCCGCCACATCACCCAACCACATCAACGCCATGGACATGGAGCAGGGGTACGGGGACGGCGAGAATCCGGTGGTGCTGAAGTCCGAGTTCCTGCTGTCCCTGTGCGAACAGCTCATGGGCGACCGGCTGCTGTCCGCCAAGGAGAAATCCATCATCGACCGCTGCACCGCCAATGTCTACCACAGCTACATCAAGGGCGGCTACCAGGGGAAAGCGCCTACCCTCCAGGACTTCCACGCCGAACTGCTCCGCCAGTCCGAGCCGGAGGCGCGGGACGTGGCCCTGGCGATAGAACTGTTCACCGAGGGCAGCCTCAACACCTTCGCCAAGCCCACCAACGTGGACACGGACGCCAGAATCCTCTGCTACGACATCCGGGATCTGGGCAAGCAGCTCCTTCCCGTTGGTATGCTGGTAGTGCTGGACAGCGTGTTCAACCGGGTCATCCGCAACCGGGCACTGGGCCGGAACACCTGGGTCTATATCGATGAAATCTACCTTCTTTTCCAGCACGAATACAGCGCTAATTTCCTGTTTACCCTCTGGAAGCGTGTCAGAAAGTACGGGGCCTGCTGTACCGGCCTCACTCAAAACGTGGACGATCTGCTCCAGTCCCACACCGCCCGGACCATGCTGGCCAACAGCGAGTTCCTGGTCATGCTGAACCAGGCGGCCACAGACCGGGCGGAGCTGGCGCGGCTGCTGAACATTTCGGACAACCAGCTCTCCTACATCACCAACGTGGACTTCGGGCGCGGCCTCATCAAGTGCGGCAGCGCCATCGTGCCGTTTATGGACAATTTCCCCAAGAACCGGCTCTACCGCTTGATGACCACCAAATTATCGGAGCAGAAAACATCGTGAGAATATCTGGAACAGGGCCGCAACTGCGACCCTGTTCCCCGTTGTGGGAGGTGATGAATCATCGCAAAAATCAAAGAAAAACGCACAGTAAAGGGCAGATTAAAGGAAAAAGTCAAGGCTGCGCCGAAGGAGCTTGTCCGCCGTGGGCTGGATGACGGTACGGAACGCCTGCGGGGCCAGCTCCGGGAGACTGCCCAGCGTGGGCAGGCCAGCGACTACGGCGGCGACCGGATCGAGGATACCGCCGTTGGCGGGGTGCGGCGTACCGAGCGTGGTATAGAGTATCTTCTGAAGAAGAAAAAAGCCGCCAGGGAGCGGAAAGCAGAGAGAGATACCCACACTGCCACAGATCCGCCCGTGGAGCAGGAGCTATCTCCGGAGGCCCCGGCAGAGCGGCCCTCGCCCCACGAACCGCCCCCACGGGAACAGCCTAAAATCAAGACACGGGAGGCTGTGACTGCCAGAGAGGGCGATACAGCGCTGCCTGGGGGCAGCAGAGCGGAACCTGCCACTGCTGCTGGCCCAGAACGGCAGAGGATCAAAACGCGGGAATCCACTGTTCATGGTGGCCGTGTGTCCTCTGATGGTGCGGAGCTGGTTGCACCGGGTGAACCGGAGCATCCACAGATCAGAACAAAGGAGGCCGCCCGTGCTGTCCATGCAGAGGAGGCCCCCGCTCCGCAGGGCAGGCCGGAACGCCCGCAGATCAAGACCAGGGAAGTCACCACCTCTCCCTCTGACCACGCAACCGCCCCATCCAACGGGGGCAAGCCCCCTGAACGGCTGTCCATCAAGACAAAGGACGCCTACATCCAGCGACAGCCCCCATCTGCCCCTGAGCAGCCACCCCAGGCGCTTGCCCAGGGCAAGCAGGAGTTTGTGCGGGAACGTGGGCGAACGGCGGCGATGAAACGGGCGGAGAGCCAGCAGGCAGGTAGCGGTACCGTTCCCCAGGCCAAGGCCGGTGGAGATACCTCACCTCCCGCTCCGGCGCGGCGGGGATATGCCTCTGCTCACACTGTCCGTAGGCCGGTGAGTCCGGGAAATCCTGATACTCAGCCTGTGCGGGATGGCGGCAAAGCTATCGTGAAAACGGGGCGCTCTGTTCAGAAAAATGTAGAGCGCACTGCCCGTCATGCTATCAAAACGGCGGATCGCTCCGCACGAAAGACGATCAAGACTACCCAGCGGACGGCCAAAACCGCCGCCCGAACCACCAAGACTGCGGCGCAAAGCGCCAAAGCTGCCCAGAGGACGGCCCAGGCCACCGTAAAGGCCACCCAGAGGGCCGTACAGGCTGCACGGGCCACGGCAAAAGCGGCGGCGACCACCGCCAAGGCTGCGGCCAAAGCCACCGTGGCGGCGGTAAAAGCGGCCATTGCGGCGATGCAGGAACTGGCGGCAGCCATCGCCGCTGGCGGCTGGATCGCCATTGTGATCGTGCTGGTGATCTGTATGGTGGGCCTGCTCATCGCCTCGCCCTTCGGCATCTTCTTCTCAGGCGGCAGCAGCGGCCCGGACGCGGTTTCGCCCTCGGCAGCCGTGGCCCAGATCAACCGGGAGTATGCCGATACCCTGTCTGGTCTCCAAGCCGGTGGCAGCTATGACAGCGTGGAGATCGTGGGCCGTCCTCCGTCCTGGGCGGACGTGTTCGCCGTTTTCTCGGTCAAAACTGTGTCCGGGGATGGCGTGGATGTGGTCATTTTAGATGCAGATCGGGTGGAGCGGCTGCGGACGGTGTTCTGGGATATGACGAAAATCACCACGGCGACCAGGACCGTGGACCACCCCGCCGCCGAGGACGCGGAAGCCTGGACGGAAACCATTTTGACCATCACCGTCACCCCACGGACGGTGGATGATATGCGGGTGTTCTATCAATTTACAGACGAGCAGAACGCCGCGCTGGACAGCCTCCTAACGCCGGAGAGCCGGGACCTGTGGAACCAGCTTCTCTACGGCAACAGCGGTGAGATTGTGGCCGTGGCGCTGTCCCAGGTGGGCAACGTGGGCGGCCAGCCCTACTGGAGCTGGTATGGCTTCAACAGCCGGGTGGAGTGGTGCGCCTGTTTTGTGAGCTGGTGCGCCAACGAGTGCGGCTACATTGACGCTGGGGTGATCCCCAAGTTCGCTGGATGCACAGGCGGCTCCAACTGGTTCAAGGATCGGGGGCTGTGGCAGGACAACAACTACGAGCCGCATCCCGGTGACTTGATATTTTTTGACTGGGACAACAAGGGTTCCTCCGGGCCGCAGGATGATCTCCCCGACCATGTGGGCATCGTGGAACGGGTGGAGAATGGCATCGTCTACACCGTGGAGGGCAACAGCGGCGATAGCTGCCGTCAGCGCAGCTACAGCGTAGGACATTACGAAATCTGGGGCTACGGGACCCCTATCTTTTGAAAAATGGGCTTGGGAGTAGGTTTGACCTGTTCCCAAGCCCTCTTATTTTTATAAACGAGGAGTGTTCAATATGGCAGTTTTTCGCGTGGAGCGCACCCAGAATTATACCGTCATGAGCAACTACCACCTGCGGGACAAGGGCCTTTCTTTGAAAGCAAAAGGGCTTCTCTCCCTTATGCTGTCCCTCCCAGAAACTTGGGATTACACCCTCTCCGGCCTCGCCAAGATCAGCCTGGAGGGCAAAGACGCTATCCGGGCCACCGTGGTGGAATTGGAGAAAGCCGGGTACATCCAGCGGCATCAGACCACCGGCAAGGATGGCAAGTTCGGCAGCAACGAGTACATCATCCGGGAGTATCCCGCCTCTCATGAGCCGCCGCCGGAAGGGCCGTCTTCGGCCCAACCGTTGTCGGAAAACCCGTCAACGGTTTCTCCGTCAGCGGGGGCCACGTTGACGGAAAATCCAACGCAAATAAAGAAAGACCCAGTAAAAAAAGATCAAAAAATTACTGACTCAGTAAGTACGGAATCTTTTCCTTTCTTTTCCTCCCCTCCCGTAGCGGCACAGCCGTCTGAAACGAAAGGAAAGAAACGAACAAGGCGCAGCAGAGTGAGCAAAGGCGAGATGGACGCCTACCGGGAACTGATCCGGGAGAACATCGGCTACGATGGCTTTGTGCGGGAGCGCCCCTACGATGCCGGTCAGCTGGACGAGATGGTGGAGATCATGGTGGAGGCCGTTTGCTCCAGCAAGGAAACCCTCCGGGTAGCGGGGAACGATTTCCCCCAGGCGGTGGTGAAATCCCGGCTGCTGAAACTGGATCGGGAACACATCGTGTTTGTGTTCGACTGCCTGAAAGAGAACACCACCCAGGTACGGAACATGAAGCAGTACCTGCTCACGGTGCTGTACAACGCCCCGGCGACCATTGAGAACCACTACGCCGCCCAGGTCAATCACGATCTCTACGGCGAGGGGGCAGCGTAGGCAGTCAGCCCTCGAAACGGATCACCGGGCAGTGTTTCACTTTCTTCCCAACCTTCCTTCGCTGTAGGGCAAATACCATATCACCAGAGCGTCCCAAAAAGCTCTCGCCCTTTTTCCAGCTTATGCCGCATTTGCGATGCTGTAGGCCAATAAACTGCTGTATTTTACACGCTATTCATTGCGAAGAAAAGGGATTCAATAGGGCAACTTTCGGTTCTCTGAGATGTTTAGCTGCTATTTTTCTGTAAAATATAGAGATACCATATTTACAGAAGGGGACCGAAGTATGACAGAGACAACTTACGGCTATGTTCGGGTATCCACCCAAGAACAAAACGAGGCCCGTCAGCTTGCCGCTATGCAGGAATTTGGCGTGGCAGAAAAAAACATTATCATAGAAAAACTGTCAGGAAAAGACTTCAACCGTCCATGCTATCAGCGATTGGTGCGAGTGTTGCAGCCAGGGGATGTGCTGGTGGTCAAAAGCATTGACCGATTGGGCCGGAATTATGATGAAATTTTAGAGCAATGGAGCGTAATCACAAAAAAGCGAAAAGCCGCCATTGTAGTATTGGACATGCCCTTGCTGGATACCCGGCAAGGGCGCGATTTGACCGGAACGCTGATTGCGGACATTGTCCTTCAGCTCCTCAGCTATGTGGCGCAGACGGAACGGGAAAATATCCGTCAACGACAGGCGGAGGGCATTGCGGAAGCGAAAGCCAAGGGGGTGCGTTTTGGTCCGCCATGCCACACACTGCCAGATAGCTTTGAAGAATTGCGGCAGGCGTGGAGAGACAGACGAATGACGCTGCGGGCGGCGGCGGAAGCCTGTGGCATTCCTAAATCCACATTCCGTGACGCTGCTCTTCGTGCTGAGATGGCTGTAATCCGCACAGGGACAAAATAAATCTGGACGGAATTGTATACTTAGCCGTCCAGGGAATCTCGAAGATTTTTACCTTTGTTCTGTATTACATATCGACATGAGACGCAGAGAAATAAGACTTTTTGAAAAAAATTTTTTTGGACGGGGTTTTATACTACCTCGTCCAAATTTTGATATTTCGGATAAACGGAGGCGGAGCCGCGATGCCTGGAAAGTCAAAAGTGTCACGCAAAAATGACAAGGCCATTCAGTTCACCACCATCAAGGTCCGGCTCTATCCCGATGCGGCCCAGGCCGAGCTGTTTGAAAAGACCTTCGGTTGCTGCCGCTACATCTGGAACAACATGCTGGCCGACCAGCAGAGGTTTTATCTGG
>CAJUPS010000140.1 GCA_910588045.1 uncultured Oscillospiraceae bacterium | reverse complement strand
CCAGCAGGTCGTCCTCGTTGACGTTGTCGCCCCGGGAGGTGTTGACGAACACCACGCCATCCTTCATCTTGTCGATGTTCTCCTTGCAGATGAGCTTCACGCCGTTGAGGCTGGGGGTGTGCAGGGAGATAAAATCAGAGCGCTCCAGCAGCTCGTCCAGCTCCACATACTTCATGCCCATCTGCTCCTCGATGCCGGGGACATGGAAGATGTCCTGGGCGATGACCTCCATGCCGATGCCCTTGGCCATACGGCCCAGAGCCTGACCGATGCGGCCAAATCCGATGATGCCCAGGGTCTTGCCCCCCAGCTCGATGCCCTTGCCGTAGGCTTTCTTCTCCCATTTGCCCTCCCGCATGGTGTGGCCCGCCGCAGAGAGGAAGCGGGCGCAGGAGAACATGTGGCCCATGGCCAGCTCCGCCACGGAGTTGGAGGAGGCCCGGGGGGTGTTCTTCACGGTGATGCCGTTTTCCTCCGCGTATTTCACGTCGATGTTGTCTACGCCCACGCCGCCGCGGATGATGAGCTTCAATTTTCCGCCCTTGGCCGCGTCGATGTGGGGAATGCGGACCTTGGTGGCGCTACGCACCACTACCGCGTCATACTCCCGCAGGGCTGCGCCCAGCTCCTCGGGGGGATAGAACTGCTCCGTTACTTCATGGCCGTTCTGCTTGAGCTGCTCCAGTGCGGTCTTGTCCATTCCGTCGGTCACTAAAATTTTCATGGCTGTATCGTCTCCTCCTTCAACTTTATCCGCGCCCTGCGGGGAAATCCCAGTGGTAACCACCATTTTACCAGTCTTTCCCGAAATTTGCAAGGGGGAATCGACACAGCACGAACGCCTACGCTGCCAGATACTCCTCCAGGCACACCCCCTGGTCGTGGATGGCCTGGGCGGCTTCGCGGCCTACATATCGGTAGTGCCAGGGCTCGTAGATGATGCCCGTGAGGTCGCTGGTTCCGCTGGGATAGCGGAGGATAAAGCCGTACTCCCAGCTGTGCTCCATCAGCCACTTCTGGACGGCGGTGTCCTCCTGGCTCTCGTCCAGGTTCTGGTTGTCCAGGTCCACGATGTCCACCGCCAGGCCCGTCTGGTGCTCGCTGGTGCCGGGGAGGGCCACCTCCCTGGCGGCCTCGGTTTGGGCGTCCCCGGCGGAATATCCCCGGGCGGTCAGCTTGTCCACCTTGCGCCGGAAAAGCTCCTCCTGCTTCTCATAGCTGCGGTAGGCCGAGCAGATCACCGGCGACAGGCCCGATGCGCGGCAGGCGTCCATCATAGCCTGCAAATCGGGATAGCACCGCTCGTCCACCACAAGGCCGTTTGGGAGGGCCTTCTGTGTAAAGGCGTAATCCTCCGACAGGGGGTTCCAGGGGTTTGCCAGAATCAGGTTCCACTGGTTTTTGTCTGGCGCTTCCGGTTCCGCCGGAAGCACAGGCTCCGGGGCGGAGATGGCGGCAATGGGCTTCACTGCCGCCGTCCGGACGGGCGGGGCCGTTTTCTCCTCCGGCGGGAAGGTGAAAGCCAGCACGAAGGACAGTACCGCCAACAGGAACGCATACAGGGGCAGGCGGCTTTTTCTTCTCCGGCGGCGTGCGCGGGATTCTCTTCTGTACATAAAAACACCTCTCTATGTCTGGATTGCTTCCAGTATAGAGAGGCGTTTCATAGAAGGGCTATCTTTCCGGCATCTTTCCGGCATCGGAAATCTTACGAGTCGTAGTAGACAGATTCATTGGCGGGCGGGATAGGCCCGACCTCCTCGACATAGGGATTCAGTGTGATGAAGCCGTCCATCCAGTAGTAATACAGGTCCAATTGATATTCCGCCTCGTCCTCCGCCGTCCCCAGGGAGAAAATCAGATTGATCTTTGTGGCCGCATCGAACCACGCCTCGTTCCCAAGGCGGACCTCCGTACCGTAATACTCCTCCAGAAATGCCCGCCAGTTTTCCACCCGGGCGTAAATGGGTTCCCGCCCGTTCTTGGAGATATATCCCTCTGAATAGCTCATGCAGGGGAGCGAAATCAAAAACGCCTTCCCGGAAGCGTCGTCCAGCCAGACATATAAAGATGACTCTGCGTCCGGCATCCCCCAGTCAAGGGTCCAGGTGGGGATGGAAATACTCCCGTCGTTGGCGCACAGGGTCTGGGGATGGATTCTCGGCGTGGACGAAACCGAGTGTTCCAGCAAGCCGAACTGCATCAGCTCCTTCATGAGCTCCTCCCCCGCGACCAGGACGTCCGCGCGGGTCATGCGGGCCTCCGCCGCCTCCTCCGCCTCGGCGATATAGTAGTTCGACGCAGCAATCAGCCTCAGCGTCCGTCCCAGGTCCACCTCCTGGCGGAGGGTGAGGCGGAAGGAGTCGAAGGAGCGGGTCTCCGACACCGTCTGCCGGGCGTCCTGGAGCCAGGATGCGGCGAAGGGCATCGCCGCCCCCGCTGCCGCCAGCGTCAGGGTGAAGAGCACCAGCAAAAAGCGCTTGCACCGCCTCATGGCCTCCCTCCTCTCAGCTCCACGGTGACGCAGGCCCCCCGGGGCGCGTCGGTGCGGTTTTCAAACCGGATGGTCCCGTGGTGCAGCGCCGCGATCTCCTGACACAGGGCCAGGCCCAGGCCGTAGCCCCCCTGCTTCCGGGAGCGGGCCTTGTCCACCCGATAGAACGCCTCCGTCAGGTGCTCCAGGGACGCCTCCGGAATGCCCCGCCCGTCGTCCAGCACCTGGATCCGACAGCCGTCCGGGAGCATCTCCTGCCGAAACAGGATCTCCCCGCCCTCCCTGGGGATGGCCTTCTGGGCGTTGTCCGCCAGATTCAGCAGCAGCGACCAGATCAGGTCCGGTTCCATGAGGCACGTCCCCGGCTGACAGGCGCAGGCCACCGCGATCTTCCGCTGGGCCATCAGGGGCCGGAGGCGGTTTGCAAATTCCTCCACCAGCTCCGCCGGACAGACCTCCGTGAGGGGCAGGTCCTTCTCCCGCACCACCAGCAGCTCCAGCAGCTTCTTCGACAGGTTGGACAGCCGCTTGCCCTCGGAGTAGAGGTAGTCGGCGGCCTCCGCCTGCTCACCGGGGGTCAGCTTCCCGCTGCGCAGGAGGTCGGCGTAGCCGATGAGGCTGGTCATGGGGGTCTTCATCTCGTGGGCGAAGCTGCCCACGAACCGCTCCTGCCGCTCCATGGCCTGCCGCAGCTCGGAGATCTTTTTCTCCATCTGCTCGGCCATCACGTTGAAATCCTGTGACACATCGGCGATCTCGTCCTCGCCCCGGATGGGCACGCGGCTGTCGAACTTGCCGGAGGCGATGGCCCGGGAGGCCCGGGACAGCCGGGTCAGCGGCGCGGTCAGCAGCCGGGACATGGTGTAGGACGCCACGGCGCACAGCACCGCCATCACCCCGAATACCCGCAAATAGGTCTGCTGCTGACTGCGGCGCATGGCGTAGAGGGAGGAGACGTCGTGGGTGGTGTGCAGAAACAGGGTCTCCCCGTTGGTCTGCACTGCGCCGGAGAGGGCCAGCCACCGTCCCCCCGTCTCCGGCGTGAAGAGCCGGATCAGGCAGGCGTCCGAGGGCGGTTCCCCCTCCAGCAGGCGCGCCAGGGAGGGGCCCGATTCATAGAGGACGTCCGTCTCCGTGGCCAGGCACAGGGCGGGCCAGGCGGAGCCATTCTGCTCACAGAGCTGCTCCATGGTCCGGGTGATGGCCTCGGTATCCAGATAGGGGTCCAGCCCGTTGACGATTTGCAGCGCGCTCCAGGCCATGCGGTAGGAGGCGAAGGCCGCGTCCTTCTCCCGCTCCATGGCGTCGTGGAAGAAGCCGGAGATCAGCAGACTGCCCCCCGCGCCGAACAGCAGCGAGAGCACCGCCAGCATCCACAGCGTCATTTTCACCCGGAACTTCACTTCTCCACCTCCAGGCGGTAGCCCACCTTGTTCACCGCCCGCAGCGTGTTCTCCCAGCCCACCTTTCTCCGCAGGCGCTGGACGTGGAGGTCCACGGCCTTGCTGCCGAAGGGGTAGTCCCCGCCCCAGACCCGCTCATAGATGGTCTCCCGGTACATGGCCCGCCTCGGGTTCCGGGCGAAGAGGAGCAGCAGGTCGTACTCCGTCTTCGTCAGGTTGATCTCCTCCTCCCCCCGCCAGACCCGCATGGAGGCGGTGTCGATCTTTACCCCGCCCACCTCCAGCACCATGTCGCACTTCCTGTAGCGCCGGAGCACCACGTCGATGCGGGCCAGCAGCTCCACGGTGTCGAAGGGCTTGACGATGTAGTCCTCCGCCCCCAGCCGCAGGCCCTTCACCTTGTCCGCCACGGCCCCCTTGGCGGTGAGGAAGATCACCGGGATCTCCATCGGGCGGATGTACTCCATCAGCTCGAACCCGTCCACCTCCGGCAGCATCACGTCCAGGAGGATCAGGTCAAAGGGCGGCTCCCGCTCCAGCAGGTCCGCCGCCTCCGCGCCGTCGTAGGCGCACACGCACTGGAAGCCCTCCTTGGTCAGGCTCAGGCGGATGAGGTTGGAAATGGGCTTTTCATCTTCTACAATCAGAACGCGAAGCATGGCGGCACCTCTCTTTTGCGTATTACCTGTAAACTATATCATTCCGGCATCAAAACGGCAACAGAAAATATCCCCCTACCACGGGTAGGGGGATACTTGACCGACTGCGGGTCCTTCTTTTTCTTGCTTTTTCGCCCGGGCTGTGCTACACTGACAGCAGCAAAGAGTTGTCTTTCAGCGCTGCCAGTAACGGTACGCGGTTGGCCCTCCTGACAGGGGGCAGCTTCTTGCCTCCTGATCTCAAGGGAAAGGGGGGCTGCCTAATGAGTACATCCGAAGTTTTACAACTTTGCTTGGTCATCATAGGTGTTTGCAGTCTGTTTCTACAGGCTAAGAATAACAAGAAGTAACCGCTTGCTGGCCCCAACCACGACAGTTACTTCTGTAACATAGCGGAGGGCCAACCGCTTACCGGCAGCGCCCTTTCTATCTATTAGTATACCCTGCCCCGCCCGTTTTGTCAAGAACGCAGCCTGGAAAATTGGTGGAAGGGAATGCAAATTTGCTCTTGCCATAACCGGGAAATTGTGCTAAACTTTGAGCTGAAAAGGTGGGTTTGCCTATAGGGGTAAATTGCGCCTTTTCCCCGGAATTTTTCCGTGGAAACCTGGGTTTCTCAATTCGTATAGGCGAATGGGAAATAAATTTTTTTCAGGAGGAAAAAAACATGCGCAAAAAACTTTTGTCCCTGCTGACGGTCCTCTGCCTTGTGTTGGGTATGCTGCCCGCCACGGCACTGGCCGCCGAGTACGCTGACCTGGCCAAAGAGCTGGGCTACAGCGAGGAAGAGGTCGCTATGTACATCGACGAGGACACCGAGCTGTCCGAGGATGTCGAGGGCCTGATCGTCGTTGTAGCCCCCGTCAAGGTGACCGTCAAGGGCGCGAAGCTGGCCACCGGCCTGGTCGTCGTCCCCGATGCTGAGGGCGCCACCGTGACGTTGGGCGAGAACGCCGACGTCAACGCCGTCATCGTCATGGCCAAGGCCGAGGTGACTGTGGAAGAGACCGCCGTGGCCGCTTCCGTCACCGTGACCGCTCCCGAGGCTTCTGTCACCGTAGCTGGCACCGTGGAGACCGTGACCCTGGCCGAGGAGGCCGAGAATGCCGTGGTGACCGTGGCCGAGACCGCCAAGGTTGAGACCGTCGAGGTCGCCGCCCCCGCCGCTGCCGTTGAGGTTGTGGGCGAGGTCAAGACCGTAGCCGTGCAGGAGACCGCCGCTGCCGCTACCGTTACCGTTGCTGAGACCGCTACCGTTTCCGCTCTGGAAGTGGCTGCTCCCGACGTGAAGGCCGACGTGGCTGGCACCGTGGAGAGCGTCACCGTGGCCGAGACCGCTACTGGCGCTGAGCTGGCCGTGGCCGAGACCGCTACCGTCACCGAGGTCACCGACGCCACCGGCGAGCTGACCGTCTCCGGCGACGGCGCTGCCAATGTCACCGTCACCGATTCCAGCACTCCTGCCGAGGACGAGGAGACCGAGGACAACGAGGACGAGGATACGACCGATAACACCTTTGCTCCTCCGCTGGTTATTAACCCTGATGTCCGTCCGAATGATGCCAATCTGGTTGTTGCTCCCCAAGAGGATCATCCCCAGAGCGGTGATCCAAAGACCAATCTGTCCAACAGCTATGATGTCAGCAGTGAGCTGGTAAGTGGCAATACCTACAACGTAGTGATTTATGCTAAGGATGTTGTTAAGCATTCCAATGCGAATCATACAGAAGGCTATTGGGTTGGTTTTGGTATTCCCATTAAGACTGGCGATGGCGAAAAGAAGACCTATAGCTACTATGCTGTGACCAACACCTCTGATGCTTCTTCTGTGACAGAATGGAATAGTCCCATTGCGAGCATTGCAAGCCGTGAGTACACAGTAGGCGACACCACCTACAACACGGTTTACTTTGATGTTGAGGACCTTTCAGGCGCTGCGATGAAGGTAACGGCCAGCGACAACATTGAGTACCTGTTCAACATTACGTTTGATGTGACGCTTGTTCCCGAGGAAACCCCCACTCCGCCTGTTGAGGGCAGCGAGACCAAGACTCCCGAGGAGACCAAGACTCCCGAGGAGACCAAGACTCCCGAGGAGACCAAGACTCCCGAGG
>CAJUPS010000139.1 GCA_910588045.1 uncultured Oscillospiraceae bacterium | reverse complement strand
AATACAGCCCTACCGCCACCAGCACGGCCAGCAGGGCGAACAGGAACTGCCGCAGAGACAGCCCGAAGAACAGGCTTTCCTGGTAGTCCCGGACTTCTTTGTTGATGCGGACTTCTATTGGTATCACCCCCAATGTGAAAGAATCGGCAGACAGGTCGTTGCAAAGCCTGTCCACCTATGGTAAGATGCGACAAACCAGAAAAAGGGAGGTCTGTCGCAATGATGTTTATGATTTTTGGTATTGGTCTGTTCCTGCTGCCCATCCTGCTGCGCTTGGCACTGAAGCTCCGGCTGGGCATCCCCATGCTGTACGCCGTCCTGATGCTCACCGCGTTCCACGGCTGGTATCAGGCCCACGCCGCCCTGGCGGACGGCATCTTCTTCGCCCTGGTTGGCCTCGCCGCCCTGTCCTGGGTGGTGACGCTGCTCCGCCGTCTCTGGGAGCTGCTGGATGATTGGCGGGAGGAACGGGCCATGGCGGAGCTGCTGGCCTACCGGGTGCGGCAGGCCAGGGCCAACGGCGAGAGCGCCATCAACACCGAGGGTCTGTGGTATTGATCATCCCAGCCCCATCAGTTCCCGGATGAGCCGGTCGCTCATTTTGATAGCGCCAACGAGAACTAACATATTGAAGATCAGTTCGCCAACATAGTTCCACACGATGGTTGCCGCCGCCAGCGTATCGTCCGCGATGGCAGGCGGCGCGGAGGCGAATGCCGAGAAAATCACACAGGCCAATACGATCACACAGCCCTCCAGGCAGATGGCGGCATAGCTTTTCAGAAAGGCCACGCCAATACTGCTGGAGGGCTGTCCCGCGAAGCTGGCCATGGGGATGGGCGCGATAGCGGTGGCCATATAGAGCTTGAAAAAACGACTATAAACTGTTAAAATCATCACCAGAGACAGCACCCAGATAAACAGCGACCCCAACAGAGTGACGGCCCACAGGGGGATGCTCTCCAGAAAGCCCACATCCTCAATGATGGTCACCATCTCGGTGGGCAGCGTGGTGGCGGTCAAGGCTGACAGCCCGGAGGCCCCCATGATGGTGGTGATCATCCCCTGGGCCACTTGGAACAGCGCCGACATCAGCTCCATACCGTGGGTCACCGCCGCCTGGGCCAGCACAAAGCGGATGAAGCACTTGAATACCATCTCTGGTTTCTTCAATTCCGTAAACGATCCGCAGGTCTTGACGATGCCCATCACGAAGAACAGCACCAGCAGGGCACAGCCGATGGCCTGAAGCGCTCCGTTGATGCCAGTGATCACCGTCCAGACCGCGCCGCCCTTGAAGTTCTCCGGCGTGGTACTAACCAATGTCCAGATCTCCGCCAGTTTGTCGTTCCAGGTCCCCAGGGCGGAGTTCAGGTTATCTACGATCCAATTTCCGCTTCCCATTTACATCACCTCCGGCGGGAAACGAGTGGGGAGAGCGCGGACGCGCCCTCCCCTTGTGGCTGTCCTCATCAGCCGGTGATAAGGGTGAGGATCTCACGGGTGAAGGTGATGACAATGCCGCCAGCGATGGTGAGCATACCGTTGGCCCGCTGGGAGGGATCGTGGCTCTTGAGGGACAGGCCCAACTGGAGGATGCCGAAGCCCAGCAGGATCAGGCCGATGGCGCGGATCAGGGAAAAAATGAAATCGCTCAGGTTTTCCACGATCTGCAGCGGGTCATCGGCGGCGAAGGCGGGGACGATCATGACGGCCATGGACAGCACCAGACAGGCGAAAACGGCGTAGGCCCGTTTGGCGCGGCGCTCAATCTTCCTCTGGCTCTCCAGGGTGTTCTGGGGCTTCTTCAGGTTCTTGGGGTTCTTCATAGGCTTCAGTCTCCTTTTCTTCTTCGGACGTATCGTCCGTTATTTCAGCGAACAGCGATTCGCCGGGGAATTTCACTTCAGGCTTTTCCTGATGGTGGATGTAGGGCGGCCCGCCGCCGTCAATGGTGTGGCGGATGGCCGGGTGCTGGGTCAATTCATACTTGAGATCCATGACGGGTTTCGCACCCCGAATGAACAGGATGGCATAGCGGTTGTCCAAGCCTCGCACTTCATCTGGAGTGAGTAATTCGCGGCCGCTCATTTGAAAATTTGTCGAGTAGGAGCCGGATTTTCCCTTGGTCTGACCGTGGGTCCGGGTATCAATCGTGGCTTTCCCAAGGGCCTCGGAAATGTACTTATGGGTTGCCGCTTCGTTGCCGCCAAGGTACAGAATGGTGTCACTGTTGCCCGGAATTGTCTCCCACGAATCCTTATATAACTCCTTGATTTGTGCCATATTTTGAATAATTGTACTTGCGGAAATATTCCGGGAACGCATGGTGGCCAGTTCACGGGTGAAACCTGGGAGGGGCATGGCGGCGAACTCGTCCAGGATGAAGTGGACGTGGCAGGGCAGCGCCCCGTGGTGGATCTGGTCGGCGCTATAGTAGAGGGCCTGGAACGCCTGGGCGTAGAGAAGGCTTACCAAAAAATTCAGGCTGTTGTCGTTGTCTGGGATGACGGCGTACAGTGCGCACTTCTGCTCCCCCAAAGTATACAAATCCATATCGTCCCGGTCGGTGATGGCCTTGATCTGGGGCAGGTTGAAGGGGGCCAGCCGGACGGCGGCGGACACAAGGATGGATTTTGAGGTCTTGCCGGCCGCCATTTTGAAGACGTGATATTGCCGCACAGCCACGCTGGCAGGGTCCTCGCGCTCCATGGCCTGAAACAGCAGGTCCAGGGGCGAGACGTACTCCTCGTCCTCCTCCTTTACCTCGGCGTACTCCATCACCCGCAGCACCATGGAAAAGTTCTGTTCGTACTCCGGGGCCTCCTGCCACAGCATGAGGATAATCGCTTGCAGCAGAGCGGTTTCAGCCTTCGTCCAAAACGGATCGGACTCATGGCTGCCCTTGGGCGTGGTGGCCTGGATGAGATTGTTGACCAATCGCAGCACGTCCTTTTCGTCCCGCAGGTAGCGGAAAGGATTATAGCCATCGCTCTGCTCCAGGTTGACAAGATTCAGCACACGGATGTCATAACCCTGGCGTTTGAGGTAGCCGCCTGTGGCCAGCAGGACTTCGGATTTGGGGTCCGTGATCACATAATTGGTGTTGGCCTCCAGGATGTTTGGCTTCACATACGATCTCGATTTGCCAGCGCCGGAGCCGCCGATGACCAGCACGTTCAAGGAGCGGCGATGCTTGTGGGTGTCCAGCCCCAGGCGGACATTCCGGGTGAGCAGCTTGTTCTGCTTCTGAGCGAACATGGCGTTGACCTGCTGGGGCGTGGCCCAGGTAGCGGAGCCGTGTTCCTCGCCGTCCCGCGTCCGGCCCTGCTGGTCTGCGTAGAGGCAGATGCCCATGATGTAGGCCCCGGTGCAGGCCAGGATGGTCACGAGGCTGTGTTCCGTCCACTGGATGCGGAAGGGGTGTTCCATCGCCGCCGTCAGGTTGCTGATGATCTCCGGCAGACCGCCGCCCAGGGATTGGGCGATGAGTAGCGCCGCCCACACGACCGGGATGTAGAGGAACAGGTAAACGGCCAGTTTACCTGTCCGGGATGATTGTTTCAGATTATCCTCACCTCCAAGAAATTCGGCGGCCCGGTGGATCTGCACATTGACAAATCCACCGGGCCTGTGATACAGTAAGCGTGGTACTTCCCCGTAGCCCTAACGCACGTTTTTATTAGGACTTTGATCCTGCTTGTGCTGTGGTTGCGGGAAGTATCATTTTTATCTCGTTTTGGGCCTGTTTTTTACAACAGTTTTTACCTTATCTCTGGCCGGAGCGGACGGTTTCCTGCTCTGCGTCCGATACGCCTTGAGCCGCGCCTCTATGGACGGGCGCTCACTCGTCCCCCTCGTAGTGCCGCTCTCTTTGGGTATAGAGGAGCTGATTTTTATAGCGGGCGAGTCTCGTTCCGACCGAGAACCTTTTTTTGGCGTGTTCTCCTGACTGCGGGTCACAGGGGCCTCCTGGCGGCCCTGGGCGTCTGACCGTTGGGACACCTCCGGTTGGAGTCTCACCTGCCCCTGACGGCCCCTCACAGGCCCGGACACGGCCTTTTCCTTTGGGGGCGTCTGCCGTTCCTGCGGCTGTCTGGCCTTTTTGGGGGGCTGCTTTTCCCTGGATTGGGCCTGCCTGCCCTTCTCCTGGGGCGGACGCTCCCTCTCCGGGGCTGGACGCTCCGGCTGGAACACCTCCCGCCCCTGCTGCAACTCCCGCGCCGGTCTCCGTTCCGGCTCCGGGGGCGTTGTGTACAGGATGCGCTCGAAGATAGCGTTGGCCCGATCCAGCTCTGTTACGGGCAGGATCACGTCCATCAGCTTGCCGCGGTCATCCTTATCCTTGATGACAGAAAATAACAGCTTGTGTTTTTTCGCCAGCTTTTTAAACTGCTTGTACTGCTGGGGCGTCATGGGGAACCGGCGCAGATCCCGCGTCTCCCGTAGCATCTTGCCCATGTTCACCTTGCCGGAGAGGGTCTTGCGGTTGTGGGCCAGCGCCATGGTCAGGGCCAACAGGTTCTTCAGGGCCGAGCCGGACAGCCGGATCATGACCTCCGTGCCGGACAGCATCATGCGTACCATCTGGTCAGCGGCTTCACCGCCTCCTATCGTCATCTCTGATCACCTCGTCTTTCATTTCAATTTTTTCGATATCTTTTTCCATCTGGGGCAGCCTGCTCTGGATCTCCCGGCACAGGGCCAGCTTTTTCCGCTCCGCCCGGATCTGACGGTTAATCTCCGCAAGCTGCTCATAAATTTCCGCCTTTTCTATCATAAACCTTTCTTTTGGAATGCCGCACTTCTCCAGCACCGCCACCGCCTCCATGTACCGGGTGTACTCCGCCTCCATGCCGGACAGCCCCTCCTCATAGCACTGCTTGGCGGGGGCCAGGGCCTCCGCATCGGCCAGGGCGGTGTACAGCCAGCGGCGCTTCTTCTTCCGCACGTTGAGGATCGTCCGCTGCTTCATCAGATTGGCCAGCGTTTCCTCTGTGCGGGTCTGGAAGGCCGTCATGTCCGCCTGGGTGGTGATGGCGTTGTCCCGGAGGAACGCGAACTGCTCCCGGCAGCGTTCAAAGCGCATGACCTCCTGCCGGAGCTGGGGCGTCATCCGGGGCGGATACTGCCGTTTCTCAATCTTGCCCAGGATGTAAAGATAGTGAACATAGAGTGCCATAATCCCGGTATATTTCGGATGCTTTTTGTAGGGCTGGTAGCTGGCGTGATAGATCACCGCTGGCCTGCGTCCGGCCTCAATGTCCTCCAGGTTGCCTTGAATGGCGGCACGGATGCCGTCCTCGGTGAACAGGGGATTCTTCCGGCCTGGAATCATGAACCGCTCCTGCCCCCGCAGCCGAAAGCCCAGCCGGTTGCCGTGGCTGATCTCCCAGCCCTTATGCTCCATGAGCAGGAAGAAGTGGCCCAGGTCGTTGGCGTCCTGGATGGCCGAGCGCAGGTCCGTCTCCAGCATGGAGCGGAAGGTGGGCTGACCCTTGGACTGGCGCAGCCATTCAATGTAGCTGACCGCTTTGGAGGAGGCCCCCTGCATGATGACCGACAGCCCATGTTCCCGGCACAGCCTGTCCGAGATAGCCCGGATCTGACTGTAGTAGCTCTGGGTGTTGCTGTGGTACTTCTCTCCGGTCTCCATGTTTACAGAGTTGAAGATCAGGTGGGCGTGGATATGTTCTCTGTCCACATGGACTCCGATCACTGTTTCATAGCCTGGGAGGTGTTCTTCTGCGAACTCTTTTGCTATCTCCAGCGCCAACTCCGGGGTGATCTCTCCCGGCTTGAAGGACTGGATGATGTGGTAGTATTGCACACCATCCATCTTGCCGACAGCCCGCTTGGTGTCCAGCATCTGGCGGCACTCCCGGCCTGGGTCACAGTTCAGATGGGCGGTGAGGACACGCTCCTCGGTCTTGTCCCCGTTGAGGACGTAGTTGATTCCCACGTCCAGGCGGCCCTTCCGGGCGAGGATTTTCGTAACAGCCATTATTTTTTCGCAATCTGATACATCAGCTCATAGACCTGATCCAGCAGGAACAGCCCATGCTTGGCGTCCTCGGCGCGGGCGATCCCGGCGTTGACGCTGCGGGCGATCTGGTTAATGTTATTGCCAATGTGGTGGATCTCCGTCCGCAGCTCCTTGATCTCCTGGGCGGGGCGGGCCTTGACCTCCCGCCCCAGGATAAGGCGGCGCAGATACGCTGTCTTGGAAAGTCCGCAGCGTCGGGCGTTGCTCTCCAAACGTTCTTTTTCCTCTTGGGAGAGCCGTAGGCAAATCTCATATTTTCTTGGCATCCTCGCTCCTTTCTGCGGCAGTCGCCGCTGACTCATCCGCCCACAGGCGGCATCGGGGACAGGGGTATCCCCTGCAAGCGCGCAAAAGATATCTTTGCGCTATGCTTGCGCCGACACCGCCCAGGGGGCGGTGTCGGCCTCGGCCCCGCCAGCGGCGGGGCTTCGCTCCAAGCGGTAGGTTGATTGGAACGGGCGGGCGGCGCCCGCTCTCTCGAAGAGAAAATCATCACCGCTCCCGCTGGCGCCGGGGCTGCCGGAGCTTCAGATCGTAGTGGTCTACCGGCACATCACGCAGATCCAGGCTCCGCTTTTCGGGGACATAGCACGAATACCGGGCGTAGTTGTAGCCCTGGCAGTCCACCAGAATGCCGTCCCTGCGGCTCCGGGTGGCCAC
>CAJUPS010000138.1 GCA_910588045.1 uncultured Oscillospiraceae bacterium | reverse complement strand
AGGTCCTCCAGGGTCTCCTTGCCGTAGCGGCCCTGGTACTCGATGTTGTGGACGGTGAAGACCGTCTTGATCCCGCGGACCTCCGGCCAGCGGACGCACTCGTCCTTGAGGTAGATGGGGACCAGGGCGGTTTGCCAGTCGTTGCAGTGGATGACCTCGGGCATGAACTGGAGGGCGGGGAGCAGGGAGATGATTGCCCGGGAGAAGAACCCGTAGCGCTCACCGTCGTCGTAGTGCCCATAGAGGGCGTCCCGCTTGAAGTAGTATTCGTTGTCCACGAAGTACCAAATCACGCCGTCCTTGTCCAGCCGGAACAGGCCGCAGTACACCCGCCGCCAGCCCAGGGGCACCTCGATATGGCAGATGAACTCCATCTGGTCCTTCCATTTATCCGATACCCGCTGGTACAGGGGCAGAATGACCTCCACCTCGTTACCGGCCTCCGCCAGCGCCTGGGGGAGAGAACCGGCCACGTCGGCCAGACCGCCGGTTTTGCAGAAGGGGACCGCCTCAGAAGTGGCAAACAAAATCTTCATTTGGAAAAATCCTCCTTAATCAGAGAAGAGATAGGAACAGTATACCCCGCCGCAGCCGAAATGTAAAGGTTTCCCGTGGAATCGGACCGCACCGGGAGGAAAAATTGTCAGATTCGATAAAGGAGGAGGGAAGCTCCCCCCTCCTCCTTCATCGTTTCCACATTTTCTTTCTGGAAAAACTCAGACCTCGCTGCCCTTGGCGATGGTCATGGGATAGTTCTCGTGTCCCATGAGGGTGCGGGAGTCCTTGACGACCACGTTCTTGTCCGCGATCACGTGGCGCAGCACCGCGTCACGGCTGACGGCGACGTCCTGCATGAGGATGCAGTCCTTCACCTCGGCGCCTTTGGCCACGCTGACGCCCCGGAAGAGAATGGAGTTCTCCACGGTGCCCTCGATGGTGCACCCGTCGGCTACCAGACAGTTGCAGCACACACCGGCGGGGTCCACGTAGGTGGACGCCTCGCTGCGCTCCTTGGTAAAGATGGGACGGGCAGCGGGGAAGACCTCCCGGCGGATAGAGGGGTTCAGCATCTCCATGGAGCGCATATAGTACCCCTTGAGGGTGCGGACCTGGGCGGCATAGCCGTCCCAGACGTAGCTTTGCAGGTGCAGGGAGTCGGCCTTGGCCTGGAGGACCGCGCCCCGGAAGCTGACCCGGTCGTGGCTGATGCACTCGTCCACCAGCTCAAGCAGCAGCTGCTTGGAGAGGATGTAGATCTCCAGAGAGCGGTGGCACCCGGCGGGATCGTTGAGGGGATAGAGGACCTCGTTGATCCGGCCGTCCTCCCCCAGGCGGAAGTAGGTCACGTCGCCGGGACCGTCCACGTTGCTGGTACACACGGCGGTGATGTCCGCGCCGGAGGAGAGATGGGCCTGGTACACGTCCTGTAGGGGGATGTTGATGACCAGGTCGCTGTCCGCCAGGACCACGTGGCTCTGCCGGATGCCCTCCAGGTAGGAGCGCACCCCGGCCAGGGCCTCCATCTTACCCCGGATGCCGCCGGTGCCCCGGACCTGCTCGGAGGCGAAGGGGGGCAGCAGGCGCAGTCCGCCGTGGCTGCGGCTGAGGTCCCAGTCCTTGCCGGAACCCAGGTGGTCCAGCAGGCTCTGGTAGTTCCCCTCCAGCACCACGCCCACGTCGGTGACCCCGGCGTTGACCATGCTGCTGAGAATGAAGTCGATCAGGCGGTAGCGTCCCGCGAAGGGGACGGAGGCGGGCATACGGGCCTCGGTCAGTTCCCGCAGCTCGTCGTGCTTCTCATAGGAGAAGATGATGCCATGCAGTCCTTTCATTATCGGGACACCTCCTTATGCTCTGCGTTCAGCATTGTATTGGGTTTCACCGTCTCACCGGCGGCGATGACGGCTCCCGGGCCCAGGACGGTAATGCCCCACGCCTCGGGATCGTAGTTCTCCGGCTCGCCGCCCACCTGTGCGCCGGCCTCCACCTGGCAGTTCTCCCCCAGGATGGCATAGCGCACCACGGCGCCCCGCTTGACGGTGACGCCGGGCATCAGCACGGAGTAGGACACCTCGGCCCCATCCTCCACCCGGGCGCCGGGGGAGAGCACGGAGTTTTTCACCGTGCCGCCGATCTCACAGCCCTGGGTGACCACGGAGTGCTCCACCAGGGAGGCCTTGCCGATGTAGGCGGGGGGCTGGCTGGGCAGGCGGGCGTAGATGGGCCAGCTGTCCTCTAGCAGGTCCAGGTCGCCCCGGGAGAGCATGTCCATGTTGGCGTCCCAGAGGCTCTCCAGGGTGCCCACGTCCTTCCAGTAGCCGTCGAAGCGGTAGGCGATCATCTTCTCCCCGGCGGAGAGGAACTTGGGGATGATGTTCTTGCCGAAGTCGTTGCTGGAGTTGGGGTCGGCCTCGTCCTCGATGAGGGCCTGGCGGAGCTTGGCCCAGGTAAAGATGTAGATGCCCATGGAGGCCAGGTTGCTCTTGGGCTGCTTGGGCTTCTCCTGGAACTCGACAATATTGTCCTCCTCGTCCACGGCCATAATGCCGAACCGGGGAGCCTCGGCCCAGGGGACCTCCAGCACGGAGATGGTGCAGGCGGCGTTGGCCTTCTTGTGGGCTTCCAGCATCTTGTCATAGTTCATTTTATAGATGTGGTCGCCGGAGAGGATCACCACGTACTCCGGGTCGTACATGTCCACAAAGCCGATATTCTGGTAGATGGCGTTGGCAGTACCCTTGAACCAGGTGCCCTTGTCCCCCTCCCGCATATAGGGAGGCAGGATGTGGACGCCGCCCTCCAACCGGTCCAGATCCCAGGGCTGGCCGGAGCCGATGTAGCTGTTGAGCTCCAGGGGCTTGTACTGGGTGAGCACACCCACGGTGTCGATGCCGGAGTTGGTGCAGTTGGACAGGGGAAAGTCGATGATGCGGTACTTGCCGCCAAAGGGGACGGCGGGCTTGGCCACGTTGCTGGTCAGCACGTACAGCCTGCTGCCCTGCCCCCCTGCCAGGAGCATTGCGATACACTCTTTTTTCATGGCACTTCTATCCTCTCGTTATTATTCAGCCGCTTTTTTCTTTCTTCCGCGGGGAACGGACTTCGTTTCGGGCTTCTCGTCCTTCTTGGCCGGGCGGCCCCGCTTTTTGGGGGCGGCGTCCTCCGCGGGCAGGTCCTTCTTGACGGCCTTCCTGGCGGTTTCGGGGACCTCCTGCTTGGGCTCGGCAGCCTTGCGGGTGCGCTTCCTGGGGGCGGGGGCCTCCGCTGCTACGGCCTCGGCGGCAGCGGAGGCTGCGGCCTTCTTCCGGGGCGCGCGGGGCTTCTTCTCGGCGGGTTCCGCCGCCTTCTCAGCGGATACATCCTCCTCCTTCTTCTTCGGCTTGGCCCGGAGCTTGCCCTGACCGCGGAGGAACACCGCGCCGAAGGGCGGGATGCGGATGGACACGGAGTTCTCCTGCCCGTGGGAGGGGATCCACTCCACCTTGCAGGGCTTGTCGTTGCTCACGCCGGTGCCGCCGTAGATTGCGGCGTCGGAGTTGAAGACCTCCACATATTCCTTCACCTGGGGACAGCCGAAGCGGTAGTCCTCGTAGGTGTTGGGATTGAAGTTGATGGCGCACAGCAGCTCCTCTCCGGCCTTATTCCGCCGGAGGAAGACCACCACGTTATTCTGGTTGTCGTCGGGCACCAGCCACTGGAAGCCCTCCCAGGTGAAGTCGTCCTCCCACAGCTCGCTGGAGCTCTGGTAGAAGTGGTTGATGTCCCTGATATACCGGTGGAGCTTGGCGTTGTCCTCGTTCTGGAGGACGCCCCAGTCCAGCTGGTCCTCAAAGTGCCACTCCTGTTCCGTGCCCAGCTCCACGCCCATGAAGCTCAGCTTCTTGCCGGGGTGGGCCATGGTGTAGCCATAAAAGCCCCGGACACCGGCCAGCTGCTGCCACGCGTCCCCGGGCATCTTGCCCCGGACGGAGCCCTTCATGTGGACCACCTCGTCGTGGCTGAGGGGCAGAATGTAGTTCTCGGAGAAGGCGTAGAACATGGAGAAGGTGATGTCCTTGTGGTTGCCCTGGCGGAACCAGGGGTCCATCTTCAGGTAGTGGCACATGTCGTTCATCCAGCCCATGTTCCACTTCAGGTTGAAGCCCAGTCCGCCGATGCCGTTGGGACCGATGACGTCGGTGGGCTTGGTCACCAGGGGCCAGGCGGTGGACTCCTCGGCCACCATCAGCACGTCGGGGTTGACGGAGAAGGCGGTCTTGTTGAGGGCCTGGAGGAAGGCGATGGCCTCCAGATTCTCCTTTCCGCCGTACTGGTTGGGGACCCACTCCCCGTCCCGGCGGTCGTAGTCCAGGTACAGCATGGAGGCCACGGCGTCAACCCGGATGCCGTCGATGTGGTACTCCTTGAGCCAGAAGGCGGCGGAGGAGAGCAGGAAGCTCTTCACCTCGGGCCGACCGTAGTCGAACACCCGGGTGCCCCAGGAGGCGTGCTCGCCCTTGCGCCGGTCGGCGTACTCGTAGCAGGCCGAGCCGTCGAACTCATAGAGCCCGTGGGCGTCCTTGCAGAAGTGGGAGGGCACCCAGTCGAGGATGATGCCGATGCCCTGCTGGTGCATGTAGTCCACGAAGAACATGAAGTCCTCGGGGGTGCCGTACCGGGAGGTGGGTGCGTAGTAGCCGGTGCACTGATAGCCCCAGCTGGGGTCGTAGGGGTACTCGGTGACGGGCAGCAGCTCGATGAAGTTGAAGCCCATCTCCTTGACGTAGGGGGCCAGCTCCTTTGCCAGGTCCCGGTAGTCGATGAAGTCCCCGTTCTCCCTGCGCTTCCAGGAGCCCAGATGGACCTCATAGATGTTCAGAGGGGCGTTATAGACGGGGGTCTGGCTGCGGCTCTGCTTCCAGGCGGCGTCATTCCAGGCGTAGCCGTCGATGGAGTAGAGCTTGCTGGCGGTGCCGGGGCGGGTCTCGGCGTGGAAGGCGTAGGGGTCTGCCTTGAGGCGCTGCACGCCGTCGGCCCCGGTGACGGCGAACTTGTAGGCGTCATAGGTCCGCCCACCGGGGACGAAGCGCTCCCAGATGCCGTCGGTGATCTTTTCCATGGGGTGTGCTCCTGCGTCCCAGGAATTGAAATCACCCACCACGGAAACGGCCTGGGCCCGCGGCGCCCAGACGCGGAACATATAGCCGGAGACTCCGTCGTGGGTGACCGCATGGGCTCCCATATATTCGTAGGCACTGACCGCCGTTCCTTCATGGAAGAGGTAGGTATTCAACTCGTCTGCTTCTCTGTAGGGCATTGCGTGATCCTCCATTGTAAATTGACAGTGGGAATACCGCTGGTAAAAAACGCCAACGGTTTTGCATGTCTATTATACCCCACCGAGTAAGCCAGCGTCAAGGCGGCGCGTAAGACTTTTCTCTGGGTAAAAGCGACAAAAAAACAGGTCGAATCCCGTCTATTCTGCCAAATGACCACGAAACAGTCGGGAGAGAGTCTGTCTATTTTCGCCAGAAAGGATATAGATTCTGCACTTTTATAGAAAGGACGGATAGATTTTCGGGAAAGGTGTTTACTTTCGCGGACTGAAGTGATAAAATAGGGACAACATAGCCGACGGAGGTATAATCGGATGGCAAAGATTACGAAGAAGGAGAAGAGCGAGGCTCTGTACCAGGCGATCCTGACGTTGAAGACGGAGGAGGAGGTCTATAATTTCTTTCAGGACTTGTGCACGGTGACGGAGCTGCGGGCCATGGAGCAGCGCTTCGAGGTAGCGACGCTGCTCCGCCAGGGGATGATCTATAATGACATATTGGAGCGGACGGGGGCGTCCAGCGCCACCATCAGCCGGGTAAATCGGTCATTGGCCTTTGGTCATGGCGGGTATCAGGTCTATTTTGAGCGGGAGGCCGAGAAGGCCGCCGGGGGAGGCGAGGAATGAGCGCCTATGAGGCCCTGGCAGGCGTCTACGATGCGCTGACGGAGGACGTGGACTACGAGAGAAGGAGCGACTATCTGGAGAAGCTTCTCAAGCGCAGCCGCATTCCGGTGCGCACGGTGCTGGATCTTGCCTGCGGCACCGGGGAGCTGACGGCGATTCTGACAGAGCGGGGCTATGAGATGATCGGGGTGGATGCAAGTCCCGAGATGCTCTCCCAGGCCCGCCAAAAGGCGGAGGACCTGACGGGGGAACCCCCTGTTTTCCTGAACCAGTCCATGCCGGAGTTGGATCTGTATGGCACCGTAGATGCGGCGGTGTGTGCGCTGGACAGTCTGAACTACCTGACCAACCCCCGGGATGTGCAGAGGACCTTTCAGAGGCTCCACCTATTTATTTCCCCGGGAGGGGTTCTGTTATTCGACGTAAACAGTGTGGAGAAGCTCTCGTCGCTTGACGGACAGGTATTTTTGGACGAGCGGGAGGATGTATACTGCGTATGGCGTGCCAGCTATGAGAAGCGCAGTCGGATCTGCACGTACTGGATGGATATTTTCACCCGCCGTCCGGACGGCGGATGGGACCGGAACGGAGAGGAGCATCGGCAGAGGGGATATACTGTCGATGAGCTGCGCACGTGGCTGATGGAAGCGGGTTTCACCCGCATACGGACGTTTGGGGACTGCCGGATGGCAGCCCCACGGGAGGGGGAGCAGAGGATATATTTTTCGGCGGTGCGGGGGAAATAGCGCCGTCACTGGGCGCTCGGCCTCCTGCGTGCAGTTCGTTTAGCGCCTTCTTGTTGATAGCCCGGGACCTACGCGGCCCCGGACTCCGCGCCTACTTTTTGTGTGAACAAAAAGTAGGCAAAAAGTCACTTAGGAAACGGGGTTTCCTAAGAACCTTCCTGATTACGGGGGTTATTGTTT
>CAJUPS010000137.1 GCA_910588045.1 uncultured Oscillospiraceae bacterium | reverse complement strand
CCAGCCGGTCATAGCTGACGCTGTCCACCACCACCTCCCGCTGGCGCAGGCCCAGCCGCTTGCGCAGCAGCAGCAGGAACAGGGTGGCGATGGACATAAACCCCAGGCCGCCGGTCTGGATGAGCAGGATGATGACCACCTGGCCGAACACCGTCCAATAGCTCCCCGTGTCCTGGGGCACCAGCCCCGTCACACAGGAGGCGGAGGTGGCGGTAAACAGCGCGTCCAGAAAGGAGGCGCCGCCGGGGGCGGTGCTGGAGAGGGGCAGCATCAGAAGCGCCGTCCCCAGAGAGATCATGATGAAAAAGCCCAGGGCGATGATCTGCACACTGGACAGCTTGGCCTTTTTTCGTTGCTTTCTCATTTCTATCATCCTTTTCCACCGCGTTGATGATATAGGATATAGTCAGAATACCATAATTCTCCCCGGTTCGCAACAGGCAAAGGGCCATTTGGACAAAATCAGAACCGGAACACACCGGCATTCTTGCCGCTGCACTCCGGTTCTCGATCTGTCAGGGGGTGGTGGGAGCGGCCTGCGCCGGGGCCGCAGTAGAGCGCTGTACCCGAGTGGGCGTCCATTCCGGCTCCGGGGGATCCTCCCCTGGTGTCTCTGTCTCTACCGGCGCATCCTCTTCCCCGGAGGAATCGCTCTCCGCCGGGGCCTCCTGGCCCGCAGGCTCCTCCGGGAAGTCCTCCTCGGGAACGCCCGCGCCCGGGAACGCCTCCCCGGGCAGGGGCACGGGGGTATCCGTGCGCCCGTGGGTGGAGAAATAGGTGTAGCCATAGAAGCAATCCGGCTGGGGCAGCTCGCCGTAGTAGTAGGCCAGCAGCTCCGTCACGGTCACCAGCTGATACCCCTGCTCCTGGAGCCAGGGCACCAGGACCGCCGTGGCATCGGCGGTGCTCTCGTAGATGCTGTGCATGAGAACAATCTCGCCGTCCAGATCACCGGCGCTCTGCACAAAGTCGATCACCGCCTGGGCGTCCCTGGAGCGCCAGTCCTCCGTGTCCACGGTCCAGGTGACCATGGAGCGGCCGGTGGCAGACTTCACCGTCTTATTCACCGCGCCGTAGGGGGGACGGACCAGGGTGGGGGCCTCCACACCGGCGGAGACAAAGGCGTCGTCGGCGGTGTCCAGATCGCCCAGCAGGGCGCGCTTTTTGAGCTTGCTGAGGTCCTTGTGGGCGTTGGAGTGGCTGCCCACCTCACAGCCCAGCTCCGCCATGCGCCGGACGGGCTCCGGACAGGCCAGCACGTTCCGGCCCACCTCAAAGAAGGTGGCCAGGGCGTGGTGCTCCTCCAGGACGTCCAGGATCGCATCGGACCACGTCCCGTCGGGGCCGTCGTCGAAGGTGAGGGCCACCATGGGCCTGGCGGGGTCGATGACCCGGACGTAGGGCTCCTCGGGCGCCTCCACGGGTTCCTCCTCCGCGGGCTCCTCCAGGATCTCCGTCTCGTCGGGGGGATCCAGAGGCTGTTCGGCGGACATATCAGCGGGCGCCGGTTCCTCCCCGGGGGCGGCCGCCCGGCCCACGCAGGCGGTGCAGGAGAGCAGGAGGAGCAGGGCGAGAGTGAGAGAGAAAAAACGATTCATGATATGGACTTCCTTCGACACAATTTGACAACCTTATTATCTACCTTTCTCGGGAGAAAAGCAAGAGGAAATCCATTACAAATTCTTAAAATTCTTAGAGCCTGTCCCAGAATGTGGCGGCGCAATCTGCGCACGTCTCATTCTGGGACAGGCTCTTATCAGGCTACCGGTCCCTCTTCAGCCGACGGATGTCCTCGCCGAAGAACCAGACGATCTGGTACTCCCCCCGGATGCGGGAGAGCACAGCTTCCCCATACCGTCGCCCCAACTCCTCCACGGGCAGGTTGGAGGAGAGCACCGTCCTGCGGGCGTTGACCAGACGCTCGTTGATGATCTGATACACCACCGACTGGGAGAAGGGCAGGTTCATCTCCGTCCCCAGATCGTCCATAAGCAGCAGGTCGCACCGCAGATACCGGTTAACATCCCGGTCCGGGTCCTCCTCGTAGGGGTCCTCCCGGCCGAATTTTCGCCGCTCGAACTGCTCCAGCACGTGGGAGGCCGTGTCGTACACCACGGAGAAGCCCCGGGCGCTGACCTCCCGGGCGATGCAGGCGGACAGGAAGGTCTTCCCCAGCCCCGGAGGGCCGGTGAACAGCAGGTTGGCGCTCTCCTGGGGGAAGGTGCGGGCGTACTTCTCGCACAGCCCCCGGACCATGCGCATATTCTCCCGGGGGCTGCACCCGTAGTCGGGCCGCACCGCCTCGCTGTACCACTCCAGGGAGAACCGGTCGAAGGACTGGTTCTCCAGGTCCATGAGCTTGCTCAGCTGCCGGTTCTGCTCCCTGGTGTAGTATTGCAGCAGGCACTGACAGGCCCGGCCGTCGGGGAGATACCCCGTGTCGCCGCAGCGCCGACAGGCCGGAGCATCGTCCAGCCAGTCGGCGGGGAGGCCCGCCGCCGTGAGAAGCGCGGTGCGCCGGTGCTGGAGGGCGAGGTTGTTCTCCTCCAGCGCCGCCAGGGCCCTCTCCGGGTCCCCCTCGCTCTCGAAGGCCGCCAGCACGATCCGGGCCGCCGTCCCCCGCAGCTCCCCGTCCAGGTCCGCCAGACCGGGGACGCGGCGGTACGCCTGCGCCGTGCGCTGCTCCAACTGGGTCTGACGCTGGGCCTTGTCCGCCTGGAATTGGCGGAGGGCCGCCGCCATGATTTTTCCATCCCGCGGCAATTAGCTCCCCTCCTTTTTCAGCTGCTGGTAGTATCTCGCCATCCGGGCCATGTCCTCCCGGACGGCGCTGCCGGACTCCTGGGGGGTACTCCGCTGCCGGGGCGGGCGGTCCCCCGTCTCGATCTGGGCAACGGTGTGCAGTCCCTTCTCATTCCAGGAGAGCAAAATCCGGTTCATATAGGCCCACTTCAAACTCCCGCACTTGACCACCGTGCGGTCATAGGCCCGCAGGATGGCCTCGTCCTCAAAGCCCATCTCCCCCCAGGCCGTCAGATAGTCCGACTCCGTGGGCGAGGGGAGCCGGTCGCCCAGGTTCAGCAGGTGCATCAGCCGGGGGATGGCCTCCTGGCTGCGCTGGTACTTCTTGATATAGGCGGCGGCGCTCTCCTGGGTCATCAGGCCCAGGCGGGCCCAGAGGTAGCCCTCCCGCTCGATTTTGCGCAGCGTGGGTCGGCGGCCCTCGCCGAGGCGGCGGGCCTCCCGCTCCGCGCAGAAGTTCACCAGCAGGTAGATCACATCCGCCGGTAAGCCCACCTGATCGTAGAGGCCCAGCAGGATCATCAGATCGGGGGTGCTCAGCTTCTTCCCCAGCCGCCCCTCCACCGCCTGGGTCAGCCCGGAAAACTCCTCATTCTCCAGGGAGCGGAGCAGGTCCGCCCGGGTGTACTCCGCCCTGCGCTCCTCCTCCGGGGGAGGAAGGATGCCGGGGGTCGGAGAGACCAGCTTCTCCCTGGCCAGCACGTCAAGGGCCGGGCGGAATCGCGCCTGGTCCCAGTGGAGCTGGGCCTGGGCCTGGCCGCCGTCGCCCCGGTTTTTCAGCAGGGCGATGTAGAGCAGGGCGGCGTCGGCGCTGCCGCACCGGATGAGGCGCTCGGCCGCCGTGCCGGAGAGGACCACGTTCTCCTCCGCCTCCGGCAGATGCACAACAAATTCGCTTATCGGTATTCCCTCCCGTCCGATTCTTTTCCCTCCCATTCTACAGGAAAAAACGGGTTTCGTAAAGGGGGAGTTTTGTCGTGCCGCGGCAGAGCCCCCGCCCGGCTGACCGGGCGGGGGCTCTTTCACCGTTCGTATCCTGCTTCCCGATTCCGCCTTCTGTCCGTTACCGGGCAAAAAATCCAGGAACAGCAGGAGCTTCCGGCGCGTACTAAAGTTCTTTTTGGTTCTTTTTCTTTCAAGAAAAAGAATTAGAACCTGTATTCATAACCGGGGGATGCTGGATGGGCGAGGATTTTTCTCGCCGGACAAGGAAATTTTTTGAAGCAATCCTGACGGATTGCGAGGAAAATTGACGCCGTACGGCGGGGAAAAGACCGCCCAGACAGCGTGCAGCGGTTGTGAATACAGGTTCTTACTTGTGCTTCCCCTGGAAGAACAGGGCCAGGGTGCCCGGGCCGGAGTGGTTCCCAATGACGGGGCCCACGTAGCTGATGACCAGCTTGTCCACCTTGTGCCTGGCCTGGATCATCTCCGCCAGCTCCCTGGCGTCCGCCTCGCAGTCGCCGTGGCTGATGAACACCACCGACGTATCCTCCGCCAGCTCCTCCATCTGCTCCACCAGGGCCCGCATGGACGCCTTCCGTCCCCGGACCTTGCTCATGGGGATCAGGTGTCCGTCGTCGTCCACGTGGAGCACGGGCTTCATCTGGAGCATCGTCCCCACCAGGGCCGCCGCCGCAGACACCCGGCCGCCCCGCTTGAGGTGGTTGAGGTCGTCCACGGTGAACCAGTGGTCGATGTGGTTTTTCCGCTCCTCCACGAAGTCCCGGACCTCCTCTATGCCCCGCCCTTTCCGCTTCTCCTGGACGGCCAGGTAGACCAGCAGGCCCTGGCCCATGGAGGCGGCCCGGCTGTCGCAGACCAAGACCCTGCTGTCCGGGTGGGCGGCCATGACGTCCTCCGCGGCGATGCAGGCGGATTGGTAGGTGGTGGACAGCCCGGAGGAAAAGGAGATGCACAGCACGTCCTTGCCCTCCGCCACCAGGGCGGACATGGTCTCGGTGAAGACGGCCACGTTGATGGCGGAGGTGGTGCCCAGCGCACCGTCTCTCAGCCGCCGGTAGAAGTCCGCAGGGGCGATGTCCCGGTGGTCGAGGTAGTTGAAATATTCCCGGCCCTCCATGACGAAGCTCAGGGGCAGGACACATAGCTCCATCTCCTCCGCCATGGGGGCGGGGAGATCGCAGCAGCTGTCGGTCAGAATGACGTAATCTCGCATATTGGTTCTCCCTTCTTGAGAAACGATGCCAGGTGGGGCGCGGCACCACCCGACCTGTTCCCCCCTATTATAGCACAAATTTTCCGCTGCGCAAGCCGGGAATAGGGGTGGATTCATAAAATTTCCTCTTGACAACCGGGGAGGAATCGTATAAAATACCCCCAAAGTCAATAGAAAAGCGATGACGAAGACGGACGGGGCCCGCTGTCCGCAGAGAGCCGGGGCGCGGTGGAAGCCCGGCGGCAGGAGGTCCCAGTGTCCCATCCCTTCCGAGCTGGAGGCCCGAACGTCCGGAGTGCCGGGCAAGTAGACGCCTCCCGTGTCTGCCGCGTGAGAGCATAGGGCTTGCTGGAGCCTGAAGGGGCGCCCCTGTCAGGGCGCAATTTGAGTGGTACCGCGGGTACGTAACTTGTTATGAACTCGTCTCAAAGAGGAATCTTTGGGACGGGTTTTTCATTTTGTCACAAATCCTATCTTTTCTTAGGGAGGAATCACCATGGACACCACACACGTCAACCCCCAGCTGATGGAGGTGGCTTTCCGGATCCGGGAGATGCGGGGCATCTGCGGTTTCACCGAGGCGGAGATGGCCCGGCGGACGGACACCACCCCCGAGGAGTACCGGGCCTACGAGGGCGGCATGGCCGACCTGCCCTTTACCTTCATCCACAAGTGCTCCCTGGCCTTCGGCATCGGCATCACCGACCTGCTGGAGGGCCACAGCGCCCACCTGTCCAGCTACACCGTCACCCGCCGCGGCCAGGGCCAGCAGACCGCCAGGGAGCCGGGCATTGAGATCAGCAACCTGGCCCCCTTCTTCCGCAACAAGCTGGCGGAGCCCTACTACGTGACCTACGACTACGACGAGACGCAGCAGCACATGCCCATCCACCTGACCACCCACGCCGGACAGGAGTTTGACATCATCCTCTCCGGCCAGCTGAAGGTCCAGGTGGGCGAGAACACGGAGATCCTTGGCGAGGGGGACAGCATCCTCTACAACTCCTCCACCCCCCACGGCATGATCGCCGTCGGCGGAAAGCCCTGCGTGTTCTGCGCGGTGGTCATCTCCGGGGAGAAGACCGACGAGAAGGCGGTGCGCCAGTCCATCGTCCAGGCCCGCACCAGCGAGGACTATGTGTGCAAGCGCTTCTTCGACGCCAGGGAGGACGACCGGGGGGTACTCCAGAGCCTGTCCTTCCCCCACGCGGACCAGTTCAACTTCGCCTTCGACTGCGTGGACGCCGTGGCCGCCAAGTATCCCGACAAGCTGGCCATGCTCCACTTGGACCGGGACAAGACGGAGCGGCGCTTCACCTTCGAGGACATGTCCCGGGCCTCCTCCCGGGCGGCCAACTACTTCAAAGCCCTGGGCATCAGGCGGGGGGATCGGGTGATGCTGGTGCTCAAGCGGCACTATCAGTTCTGGTTTGCCATCCTGGGGCTCCACAAGCTGGGGGCCGTGGCCATCCCCGCCACCAACCAGCTCCAGGAGCACGACTTTACCTACCGCTTCAACGCAGCGGAGGTCAGCGCCATCGTCTGCACCGCCGACGGGGACACCGCCCGCCAGGTGGAGCTGGCGGAAAAGGACAGCCCCAGCCTGCGCCTGAAGATCATGGCGGGGGGGACCCGGGAGGGCTGGCACAGCTTCGACGAGGAGTATCCCATGTACCGCAGCAAGTACGAGCGCACCCCCGACGCCCCCTGCGGCGACGATCTGATGCTGATGTTCTTCACCTCCGGCACCACGGGCTACCCCAAGATCGCGGCCCACAGCTACAAGTACGCCCTGGGCCACTATATCACCGCCAAGTATTGGCACTGCGTCCACGCCGACGGGCTCCACTTCACCATCAGCGAGACCGGCTGGGGCAAGGCGCTGTGGGGCAAGCTGT
>CAJUPS010000136.1 GCA_910588045.1 uncultured Oscillospiraceae bacterium | reverse complement strand
TGCCCAGATCGGTGATGTCCTGCTCCATCTTGGTGTAGGCGGCATCGTCCTCGGCGGACAGGACGCCTTTCTCGTTGCGGCGGCTGTCCAGGAAAGCCTTTGCAGATTCCCACGCCTTGGCCCGCTTCTCGCGCAGTTCCAGAATGGTCATGATGTGATCCTCCTTCAAAATTTCAAAAGTTCAAGCCGTTCCATGAGCGAATCAACGGAGCGGCCTGTGGGTGTGGTATTCGGTTTTTCGATGCGGCACTTGGCGGCGATCTTCCCCATGAGGGAATTGACCACCGCTGCCTGGGAGAACAGCGCCGAGCCAGCGGGCGGGGCCTCGTCCCCGGCCTGGGTGCGGGACAGGATGCCGTCCGCAAAGCCCAGCTCCACCGCCTTGTTCGCGTCCATCCAAGTCTCGGCATCCATGAGGTGGGATAGCTTGGCGCGGGATAGGCCGGACTTGATCTCGTAGGCGTTGATGATGGAGTCCTTCACGGTTTCCAGCATGGCGATGGCTCTCTCCATCTCCCCGGCATCGCCCCAGGCGACGGTGGCGGGGTTGTGGATCATCATAGTGGACACCGGGGACATCAGCACCTTGGTACCAGCCATAGCAATGACGGACGCGGCGCTGGCGGCGATGCCATCGATCTTCACGGTCACATCATGGGGGTAGTCCATGAGCATATTGTAGATTTGCGCCGCCGCCACACAGTCACCACCAGGGCTGTTGATCCAGACCGTGATGTTGCCGCTGCCGGACATCAGTTCATCTTTGAACAGCGCCGGGGTCACGTCATCGTCATACCAGCTATCCTCGGCGATGGTGCCGTTGAGGAACAGTGTCCGTTCCTCCGGGGCCGTCTCCGTTGCCGCCTTCACTTTCCAGTTCCAGAATTTCTTCATCGGAATCCTCCTCTCCTGTCGTAGTGGTATCTGCAAAAGCCCCCGCCTGTTTCAGCGGGAGCATATTGCCGTTGATGAGATACAGGTCGCCGCCCTCCTCGGTGGGGATGCGATCCAGGTTCTCCAGCTCCCGGATGTCATTGGCGGACATCCAGCCGTTCTGACGGGCGGTGGCGTAGCCGTTCATCCGGCTCTGGTAATCACCCCGGAGCAGGCCCTCCAGATTGAACTTCACGAAATACTGAGCCTTCTCCTCTTGGGTGAGCAAGGTGCGCTGGATGGACTGTTCCCAACGGATCACCCAAGGTTCCAGCGTGTATTTCACGAACTCAAGGCTCTGCTGCTCAATATTAGAAAAGCTCGACTTTTCCAAGTCGCCCACCATGTGGGGCGGCACTCGGAAAATTCGAGCGATCTCATTGATTTGGAATTTTCGTGTTTCCAGGAACTGCGCCTGCTCCGGCGAGATGCCGATGGGCGTGTATTTCATGCCCTCCTCCAGCACGGCGATCTTGTTGGCGTTGCCGCTGCCGCCGAAGGTGGACTGCCAGCTCTCCCGCACCCGCTGTGGGTCCTTGATGGTGCCAGGGTGTTCCAGGACACCGCCCGGAGCCGCGCCGTTGGCGAAGAACTTCGCGCCGTACTCCTCGCAGGCGATGGCCATGCCGATGGCGTTCTTCGCCATAGCGATGGGTGAGTAGCCCACCAAGCCGTCAAAACCCAGGCCGGGGATGTGCAGCACATCCGAGGGCCGGAGAATAACGGTCTGTTTTTTAGAACGGACAGCCTCATCATTACTCTGCTGGTAGCTGTAGTAGAGTTGGCCCCGCTCATCCCGGTCCACGGTCATTTTGTTGGGCATAAGGGGGTAGAGGGCCACCACCTCGCCCTTGCCATTGCGAATGACCTGGGCGTAGGCGTTGCCCCAGAGCAGCAGATGGGTCATAAGGGTTTCCCGGAATACGAAGGAACTCATCTCCGGGTTCGGCTCGTCATGGAGCAGGAGATACAGCGGGTGGCCGATGGCTTTCTCCTTGCCGCCGTCCCCGGTGTAGCGGTAGAGGTTCAGCGGCAGGCCAGCCACGGCCTCCGCCAGAATGCGGACACAGGAGTACACCGCCGTCATCTGCATGGCGCTCCGCTCGGTGACAGCTTTGCCGGAGGTGGTGCCGCCGAAGTAGAAGGTGTAGCCGCTCCCGGCGGTGCGATTCTTGGGAAAGGCGCGGGAACGGAATAGACTGCTGAAAAGGCCCATGGAAATCACTATCCTTTTCTGGGAATTGGCATAAAAAAAGCACCGCCGCTCTTGAAAAGTGGATGGCGCTGTAGTATAATTTAATTATTGACTAGAGTGTCAGAAGGGTTCCTTAATAAAAGCAAGGGTGTTTTCCGGAACTATTTAGAGGGTAAACCCGCTATTTCGATGACGTTCTTTGTATTTTCGGATCCTCGATTTTGCGAAAATGGCTTTTGATACCTGAATCATTATTGCAATTCACATTGACGCATGGAGAAAATCATCTGGGTTGAATCAACAAAAAATTTGGAGGTGTTCTTATGGCAAGAGGAAGAGACAAGGATTTTGACGGCAGCTACCCTACTTCCCGGTATGCAGATAAGCCGTTAGAAGCGGATATCCGACGGGTGGCAGAGAAGGGTATAGTAGTTGGAGAAACTGAGGATGGCATGATGTTTAGAGAGAATCTCGAGACAGGTCGAGTTGAGGGTTGGGTGCAAGGCACACCCGGTTCCTATACTCACGCATATGATGATCCTTCAACCGGCGATCGAGGTTATCGTCCCGCAGATAGTGATGAGGACAAGAAATGCTATCTTACCACAGCTTGTTTGAAACATTTTTCAGAACATTTTGATGACAACTGTCTTGAATTAACCGTGCTGAGATGGTTTAGAGACCGATTTGTTAAGCCAAACGATGTTGCGCTGTACTATCGTGTAGCACCATTAATTATTGAGCAGATTGATTCTTTGCCTGCTCAACAACAGGATGATGTCTATGCCTCTATTTATAAAAACATCGTGGAGGCTTGTGTGCATCTTATCCAAAGCGGCCAGTACGAGAGTGCATACAAAAGATACATGAGTTCAACATTAGAGCTGCAGAAACGGTTCTTATCTGTAGCTGTGTAACCAGTCCAAATATTTTGGCGGATTAAATAAAAAGCAGCCCCCGGCTGTCATACACGCTCTCATTGGTGTCGTTGCCGCATCGGATAGCCCTGTCCAGGGCCATCACCGTGGCAACGGCACCATCTATTTTCTCTGTGGACTTCTCTTTGTCCGGCTTGATGTTGCCAGCCGGGTCGGTGCGGATGTAGATGTTGTCCATCATCCAGCGCAGCACCGGATGCCCGCCGTGGGCGATTCGCTCCTCCAGCACCAGCTTCATCAGCTCCTTGGTGGGTGGGGACATATCCTTGAAGCCCTGCCCGAAGGGGACCACCGTAAAGCCCATGCCCTCCAAATTCTGCACCATCTGCACAGCACCCCAGCGGTCAAAGGCGATCTCCCGGATGTTGAACCGCTCCCCCAGCCGCTCGATGAATTTCTCGATGTAGCCGTAGTGGACTACATTGCCCTCGGTGGTCTGGAGAAACCCCTGCTTTTCCCATACGTCATAGGGGACGTGGTCCCGGCGCACCCGGAGATCAAGATTCTCCTCTGGAATCCAGAAATATGGGAGGATGCTGTATTTATCGTCCTCATCCAGCGGAGGGAACACCAGCACGAAGGCCGTGATGTCGGTGGTGGAGGACAGGTCAAGCCCGCCGTAGCAGACACGGCCCTCCAAACTATCCTCGTTGGCGGAGAAAGCACACTTGTCCCATCGTTCCATGGGCATCCAGCACACCGCCTGTTTCACCCACTGATTGAGACGGAGTTGCCGGAAGGAGTTCTCCTCGGCGGGGTTCTGCTTGGCGGAGTCACACGCCGCCCGCACCTTATCGATGCCCACCGTGATGCCCAGGGAGGGGTTGGCCTTTTTCCACACCTTGGGGTCTGTCCAATCATCGCCCTCGTCCGCGCCGTAAATCACGGGATAGAAGGTAGGGTCGATCTTCCGGCCCTCCAGAATATCTTTGGCTTTCTGGTGTGTCTCGTAGCAGATGGAGCGGGTGTCGGTGCCAGCGGTGGTGATGAGGAAGTAGAGCGGCTGCATCCGGGCATCGCCGGAGCCTTTGGTCATGACATCAAACAACTTACGGTTGGGCTGGGTGTGCAGCTCATCGAACACCACCCCGTGGATATTGAAGCCGTGCTTGCTGTAAGCCTCCGCCGACAGCACCTGGTAGAATGAGTTGGTGGGCTGGTAGATGATGCGTTTCTGGGAGGCCAGTATCTTCACCCGCTTGGACAGTGCCAGACACATCTTTACCATATCGGCGGCGACCTCGAACACGATGGACGCCTGCTGGCGGTCGGCGGCGCAGCCATAGACCTCGGCCCGCTCCTCACCGTCCCCGCAGCAGAGCAGGAGGGCCACAGCGGCGGCGAGTTCGCTTTTACCCATCTTCTTTGGGATTTCGATGTAGGCGGTATTGAACTGGCGGTAGCCGTTGGGCTTGAGGGTGCCGAACACATCCCGGATGATCTGCTCCTGCCAGTCGATAAGTTCAAAAGGTTTCCCGGCCCAGGTGCCTTTGGTATGGCAGAGGCATTCAATGAAGCCCACCGCATAGTCAGCGGCCTCCTTGCTGTAGGTGGAGTCCTTGGCTTTGAACAGTGTAGGCTTATATTTTTTCAGCTTGCGCATGGCGGGTCACCTCCAAAATGGCATAAAAAATGACCTGCCCTGCGGCAAGTCAGTAACGAGCAGCAGCCCGTTCGGGCTGTTGCTTCGGTGTGTTCGGTTTTTGGTAGCAGTCAGGCGTTATTGTAGCCGAAGGTGGAGACAAATTTCTCCTCGCGGCTGGCGAAGTGCTGGAGCCGGGCCAACTCATCCTCCAGCCGGTCGATCTCCCTGTACATCCCATCGTAGGCCCTGGCCGCTGCGAACCCGCAGCCAAGTTCCTGGTCGGCCTCGATCCAAGCGCATATCTGATTAATCCTTTTGACGATCTCCTTTTTCTGCCTCGTCATTGTTCGCCCCTCCTCAGTGGGCCATCGCCCAGGCAATGGCGTGGCCGTTGTCCTCGAAGGTCTCCTCGGAGATGCTGGCCAGCTCCACTTCGCCCTCGCAGGTGTGGTCGGCGGTGGTGAAGCGGTAGGTGGCCCCGTAGTAGCACCGACCGTTGGGGTTGTAGAAGTACCCCGCGACCAAGGTGCGGTTGCCGAAAGTGAGGACAGCTCCGCCGCCATGCATCATCTTCATTTCGAGGCTCTCCGGAGTGGTGGTCTGGGGCAGGCGGTAGGTCTGGGCCTTGTTGGTGGTCTGGTTTTTCATGTTCGGTTCCTCCGTTTTCAAAGTGTGGTTTTCCCTTCCGGTGTACCCATATTCGCTCTAAACGGAGAAAATAGCAAGTCAATTCGGAGCGTAATCTACACAAAGATATTCGATGGAAACTGTGTATATTATAGGGCTGCATAACGAGGAACAGGCCCTTCCGGGCCGTCCCCCTGGTGATATGTCAGAGTTGGATTTTCTCGCCGGTGATAATGTCCACCACCTTTGCCCCCTTGCCGAAAGCGGCCCGCATCTCGGCCAGTTCCTCGGCGCTGGGGGCCTTTCTGCTGGCTCGGTAGGATTCCAGGTCGGCCTTTACCTCGGCCTCTCGTGCGGCCCGTGTCGCGGCACTGTCGGCCTTGTCGGTGACCAGAAGCAGCTTTTCCAGCAGGTCATCCATCAAGGCTCTGCCGATGCAGTTTCGGGCGATCCCGGCCTCGTCAATGGTGATCTCGCCGCTGTCCAGGTCGGCCTTGACCTTCGCCAGTTCGTCCTTGGCGTGTTGCTGCCAAAAGGCCCCCAACTCGCCGCTCAGTTCCCGTTGAAATCTTGTCATTGTCAAGCCCTCCATTTTTGTTTTCCCTTTCGGTATGGACATATTCGCTCTAAAGCGGAGATATAGCAAGTTAATTCGGAGGGCTAAAGTACACAAATATCCGGGTTGGGAATGGTGTATATTATCCGCAGTACGAGCAGCAGCCCCGGAGGGCTGTGCTGCCGCTGTCGGTCAGCGGATAGGCTTGCGTTTGGGAACAGGAACCTTGCCGGTGGTGAGCCAGGCCAGCCAGCATTCCTCACAGGAAACCAGGTCACACTGTACCCCGCCTTGCTCGAAGGGCGGGTGGCCTTTCCCTAGAATGGCGGCGATCTCGCCAGCCGTAGTGCCAGGGGCCTTCAGAATCTGTAGTCCTGTTTTCACCATCATCGATCCCCCTCTCACCGGTCAGGCCAAGTTGACTCGTCCCAAGAGTAGATCCCCATCCGGGGGTCATGCGGCGGTGTCTTGGCCTTGAATGTCTCGGGGTCGTAGCATCCGCCTGGGCGGGTGCATACAAAATAGGCGCAGCCGCGATGGTCGTAGGTTTCCCGGCCATAGCTGCAATACTTACAGTCTTTCATGATGGTTCCTCCGTTTAATTGATTGTGTTACCCTTCCGGTAGTGACATATTCGCTCTAAATTGGAGAAATAGCAAGTTATTTCCGGGCATAATCCATACAAATATCCGCAGGGGAAACTGTGTAAATTATCTCCATCCGCAGCGATGGATGGTGTCGATGATTTTGTCCTGCTCGGCGGTGTCCACACCGATGCTCTCCAGGGCCTCCCTGGTGCCGCAGTCGGGGCAGATGGGGCCGGAGCCGTCTCTGGCTTCAGCTGGCCGCGCAGTGTATGCCTGACCACATCTGGGGCAGACGGAGACCTGAAAAATGTTGTCTTTCATTTCATCCCCTCCATGCTCCGCGTCATAGCTCCTATGAGGAACTCCTCATCAAAGCCGAACTTCCGGTATCCTTCCCGGCAGACTTGGATATAGGCGGCGGAGGGGAGTCCGAGGCTCCGCTCCTCGTGCATGATGTAGACGAACACCCTGCGGCGGCGGACCTTGCCGGATCGGATGCCCTTGATGGGCAGCACCATCTCGGTCTTGTAGTAGAAATCGGGATAACCTTCATAGTGATCCAAGGCCAGCTCATTCTCCGCAGACACCTCCCAGGCTGCCACCGGGACGCTGGCCCCGGCCTTCGGTTCGATGGTGAGGTAGGAGCCGGTCTTACTCCCTTTGAACAGCAGCTCGTAGTCGGGGATGACCGAGGTGCCGATGATCCGCGCCCCAGGGCAGC
>CAJUPS010000135.1 GCA_910588045.1 uncultured Oscillospiraceae bacterium | reverse complement strand
CCAGGGCGCCTTTGCTCCGGCCGACACCGCGGAGGAGACCTCCTTTGTGCCCGACGCGGAGGAGGACGAGTTCCAGGTTGTGCGCACCAAGAAGTTCCCCATCAAGCCCATGACGGTGGACGAGGCCATCTTGCAGATGGATTTGCTGGGCCACAATTTCTTCGCCTTCAAAAACGAGGACAGCGAGGCCTTTGCCGTGGTCTACCGCCGCAACGGCGGCGGGTATGGCCTCATTGAGGACGAGGGCTGAGCCGGACTTGTCTGATATAGACAGATAAACGGCGGGCGGCAGGAGAAATTATCCTGCCGCCCGCCGTGCGTTTTTCTGGGCTTTAGGTCAGATAGTTCACCGCCAGGATGACCACACCCAGCACTGCCAGCACCACGCCGGTGGCCCGGTTGAGCACGATGGGGCTGGCCTTGTTTGCAAACCGGGCCGCGATCCGGGCCCACAGCAGGGTGGACAGTACACAGAACAACAGCACCCACAAATCAGGCATGCCGCCGATGGCGAAATGGCTGACAGACCCGGTGAAGGCGGTGAAGGCCATGATGAACACGCTGGTGCCCACGGCGGTTTTCAGCTCGTACCCCAGCACAGAGGTGAGGATGAGCAGCATCATCATGCCGCCGCCGGCCCCCACGAAGCCGCAGATGAAGCCGATCATCATGCCGCAGACGATGGATTGAATGATTCGCTTTTTGGGGTCCACGGCGGACATGGTCTCCTTGGTGGTCATAACTGGCTTGACGATGAACTTGATGCCCAAAAGCAGGGTCATAAAGGTGGAGAAGCCGCCCATGGCGGTGGCGGGCACCAGGCTGGACACCCAGCTCCCCACCAGGGTGAAGCACAACACCGTGACCATCATGACCAGGCCGTTTTTTACATCCAGATTTTTGTTTTTGCCGTAGGTGTAGGCGGACACAGCGCTGGCCAGCACGTCGCTGGCCAGCGCGATGCCCACGGCCTCGTAAGGCTCCATATGGAGGAAGGTGATGAGCATGGGGCTGATGACGGCGGCGGCGCTCATGCCGGCGAAGCCGGTGCCCAGGCCCGCGCCGATGCCGGCGATGAAGCAGATGACGAAGGTGAACGGCATAATTGGAATAACCTCACTTTTTCATGGCGTCCCGGATGTTCCGGGCAATTTTTTCGGCGATGGACGCTAAAACCTGCTCCTCCTCCGGGGTGAAGCCCCGGCGCATGGACTGGAAAAGGGCCCGCTGGGCGTCTTGTCCGGCCCGGATCACGTCCCCGGCGGCAGGGAGGGGGGTGAGCAGGAGGGTTTTCCGGTTGTCCTCCGGGTGTTCGGCAGACAGCAGGCCCTTGTTCTGGAGGGCGTGGACCGCCGCAGACACGTGGGATTTGGTCCACTGGCGCAGGCGGACGGCCTCCGCCGCTGTGTTGTGGGCGGGGTTGTTGGCCAGGAAGAGGAGCAGTTCCAGCTCCATCCGGGTCAGCGACCAGCGCTGGGCCACCGGGTCCAGGGCCTGGTCATAGGCGCCCTTGAACAGCAGGACGTTGTCCCAAAATGCTTCGGTCACGGCATAGTCTCCTTTTTGTTCTATTTTGAACTATTTGAAGTATAGCAGAGAGAATATCTTTTGTCAAGGGGTGGGGAAAAGGGAGGGAGAATTCCTTGAATTGACGAAAAGCCTGTGCTATGATTGTAAAAAATGGCCGTTGTTTCGGGGACTGACTGCGTAAGGCGCATTCTGCGGCGGAAAACTGCCTCTTGACAAAAGCGCCGCCCGCACGGTATAATACCTCACAAGCAAAAGGCGTTGATGGGAAGAAGACGCGGTCTCCCTTCGCTCAGAGAACCGGTGGTCGGTGCGAACCGGTGCGAGATGCCGCGTGGATACTGGCCCCGGAGCCGCTGGCCTGAACGTCAAGTAGGGCCGGACGGGCGATCCCGTTACAGGTCGGGGCCTTGTTAGAGGCCGAGAGCGCGCATTGGGTGACCGTGCGCGGAATTAGGGTGGTACCGCGTGATTAATCACGCCCCTGACTGAACGTCGGGGGCGTTTTCTTGTTCCCCCGGAAATTTCCAAAGGAGGAAGCCAGCATGAACTTGAAACCCGGATTTGAGAAGTACATCCCCTTTACACCTCAGCCCATTGAGGGCCGGACGTGGCCGGATAAAGTCATCACCAAAGCCCCGGTGTGGTGCTCTGTGGACCTGCGGGACGGTAATCAGGCCCTCATCGACCCCATGAACCTGGAGGAGAAGCTGGAGTACTTCCACACCCTGGTGGACATCGGCGTGAAGGAAATCGAGATCGGCTTTCCATCCGCGTCCGAGACGGAATATGAGATCTGCCGAGAGCTCATCGAGGGAAATCATATCCCCGACGATGTGACCATCCAGGTGCTGGTCCAGGCCCGGGAGCACCTCATCAAAAAGACCTTTGAGGCCATCAAGGGGGCCAAGAACGTTATTTTGCACTTCTATAACTCCACGTCCACGCTCCAGCGCAAGGTGGTGTTCCACATGGACTGCGCGGGTATCACCAAGATCGCCACCGATGCGGCGGATTTGATTTATGAGATGGCCCAGCCGGTGATTGCAGAGGGTATGAATCTGCGCTATGAATACTCCCCGGAGTCGTTTATGGGTACCGAGATGGACTATGCCGTGGAGATCTGCGCGGCTGTCCTGGACCACCTCCACGCCACCGGGAACAACAAGGTTATCCTCAACCTGCCCACTACAGTGGAGAACTGTATGCCCAACCAGTTCGCAGACATGATGGAGTATTTCATCCGGAACCTGCCCGGCCGGGAGCGGGCCATCATCTCTCTCCATCCCCACAACGACCGGGGCTGCGGCGTGGCCACCACCGAGATGGGTCTATTGGCGGGGGCCGAGCGGGTGGAGGCCACCCTTTTTGGCAACGGCGAGCGCACCGGCAACGTGGACATGGTGACGCTGGCGATGAATATGTACACCCAGGGCGTGGACCCAAGGCTGGACTTCCACGACATCAACAAGATCCGGGATATGTACGAGCGGTGCACCAAGATGAAGGTGGGGGAGCGCCAGCCCTACGCGGGCCAGCTGGTGTTCACCGCCTTCTCCGGAAGCCACCAGGACGCCATCAACAAGGGCGTGCACTATATGAACGAGAGCGGCACCGATCTGTGGGAGGTACCTTATCTGCCCATCGACCCCGCGGACGTGGGGAGGCAGTATGAGCCCATCATCCGCATCAACTCCCAGTCCGGCAAGGGCGGCGCGGCCTTCGTGATGATGCAGAACTTTGGCTACGACCTGCCCAAGGCTATGCACACCGAGTTCGGCGCGGTGGTGCAGAAGGAGTCTGACCGGGTGGGCAAGGAGCTGAAGCCGTACCAAATCTTTGCGCTGTTCGACCGCGAGTACCTGTCCGTTCCCAAGACCTATCAGCTGGAGCGCCACTCCTTCCGGGAGGATGCCCGCCACGGCGACGCCAGCTGGGTGGCCTTTGACGGTGAGGTGGGCTATAAGGGTAAGGTCATGGAAGCCCACGGCGAGGGCAATGGCCCCATTGACGCCTTCTTCAATGCCCTCCACGACCTGCCCGAGGGGCACATTGAGGGCTATCAGTTTGTGGACTACAAGGAGCATGCCATCTCCTCCGGTTCGGACACCCAAGCGGTCTGTTACATTCACCTGAAAAATCCCCAGGGGAAGGACGTGTTCGGCGTGGGCAAGAGCCACAACATCAACCGGGCTTCGCTGAGAGCGATACTTTGTGCAATCAATCGGTCTATTTATTACGATAAGTAAAGGAGAGCCCCTGCTGATTCAGCAGGGGCTCTCCTTTCTTCATTTTTTGAACAATCCGCCCAGGCCCTTGATCGCGTCACCTGCGTTGTTGGCGGTGAGTTTAGCCTTGACGCCAGCCACAATGCTGTCGATCTGCTCGGCAGGAATGTCGATGCCAGTCAGTTTCTTCAGCGCGCCCGCAGGGTCGCTGAGAAACTGCTTTTGCAGGACCTCGTCGCTCTTGATTTTCGCCACGATGTCCTCAACGGTTTTTTTGATGTCCATGGAAGTCCCTCCTGTCTGGATTTGCTCATTTTACAGGAAATTTCCCAATTCGTCAATTTCAGCTTGCAGCTTTATCGGGGAAGCGGTATAATAGGGATAAAATTTGGAAAGTTGGGGTAGCATGAAAAAAGCGGCGTTCATCGGTGTGGGCAATATGGGCGGGGCCCTGGCCCGTGCGGCCTGTCGGGCCATCGGGCCGGACGAAGTGGTGCTGTACAACCGTACACCTGAGAGAGCCCATGTACTGGCGGAGGAGCTGGGCTGCTCCGTGGTGGACAGCGTTTCCGACGCGGTGTGGACGGCAGAGTGCGTTTTCCTTGGGGTGAAGCCCTACGGGATGCGGGCCTTGCTGGAGGAGCTGGCACCCCCCATCCGTGACCGGCACCGGATCGGTGAGGACAAGGTGGTGGTGTCCATGGCGGCAGGGCTGCTCATCAAGGACATGCGGCCCCATCTGGCCGGAGCCGGATACTATGTGCCGGTGATCCGGATCATGCCCAATACCTGCGTGGCTGTGAGCAAGGGCATGAACGCCTTGTGCGCGGAAGAGGCGGCGGAGCCCTATATCGAGAGCGTGGAGGAGATTCTATCCGCCACGGGCAGGCTGGAGCATATCAGCGAGACTTTGATGGACCAGTTCTCCGCTGTGGCTGGGTGCGGCCCGGCCTTTGTATATCCTTATATTGAGGCGCTGGCGGACGGCGGTGTGATGGCCGGCCTGTCCCGGAAGGAGGCGGTGGAGTACGCCGCCCAGATGGTGATGGGCGCCGCCGCTATGGTGTTGGAGAGCGGTAAGCACCCTGGACAGCTCAAGGACGAGGTGTGCTCCCCCGGCGGGTCCACCATCGCCGGGGTGGCGGAGCTGGAGCGGGGCGGCCTGCGGGCCGCAGCCATCAACGCGGTGCTGGCCGCCTACAAGCGGGGCACCGAGCTGGGCAAATAATAATTCCCCCTGCCGCTGTGCGGCAGGGGGAATTATTTTACTCTTCCCAGTTGTGCCAGATGTTCTGGACGTCGTCGTTGTCCTCCATGGTGTCGATGAGCTTCTCCATGTTCTTGATGTCGCCCTCATCGGACAGGGTGACGTAGTTCTGGGGCACCATTTCCACTTTGGCGGAGGCGAACACATAGCCCTTCTCTTCCATAGCCGCCAGCACGCCGCCGAAGGCATCCGGATCGGTGTAGACGGTGAAGCAGTCCTCGTCCGCCTCAAAGTCCGCCGCGCCGCAGTCCAGCGCATCCATCATGGTCACTTCCTCGTCCAGGTCCTCCCGCTCAATCACCAACACGCCCTTTTGATCGAAGGACCAGGACACACAGCCGGTGGCGCCCAGGTTGCCGCCGAACTTGTCAAAGCAGTGGCGCACGTCGGAGGCGGTGCGGTTGCGGTTGTCGGTGAGGGCCTCCACGATGACGGCCACGCCGCCGGGTCCGTAGCCCTCGTAGGTAATGGACTCGTAGTCGTTGGCGTTGCCGGAGCCCACGGCCTTGTCGATGGTGCGCTTGATGTTGTCGTTGGGCATATTGGCGGCCCGGGCCTTGGCGATGACGGTTGCCAGACGGGAGTTGTTGTTGGGGTCGCCGGAGCCGCCGGTCTTGACGGCCACGATGATCTCGCGGGCGATCTTGGTGAAGGCCGCAGAGCGCTTGGCGTCCGCCGCGCCCTTGGTTTTTTGGATGTTATGCCACTTGGAATGTCCTGACATGGAAATCGTTCCCTTCTTGTGAGGTGTAAGCCTTATAGGCAGAAAATTCACCCAACAATATAGCACACTTTGACTTGCTTTTCAACCCCTGATGCAGAAAACAGGTAGCGGAACTGCGTAAAAGGATGAGAACGGGCGTTTCTCAACAGGCAATGGCGGATATGTTCCAATTAGTTGGCTTGAATGTGGACAAAATGCGGTTCAGCGTATTGAGAGCGGCCAGCAGTTTGTGACTGATATTGAATTGAAGGTTTTGGCCCGGGTATTGGATGTGACAGTAGAAGAATTACTAGAATGGTTATAAAAAAGCCCCCGGCACGAGCCAATGTCATTAGGTTTGGAGCGGCAAAGCCTTGGATTTGCCGCTCCAAACGATTTCTGCATTCGGTTAAGGGAAGCACTGATTAAAGTAGGTAAAAACCAGGCAAACAGACGAAGGCAGTGGAAACGTCCCATAAAGAACCATATTGGGGGATGAATTCCTCGCTTTTCCAATCCCAGCCCGGTCGAAGGGCGCAAAAACCTTAGGCGGGGCATAGGGAACCGCCCGCCCTGGCAAGCATGTACAGATTTGCGCTGGCGAAGAGAACGTGTAATCGGTTAAGATTTTTTCTCAGACCCCGGTAAACGGTCTTCCGAAAACCGAAAATGTTCTTCACAATCCTGTAGGGATGCTCCACCTTGCAGCGTACAGCAGATTTTCGGTTTTCAATATGCCGCTCCCAGTCAATGGCATTGTCTGAAACCCTGGGGAACCGGCCCGGCCTGCGGTTGATGCGGTATTCAATGGCAGAAAGCTGCGGATTGCTTTTGATTTCTTCCCGTTTCTCTATCCCAAGGTAGGCACTGTCCCCGTAGACCGCCTTATCATCTTCCCGCAGAAGCCTTGCCGCTACAGTGACATCGTGGACATTGGCGGCGGTGGCCTCCACTGTGTGGACAAAGCCGCTCCCGGCATCCACGCCGGTGTGGCACTTCATACCAAAATGCCACTGGTTTCCCTTCTTCACCGAGTGCATTTCCGGATCCCGTTTTTTCTCCGCGTTTTTTGTAGAGCTGGGTGCGCTGATCAGCGTGGCGTCTACGATGCTGCCGCCCCGCATCATCCGTCCAGCCCGTTCCAGGCAGCGGTTGATTGCGTCAAAAAACAGCTTGCCGATGCCCTTCTCCTCCAACAGATGCCGAAAGTGCAGCAGGGTCGTGGCGTCCGGAACATCCTGCTCGAAAAAGTTGATCCCCATAAATTTGCGCATGGCATAGCTGTCATAAATTGCGTCCTCTACTCCTTCATCGGATAAGCTGAACCAGCATTGCAGCAGATACATCCGCAGCATGGTTTCTATCTCAATCGGCGGACGGCCGCGTTTCCCGGTTGGATAGTGGGGGACGACCAGCGATACCCATTC
>CAJUPS010000134.1 GCA_910588045.1 uncultured Oscillospiraceae bacterium | reverse complement strand
GGATGGAGCAGGCCCGGAAGTAGCAGTCCAGCACCTCCTCCACGTCGTCCTCCAGCAGGCCGTAGGACTTGAGCAGATAGGCCAGGGCCCGGTTCTTGCTGCCGTGGCTCTTCTCCGAGTGGTAGACCGCCTCGTCCACGTCGATGGTCTCGTCCCCGGCCAGCCGCCGGGTCAGCGCCAGCAGCCGCCGGAAGCGCTCCTCATAGCTGTCCCCCCGGATCAGGGTGCACATGACGATGGCCCCCATATTGACCATGGGGTTGATGTGCCCGCTGTCCAGGGACTGGTCCCCGGCGTTGATGGCGTCGAAGGGCTTGCCGGTGGCCTCCACGCCCACCCGGCTCTGCACCAGCTCCACGCCGTTGTCCAGCAGGGCCTGGAGCAGCAGGATGGGCTTGATGATGCTCTGAATGGTAAACGGCTGACAGCAGTCCCCGGCCCAGCTGTGCTTTCCCTCGCTGCCGATGACGTAGATCCCCAGGGCCTCCGGGTTCCCCTTGGCCAACTCCGGAATATAGTTGGCCACCCGGCCCAGGCCAGTAAAGGGCCGACACTCCTCCAGCAGACGCTCCAGAAGTTCTTCCATAACTCCCCCGCTTCCTTTGTATGCTCCCCGGTGCTTCCCTCATCCGGCGCACCGCTCCGCGAACCCGTGGTATCCGGCCCGGAACTGTTCCGCCAGCGCGGCGGTCCCGCCCTGTCGCCACTGTCCAGCCAGATATAGCATCCCGGCCATGCAGGCGAATTTCTCATAGTACCTGCCGCAGTTGGCCCGGGACAGATACGCCGCCCGCTCCGCCTCGTCCCCGGCGGCCAGGGCCCGCCGCAGCTCCGCGCGGCTGGCCTCCCGGACCCGCTGCAATTCCGGCGCGGTCCAGTCCGTGTCCTCCAGCTCCTTTCCGCCATAGGACACCAGGTGGGCGAAGCCCTCGTGAAACGTGATGGCGTCCAGCATGTCCGGATATGCGCCGCTGTTCAGATCGTCGTCGATCCCGGCCGTGTTCCGGCCAATCAGCATGTGGCACAGCTCGTGGGTCAGCAGATTCCGGGCAATATCCCCCAAGTCCGCCTTGCCCAGGTAGGTGGTCCAGCACAGCAGGTCAAAAATGACGTGATACCCGCCCGCGCCGTCCCGCATGGCCATCGCGTCATATGGCTGGGAGAAGCCGATCACCAGATCCACGCACGCCTCCTCCAGCGCACCGGGCCAGCCGGGAAACAGGGTGTCCCATACCGCCCGGTTGAGCGGTCGGAACGCCTCCGCCGCCGGCAGGAGCGCGCGGTAAACCGTATCTGCCCTCTCCCGCTCCTCAGCGGAGTATGAGGGCTCTGTGAAGGAGCGGCATTTCTGAAAAAACCACGCCCCGCGATAGTCGGCAATGGATTTTCCAGCTAAGTAGTCCCGGACAATCTGGCTGTCAATTTTCATGGTATCCCTCCGTTTCTCTTTCTATTTAAGACGATTTCGGAGGGAAAAGTGTTGACAGGAGCGGAGAAAAATTTTCCGCACAGACGCGTGGTCAGATCCGTATGGAGAGTGACGCGCTCTTTGGCTTGATGCGCCCCGGGCCCGTCAACAGACGCCCTCCACCGCCAGCAGTGTCTTCTTGATGTGCATCCCCCCGGTATAGCCCACCAGCTTCCCGTTGGCCCCGATCACCCGGTGACAGGGGACGAGGATGGGGATGGGGTTGCGGCTGTTGGCCTGGCCCACGGCCATGGCGGCGCCGGATTTCCCAATCCGGGCGGCAATGTCCCCGTAGGTGGCGGTGGTCCCGTAGGGGATCTTCCGCAGCTCCGCCCAGACGAGGCGCTGGAACGCCGTCCCCTCCGGCGCGAGGGGAACCGTAAAGTCCCGCCGCTCCCCGGCGAAATACTCCTCCAGCTCCCGGGCGGCCTGCTCCAGCACCGGGACGGAGTCTCCCGCGTCCCAGAACGCGTCGCCAAAGAGGACCCTCGTCAGCGCGTCCTCTGTCCCCAGCAGCGTCAGCGGTCCCACGGGACTTCTCAGCAGTTTCCTATGTAGCGCAGTCATCTCAGAAGATGGTCACCGTCCAGCGGTTTTCATACCGCTGCCGGGGGGCGAGGGAGATCAGGTCGAACTGCTGGCTGAGATCCTCCACCACGCCCTCCCGGGAGGGCAGGCTGACCCAGGGCTCCAGGCAGACGTAGGGGGCGTCGGTCTCCGGCATGTGCCATACGCCCATGTAGCGCATTTTGGGACAGGCCAGGGTGAGTCCCCGGGTGCCCTCCCCGGCGGAGAGGGTGACGCAGCGGGCGAAGTTTTTCAGGATGATGGCGTCGTGGTCGAAGAGGTCGTGGCGCAGGGGCATATCCACCCCGTTTTCCAGGGGATAGGGCTTCTCGTGGCCGCTGATCATGTAGTTGTCGCTCAGGAGGACCTGCCAGGGCCGGCAGGGCTCGGCGAAGGTCAGACGGTAATCGGTGAAGGTCTTCCCCGCCTCCAGGGGCACGCGGAAGCCGGGGTGTCCGCCCAGGCCGAAGAACATGGTCTTCGTATCCATATTCTCGGTGGCGTAGACGACGACCAGGGTGCTGTCCTCCAGGACGTAGGACACGTCAAAATGGAAGGCAAAGGGGTAGCTCTCCCGGGACTTCGCGGTATCCTCCATGTGGAGCGTGACGTGTTCCCGCCCCTGGGTGACCAGGGAAAACTCGGTCGCGCGGGCGAAGCCGTGGCGGGACATCCCGTACTCCTTCCCGCCGAAGGCAAAGCGGTCCTCCGTGAGGCGGCCCACGTAGGGGAAGAGGATGGGGGCCCGCCCGGACCAGTAGGCGGGGTCGCCGTTCCAGAGGTACTCGGTCCCGTCGGCGGCGGTGATGGATTGCAGCTGCGCGCCCAGGGAATCGACCGTAACGGTCATGGCGCTGTTGTGGATGGTGTATAGCATAAGGGTTCTCCTCCTTTTTTCTAAAATGATACTAGAGTTCGGAAGAAATTGCAAGGGGAACGGAAAATTTTCAGCTGTCCGCGGCGTCGGACCCGGGGGGCGATTCCTCCGCCGCCTGGCTCTCCCTCGCCAGGCGCAGATCCTCGGTCAGGCGCAGGGCGGTCTCCAGCACGGGCTCCTTGGGCTGGAGGGTAAGGGTCAGGGCGGGCACGGCCCCGGCGTTGACCACCAGACAGCGGCGGTATCGGGCGGAGCTGACGAGGGAGGCCACAGCCTCCACGTCGAAGTCCGCCAGGACGAACTTGATCTGCCGCCCCTTCTGGGAGATGTCGCTGATGCCCACCCGGGCCGCGCCAGCCCGGAGCAGGGCCACGTCCAGCAGGGCGTAGACGGATTTCGGGGGATCGCCGTACCGGTCCATGAGCTCGTCGAGGAGGTCGGCGGCGTCCGTGTCGCTGCGGATACCGGCGATGCGGCGGTAGAGGTCCATACGCTGCTGGTTGGAGGGGACGTAGCGGTCCGGGATGTGGGCCGAGACGGCCAGATCGGCGGAGCACTCCACCACGGTCTTCTTCTTTTCCCCCTTCTCCTCCAGCACCGCCTCCTCCAGCAGCTGGAGGTACATGTCGTAGCCCACGGTCATCATGTACCCGGACTGTTCGGGGCCCAGCAGGTTGCCCGCCCCCCGGATCTCCAGGTCCCGCATGGCGATCTTGAAGCCCGAGCCGAACTCCACGTACTCCCGGATGGCGGTCAGGCGCTTGTTGGCGATCTCCGAGAGGACCTTGCCGGGGCGGTAGGTCATGTAGGCGTAGGCCCGCCGGGCGCTGCGGCCGATGCGGCCCCGGATCTGGTGGAGCTGGGCCAGGCCCATCCGGTCCGCGTCCTCGATGACCAGGGTGTTGACGTTGGCGATGTCGATGCCCGTCTCGATGATGGTGGTGCACACCAGGATCTGGGTCTCGCCCTCCACCATCTGCTGCATGACCGAGCTCAGCTGCTTCTCCTCCATGCGCCCGTGGGCCACCGCCACGCGGACCTCCTCGCCCACCAGGCGGCGGATCTGGGCGGCCGTGGAGTCGATGGACTCCACCCGGTTGTGGAGGTAGTAGACCTGTCCCCCCCGGTCGATTTCCCGGCGCATGGCGTCGGCAATGAGGCCCCAGTCGTGCTCCACCACGTAGGTCTGGACCGGGTGCCGGTTCTGGGGGGGCTCCTCCAGGGTGGACATGTCCCGGATCCCGGAGAGGGCCATGTTCAGGGTCCGGGGAATGGGGGTGGCCGAGAGGGTGAGCACGTCCACCTGACGGCTCATCTCCTTGAGCTTCTCCTTGTGGCTGACGCCGAAGCGCTGCTCCTCGTCCACCACCAGCAGCCCCAGGTCCTTGAAGGAGGCGGCCACGTCCTTCTGGATCAGCTTGTGGGTGCCGATGAGCAGGTCCACCTTGCCCTCCCGGAGTTCCGCCAGGATTTTCCGCGTCTGCCCCGGGGTCTGGAACCTGCTGAGGACCCGGATCTCCACCGGGAAGGAGCGGAAGCGGTTGCAGGCCGTATTGAAGTGCTGCTGGGCCAGGACGGTGGTGGGGGCCAGGATGGCCGCCTGCTTGCCGTCCAGCACGCACTTCATCACCGCTCGCAGGGCCACCTCCGTCTTTCCGTAGCCCACGTCGCCGCACAGGAGCCGATCCATGGGTACGGGTTTTTCCATGTCCCGCTTGATCTCCTCCACGCACCGGAGCTGGTCATCGGTCTCCACGTAGTCGAAGGCGTCCTCGAACTCCCGCTGCCACGGGGAGTCGGGGGAGAAGGCGAAGCCGGGGCGGCGCTGCCGCTCGGCATACAGGGCGATGAGCCCCTTGGCCAGGTCCTTGACGGCGGCCTTGGCCTTGGTGCGCTGCTTGTGCCAGTCGGTTCCCCCCAGCTTGTTGAGCTTGGCGGAGTGGACCTCGCCATCGCTGCCCAGTCCGCCGCCGCCGATGTACTTACTGACCTGGTCGAGCCCCGTGGCGGAGACGTAGAGGCAGTCCCCCCCGGCGTAGACGATCTTGATATAGTCCTTCTCCACGCCGTCCACGGGCATTTTCCGGATGCCCTCGAAGCGGCCCACGCCGTGGGCCGTGTGGACCACCAGGTCCCCTACGGACAGGTCTGCATAGCTGAGGATCTTCTGGCGGTTGTCCTGTTTGCCCCGGCGGGCGGAGGGCGATTTACCGGCGGTGCGGGCGGTGAGCTGCCCCTCGGTGAGCACCGCCAGGGCCGCCTGGGGGTACTCCGTTCCGGCGGAGAGCGCGCCTACGGATACCCGCACCTCCCCCGGTCCGGGCATTTCCTCGCAGGCCAGGTCCAGGGCGGTGGGGAGATCCCGGTCGAAAAGCATCCGCTGCAAGCTCCTGGCCCGGGCGGCGCTGCTGCACAGCAGCAGGGTCCGGTAGTTGTTGTCCCGGTAGTGGGCGATGTCCGCGGCGGCGGTGTCCACGCTGCCGCCGTAGGCGCTCAGCTGCTTGGCGGTAATGGAGAGCAGCGTCCTGGGCGCCAGGGGATACCGGGAGGTGGGCAGGGACTCCAGCATACATACGGCGAAGGCGGCGAGGCCCTCCAGCCACTCGTTCTGGGTGAGGACCAGGCCGGTGAGGTCCCCCTCCTTCTCCCCGGCGGCCAGCAGGGACTCGGTGTCCTCCCTGACCTGCCAGAGCACGCTCTTCACCCGCTCCCCCAGCCGCCCCGTCTCATTGAGGCAGACCAGGGCGTGGCCGGGGAGGTAGTCGAAGACGGCGGTCAGCGGGGTGTTCGGCAGCAGCTCCACGGCGGGCAGCAGCAGCGCCTCCTCCAGATTCCGGGAGCGGCGCTGGGTGAGCACGTCGAAGGACCCCAGGGAGTCGATCTCGTCGTCGAAAAATTCGCAGCGGACCGGTTCCCCCATCATGGGGGAGAACACGTCCAGGATGCCGCCCCGGAGGGCGAACTGCCCCATGCCCTCCACCTGGTCCGCCCGGCTGTACCCCGCCTCAATCAGGCGGCGGGCGAGGTCCTCCAGGTCGTAGCGGCCCCCCACCTTCAGCTTGACGACGGCCTCCCGCAGCTGGGCGGGCGGACTGGTTTTTTGCAGCAGGGCCTCGGCCGTGGTCACGATCACGGGGTGCTCGCCGGAGGCCAGCTCGTAGAGGGCGGCCACGCGGTTCTGTTCCCACTGCCGGGAGATGACCGTCCCCGAGCGGACGAAAAGCTCTCGGGCGAAGAGCCGGAGCACGCGGCATTCCTCCCCCCCGCTGCCCAGCAGGATGGAGAGGTCGGAGGCCAGGCGCTCGGCCTCCCCCTCGTCGGTGCAGACCATGACCAGGGGGCGCGCCAGGTGTGCGGCAACGGCGGAGGCGATCTGCGCACGGTGGATGCCCCCCAGGCCGGTGACGGCGGCGGGGCATCCGCCGCCGTCCACCGCCGCGGCCAGGGCTTTCGCTTCCGGAATTGAGAAAAGGGTATCCAATAGCCGTTCCATAGCAGCTCCTAACCGGCAGGGCGGTTTTCGCCCTGCCGTCTCATTTCTGCGGATGAGGTGCGCCGTTCGCCGGGACGGGTTCCGGCAGGCACGCACGAAAAGGCCCACGCCGTCTGAAGAGACTGCGTGTGCCGTATGATTGTTTTTATCCTATCTTTTTTTCTCCTGTTTGTCAAGGGGAATCCGACGAGCAGGGGGTTCTTTTGTCCGAAAAACCAGGGACCCCATCCGCCCGAAGGGCGGACAGGGTCCGGGACGCCTGACTTATCGGTCCAGTGTCTCCTTCACGGAGGCTGCTGCGGCGTCCACCACGTCGGTGGCAGTCTGCATCGCCTTCCCAGCGGGGGTTTTCTTCACGGCGTTGGTATGCAGTGCCATATCGGCCGCCGCACCGGCCACCGCGCCCAGCAGCATCCCTTTCAAAAAGCCTTTCATGATGGTCTCCTTTTTTCCTTCTTGGTGGTTGCTCTGCTGGGAGTAGTATGGCTCCTCGGGGAAAAAATATTTATTTTTTTCCGTTTGCTAAATGTTTCTTTTTCAGATATAATGGGGTAAACAGATGCTGCTCCCGTTAGGTGATTCTTGTCGATGGCCCGGGACCTGGGCGCTCGGCCACCGGCCGAGTGCCGGGACGGTCGTTTAGACGCCGGAGGCGGCTAAATGACGTCCCTGCGGGCAGTTCGTTTAGTGTCTTCTTCGTCGATAGCCCGGGACCTACGCGGCCCCGGACTCCGCGCCTACTTTTGCCGCGC
>CAJUPS010000133.1 GCA_910588045.1 uncultured Oscillospiraceae bacterium | reverse complement strand
CATGAACAGGCCCAGCTCCTTGCCCAGCTTCCGGTGGTCCCGCTTCTTGGCCTCCTCGATCCGGGCCAGGTACTCGTCCAGCTCCTCCTTCTTGGGGAAGGCCACGCCGTAGATCCGCTGGAGGGTCTGACGGTTGCTGTCGCCCCGCCAGTAAGCGGCGTTGCAGGCGGTGAGCTTGATGGCGTTGCCCTTGATGCGCCCGGTGGAATCCACGTGGGGCCCGGCGCAGAGGTCCACGAACTCGCCCTGTTTATAAAAGCTGATGACCGCGTCCTCGGGGAGGTCGTTGATGAGCTCCACCTTGTAGGGCTCGCCCTTCTCCTCCATGAACTTGATTGCTTCCTCACGGGGCAGCTCAAACCGCTCCAGCTTCAGCTTCTCCTTGCAGATCTTCCGCATTTCCGCCTCCAGCTCCTCCATCTGGGCCTCGGTGAAGGGCTGGGGGGTGTCGAAGTCGTAGTAGAAGCCGTTGTCGATGGAGGGCCCGATGGCCAGCTTCACCTCCGGGTGCAGGCGCTTCATGGCCTGGGCCAGCACGTGGGAGCAGGTGTGCCAATAGGTCTTGCGGTAGGTCTCGTTCTCAAAGGTGTACAGGTTTTCTTCGCTCATGGGGATAAACTCCTTTCCGAATACGGGGTAAAGAAAAAGCTTCACCCCTGACAAAAATTTCAGGGGTGAAGCATAAAAACTCCACGGTTCCACCCTGCTTACGGCGCAGCGCGCCGTCGCTCGTGACCGCTGTAACGGGCGGCAACCGTCCCGGTCCTCCCGGGCGGCTCCGGAGTGGTACAGTCCGCCGCCTGACGCAGGGCGCTTCCAGCCAAGTGCGCCCCTCTCTGTCCGCCGCGACACGGATTCTTCTCCTTCTGTGCCATTTTCGCTCCTACTATAGCACCGGAAACAGAGCCTTGTCAACTGTTTTTTGTTCCCTGGCCGCTATTCCCGCGAAAAATAGTTCAGGCGCATGGTATCCCAGCTCATTTGCAGCCGCTTCCGCAGCTCCTCGTTCCGCGCCGTCACCGCCTCAGAGGGCGTCTCCTCGCTCAAGGCGTTCCAGTAGGTCTCTCCGTCGTACCAGGAGTAGTCGGCAAAGATGGCGTAGCCGCCGTTTTCGGAGAAAATGTCGTTGCCCACATAGTGCCGCCCGTCGTTGTCCAATCCCAGCAGATTCACCAGCGTAGGGAGCACGTCGTAGGAGGAGGTCACCTTGTCGATTTTCTGTCCCGGGGTGTTCTTTTCGTAGATCATAAAGGGGGTGCGGGTGATGAGGTTCTTGTCCCACACGTCCTTTGCCGCCATAATCAGGTTGTCGTCCAGGGTGTAGTAGTCGTAGTGGTCCGCGTACAGCACCAGTACCGAGTCCTCCAGCAGCCCGTCCGCCTCCAGCCGGTCGTAGAGCTGCCCGAGAAACAGGTCCGTCTCATAGGCGTGGGCGTAGGCGTGGATCATCATCTCGTTTGTGTCCGCCGGAAGCCTTTCGGCGGCGAAGTCGTAGTACCGCTCCGATACGGCGCTGTCCGCGTAGGGCCCGTGGGCGGAGTAGGTGATAATAAAGGTGAGGAAGGGCTGTGTCGGCGTCATAAGGTCATAGGCCCGCATCAGCTCGGTGTCGAAATCCAGCTCCTTGTCGGGGATCCCCATGTCCGCGCCGCTGTAGTATTTCTCATAGCCCCAGTTCTCATGGATCACGCCCCGGTTGTAGATGTCTCCGCCGGAGCGGTGGAAGGCCCTGGCCGTATACCCCTCCGCCGTCAACAGATGGGCCAGAGAATCGGGGTAGTCGTTGCGGCTGTACATGGAGGAGGTGCTGCCGGTAAAGGGGGAGACCAGGCCGGTATTGACGATCATCTCCGTGTTGAAGGTGCCCGCGTCCAGATACAGCGGCGTATAGTGCTGCGTAAAATCCAGGCTCTCCTGTTGTATCCTATACAGATTGGGCATGAACCGCTCGTCGATCATCCAGGTATCGATGGCCTCCAGCTGGATGAGGATGATATTCTTCCCCGCGAACCGGCCCGTCCACTGGTTGTCCGGGTCGGGTTCCTTGCCCTCGTACCAGGCGTCCAGGGCCTTGACGGTATCGCCGCTGCCCGCCATGCCGAACTTGTCGTACACGCCGTAGGTCAGGCAGAAGTCCCGGAAGGCGTGCTGGTACATGCCCGCCAGCAGCACACAGTCGTTGGTACTGGTGAAGTCCTCATAGAGCAGACTGGCCTGATGGATATTGAAGTGAATTTGCAGGCGGCTTGTCAGGTTCAGCTGCACGTTCAGATTGATTCCCAGGATGCACAGGGGCACCGCCGCCAGAGTTATGAGCCGGTTGCGGAGGCTTCGCCTCCCGGGCGGAACCAATATAACCGCCAGATGGGTCCCCACCAGACCGCAGAGGAAGAAGATCCACACCAGCTTGCGCACCTGCAAATAGGAGGGGTCGATAAACTTAAAGCCGTCCCCCGCGAAAATCAAAATGGAGAAGGAGAAGAAGGTCCCCTTGGCCTTATACAAAAGCGCGTGAGCCAGAAACAGGGTGCAGTTGAACCACCCCACTACGCGGATGGCGATCCTCTGCCCCCGGTAGGGCAGCAGCCGCACCAGGCTCGTGAGCATCACCGCCCAGCACAGCGTGAAGATCCACGGAATAGGGGAGCGGAAGGAGCAGGCCGCCGTGCTGCCCACCCCCCGGTAGATCAGGCGCAGCCCACCGTCCAGACCCACCAGCGTCAAAAACAGGCACAGCCCGCTGAGCGTCTCCCGCAGCCAGTCCCGGCTCCAGATACAGTCCTTACACCGGAGAAGCTTTTCCTTCAAAACCTCTCCTCCTTTCCCGTCTCCTCTCTATATATGCGGCGGATTTCGCCCGGAGACTGAGGGGTATTATACCCCTTTTTTTCCCAGTTAGCAAGGATACGCCGCAGCAAAATCCGTTATTTCTTTTTTACAAAAATCTTAACCTTGCCGTAGGGGCACACAGTGTGCGCCCGCACGATACCGCGCAGCTTCCGTAAAAAACGGGCGCACAGTGTGCGCCCCTACGGGCACGACAGGATATTCCGCGTTCCGCAGCCTTTGAAAAGTCTGGCAAAACTTTTATTCACGCCAGCAGCGCCTCCAGGTCCTCGATTTCCAATCCCGGCTGGAGGGCCAGGTTCAGCCCGTAGCCCACCGCCTTGGCCAGCTCCCGGATTTTCGCGTCGATGCTGTCCGGGGTGACAAACAGCCCCCGGCCCCGCAGAGCGGGGATTTTCGCCTCATCGCCGCCCGCCTGGGTCAGCAGGTCCTTCGCCGCCGTCTCCACACTCACCACCGTGGGCACCCCCACCGAGACCACCGGCATCCCCAGCCCCTCCCGGTTCAGGGCCAACCGGTGGTTGCCCACGCCGCTGCCGGGGATCAGGCCGGTGTCGGAGATCTGGATGGAGGAGCACAGCCTGTCCAGACTCCGGGCCGCCAGGGCGTCCACCACCACCACCCCCGCCGGTTTCACGTGGTCCGTCGCACCCCGGATCCACTCCGCCGCCTCCATGCCGGTGCTCCCCAGCACGCCCGCGCCAATGCCCGCCACGCTGCGGAGATCCGGCAGTACCTCCCCCAGGTGCCGCGTCACCAGCAGGTGGTCCAGCATCCGGGGGCCCAGGGCATCGGGAGTCATGGCCGGATTGCCCAGTCCCGCCGCCAGCACCGGCCCCTTTTCCGGGAGCAGAGGCTCCAGAAGGGCGGCGACGGCTCGGACCACCCGCTGGAATACGCCCTCCTCCCGCCGCCACAGGGCGGATACGTCCAGGGTGAGGTAGACCCCCCGGGGCTTGCCCAGGGCCGCCTCGCCCTCCCCGTCCAGGATCTCCACCCGGGTGAGGGGGAAGCCCTCCAGCTCCTCGTCCCGGGCCAGGACCCCGGGGAGTCGGGTGGTCTCCCCGGCCTTTTCCTGCCAGAGCCGGTGGGCCTCAGCGGCCAGATCGGTGCGGATTGTCAGCATAATTGTGGTTCCCCCGTTTCTCCAGACACAAAATCTGGTATTTTGCCTCTATTTTTCCGTCGCCAGCCAATATTATGCAAAATCTGTGAAAAATATCGGGAAAATATCAAAAAATTTTCTTGCAATTTCGCGGGAGACGTGCTAAAATATGTTTCTGCATGGGGAACAGGTTTCTCTCCCCATAGCCCCCACTGGAGGAGGTGTTTGGTTTGCCGAATATCAAGTCCGCTAAGAAGCGCGTGCTGGTGGCTGAGGCCCGCAATGCCCGCAACAAGGCTGAGAGATCCGCGATGAAGACCGCCGTGAAGAAGTTTGAGGCCGCTGCCGCCGATGGCAATCGCACCGAGGCCGAGGGCGCTTACAAGGTCGCGGTGAAGGCCGTGGACAAGGCCGCCGCCAAGGGCATTCTGCATAAGAACAATGCCGCTCATAAGAAGAGCGCCATGGCGCTGAAGCTCAATCGCGTGGGCTGATTCTAACCAAACGAATAAAAAAGACCGCCTTTCAGGCGGCCTTTTTTATTTAATTTCAAAAAAGATGCTGCGCATCTTTTTTGAGTGGGACGGGCCGAGCGCGGCCCGCAAAGTGTTTTTCCGACGTACGCGCCGCCGGAAAAACGATTGGATTTTATTTCGCGCCTGCGGGCGCGAAACTCCTGCGGAGGGCTTTTGTGCCCGGCCCTACGGCACAAACTTCTCAAAAATACACGCCACGCCCTCTTCCTCCAGCGCCTCCATGACCCCCCGCTCCCGGACGGTCCAGGCCACCTCGTGTACGCCGTAGAGCCTCTTCATCAGCCGCAGGCTCACGTTCCCCCGGTCCACACAGTTGTAGGCCACGAAATCCGGCCTCGTAAACGCCGTAGTCAGCAGATGGGTCATCGCAAACCGGGTGGGAAGGGCCAACCCGCCCACCTCGCTGTCCCTCATAAAATTCTGACTGAGCTGCCCCCGGATCACCTCCGGGTATTTCTCCTTCAGCCGCAGCAGCGCCCCCGGATGGAAGGACTCCACGCAGTAGGTCCCCCGCCAGCCCTCCAATAGCGCCATGGCGGCGTCGGTGAGGGCGTCGGCGTTGCCCCGCTCCACCTTCAGCTCCACGATCAGAGGCGTCCGGTTCTCGAAGATCTCCAAGACATCCTGAAACAGTGGGATGCGCTCCTCCGTCCCTTGGAGGGGGTACTCCGGCAGGTCCTCCGCAGTCAGATCTTCGATGAAGACCCGTCTCCCGCACACCCGGGTCAGGTCGCTGTCGTGGACCACCGCCAGATTCCCGTCGGCCATCAGGTGGAGGTCCAGCTCCGCGCCGAACCCGGCCTCTGCCGCCGCCCGGAATGCGGCCAGGGAGTTCTCCGGACGGCCCCGCTCCAGGTTGTGGAGCCCCCTGTGGGCGTACCGGACCCCGTCCAGCCTCTCCCAGCCCGGTTGGTTCCTCCGGGGGGCCAGCAGGGCGCACCACGCCCCCAGGCCGCACAGGCACCCCGCCGCCGCTCTCATGATTGTCTTCATCGCCCGATCTCCTCCCCGTCAGTCGTCCATGTCCTCAAACGCGTCCAGCCCCGTCTTGACCTCCGCCTTGCTGTCGCCGTGCCTGACGAAGCACATGGTCACAAAGCTCATGGCCACAAAGAACGCCGCATAGGGGAACAGGACCTGATAGCTGATATGCTTCATCAGCGTCCCCGCCAGCACCGGCGTAACGACCTGCGCCGTCATGGAGGCGGTGTAGTAGTACCCCGTAAACTTCCCCACGTCGCTGCCCTTGCACATCTCCACCACCATGGGCAGGGAGTTGACGTTGATGGCCGCCCACGCCAGTCCCACCAGGGCGAAGGCCACATACATCACCGCCGTAATCGTGTGCGCGTTCCGCGTAAGGAAAAACCCCGCCAGGAAGCAGGCCGCCAGCAGCACCACGCCGGACATGATCGTCCTCTTCCGCCCGAACCTGGAGGCGATCACGCCGATGGGGATATAGGACACAATCGCCCCCACGGTGGCCACCGTCAGGCAGATGTTGGTCCCCCGCAGGCCCTCCCCCATGACCTCGGCCACATAGGTGGAGAACCAGGTTGTCACGCCGTTGTACCCCACGAACCACAGCGCAATGGAGGCCAGCAGGAAGGCGAGGCTCTTTTTCACCGGCAGGGGCAGCTTTTCCTTCCCGCCGCCGTCGTCCTCCGCCAGGTTCCACTCCGGATGCTTCTTCTCCAGCGCGCGGTTTTCCGCCGCCAGCTTCGGCTCCCTTATGGTCAGCAGCAGCACCACCACCGCGATAACCATAATGAAGGAGACGATAATAAACAGAGGCCGGTAATCCATATGGGATGCGTCCTTCGTCTTCGAGGCCGGGTAGAGGGCCGCGCTGATTCCCAGATAGATGACGCCGCCCACCGCGCCCATGAGGTTGATGATGGCGTTGGCCTTACTCCGCAGCGGTTTCGGCGTCACGTCCGGCATCAGCGCCACGGCAGGGGAGCGGTAGGTGCCCATTGCGATGAGCAGCAGCCCCAGCACGATGATGAAGCTCACCAGCTTGAAGGGTGCGGCCTCAGCGGCGTAGCTGTTGTCCAGAATGGGCAGCAGGTTCATAAGGATAGCGGCCCCTGCGGTGCCGCCGATGATGTAGGGGGTTCTGCTGCCCAGTTTCGTATTCGTCTTGTCGCTGAGGGCCCCGAACAGGGGCAGCAGGAACAGGGCCAGGATGTTGTCCGCCGCCATAATCATTCCCGTAAGGGATTCGTCCATGTGGAAGGTTCGTTTCAGGATCAGGGGGACTAAGTTGTCGTACATCTGCCAGAAGGAGCAGATCGACAGGAAGGCTAATCCTACCAGGATGGTTCTTTTGTTGTTCAGTTTGTTCATCATTTTTCCTCTTTTCTTCTCGCGACCCCGGGACGGTCGTTTAGACGCCGGAGGCGGCTAAATGACGTCCCCACGTGCAGTTCGTTTAGCTTCTTCTTGGTCGATGGCCCGGGACCTAGGCGCTCGGCCACCGGCCGAGTGCCGGGACGGTCGTTTAGACGCCGGAGGCGGCTAAATGACGTCCCCGCGGGCAGTTCGTTTAGCTCCTTCTTCGTCGAAGGCCCGGGACCTACGCGGCCCCGGACTCTGCGCCTACTTTTTGTATGAACAAAAAGTAGGCAAAAAGTCACTTAGGAAACGGGGTTTCCTAAGAACCTTCCTGATTACGGGGGTTATGTTTTTTTGCGCCCGAGGCACAGATTTCCGGTCTAAACTGACTGCCGTCCGCTT
>CAJUPS010000132.1 GCA_910588045.1 uncultured Oscillospiraceae bacterium | reverse complement strand
CGAAGGTCTCCTGGGCGCAGTTCATGCTGTACCCGCCGTCCAGGTACTGGCTCTGCACGGACCCCAGGGCCATCATGCCGAACTTCTCGTTCATGCCGAACCGGGCCACCAGGTTCCGCGCCAACTCCGTGGCCCGCTCGATGTCGTTGGCAGCGCCGGAGGTCTGGGTGTCAAATACCAGCTCCTCAGCGCACCGCCCCGCCAGCAGGGTGCGGATCTCCGTGAGGATGTCCTCCTTGCTCATGAGGAACTTCTCCTCCTCCGGCAGGTGCAGCGTATACCCCAGGGCCCCCTGAGTGTGGGGGACGATGGTGATTTTGCTGACGGGCTGTGCGTTCTTCTGCTTCGCCGCCGTCAGGGCGTGACCCACCTCGTGGTAGGCGATGATCTTCTTCTCCTGTTCGGTGATGACGGTGCCCTTCTTCTCCGCACCGGCGATGACCACCTCGAAGGAGGAGAGCAGGTCCTCCTGATTCACCGCGTGGCGTCCATGGCGCACCGCCCGCAGAGCGGCCTCGTTGACCGTGTTGGCCAGATCCGCGCCCACGCATCCGGCGGTGGCCTGCGCGATCTTGTTCAGGTCCACGTCCTCCGCCATACGGATCTTTTTGGTGTGTACCTGCAAGGTCGCCAGCCGACCCGCCAGGTTGGGCCGGTCCACCGTGATGCGCCGGTCGAACCGCCCCGGACGGAGCAGCGCCTTGTCCAGCACCTCCGGCCGGTTGGTGGCGGCGAGAACGATGATGCCCTTGGAGGGGTCGAAGCCGTCCATCTCCGCCAGGAGCTGGTTTAAGGTCTGCTCCCGCTCGTCGTTGCCGCCGCCGAACCGGGAATCCCTCGTCTTACCGATCGCGTCGATCTCGTCAATAAAGATGATGCACGGGGCCACCTTGGCGGCCTCCTGGAAGAGGTCCCGCACCCGGCTTGCGCCCACGCCCACGAACATCTCCACGAACCCGGAGCCGGAGATGGAGAAGAAGGGGACCCCCGCCTCCCCGGCCACGGCCTTGGCCAGCAGGGTCTTGCCGGTGCCCGGCGAGCCCACCAGCAGCGCCCCCTTGGGGAGCTTGGCGCCGATGGCGGTGTACTTGCCGGGGTTGTGGAGGAAGTCGATGATCTCCACCAGCGACTCCTTGGCCTCGTCCTGACCGGCCACGTCGCTGAAGGTGACGCCAGTGGATTTCTCCATGTAGACCTTGGCGTTCGACTTGCCCACGCTGCCGATACCGCCGATGCCGCCGCCCTTTTTCGCCATGATGTTCATAAACAGCATGAACACGCCGATGAGCAGCACCATGGGCAGGATGTAGGCGATCATGAACTCCAGGATGGGGGACATCTCCGGCACATAGGGGTAGCTGAACTTCCCCCCGTGGGCGTGGATCTCGTCGATGAGGGAGCTCAGGGAGCCGGAGAGGGGCATGGTGAAGAGGGTATAGTTGTCGTCGTAAGTATTGCCGTCGGCATCGGTGTAGACGTAGCCGTCCACCGGCGTGATTTCCAGCTTGCCGTCCACCAGCAGCACCTGCTCCACCTGGTCCGCCTGCACCATGTCCAGCAGCTCGGTGTACATGATCTCGTGGGTGGTGGCCGCCACGTTGGACTGGCGGCTATAGGCGGACAGGTAGTTGAACAGCACGGTCAGCCCCACCGCCCAGATGACCAGGATCAGCAGACCGTTTACATTTTTTTTGTTTTTGTTGTTGTTCTGGTTGTTATTGTTGTTGTCCATTTCATTCTCCTTCGGTCTTCTCGGATGGGCACACACCCCGCCCGGAAGCGTCTATGGTGCATGGTATCACAAATTCCGCCCCACCACAAGGACTGTCTGTGGATTTTCTGTGAAATTTCTGTGAATACCCCTTTCAGAGCGCGGGATTTTGTGGTATACTGACAATAAATTTTTGCGTCATCCCACGAAGGCGGCCGATTTCCCGGGAAAACTGCCCGGCGGAGCCGCCGAAAGGAGCCGGTATGAGAGAGTATGAGGACCGTTCCGTCCCGGAGAACCTGATCGAGGGCCGCAACGCGGTCACCGAGGCCCTGCGCGCCGGGACCGCCATCGACAAGCTGTACGCCGCCCGGGGGGAGACGGACCACACCCTGGGCCGGATCATCGCCCAGGCGAAGAAGGCCGGTGCGGTGGTGGTGGAGTGCGACCGGCGGAAGCTGGACGCCATGAGCGCCACCCACAGCCACCAGGGCGTCATCGCCGTAGCCGCCGCCCGGGCTTACGCCTCGGTGGAGGACATCCTGCAAGCCGCGGCGGACCGGGGGGAGCCGCCCCTGGTGGTGGTCTGCGACGAAATTTCGGACCCCCACAACCTGGGGGCCATCATCCGCACCGCCGAGTGCGCCGGAGCCCACGGGGTCGTCATCCCGAAGCGCCGCAGCGCGGGGCTCACGGCCGTGGTGGCCAAAACCAGCGCCGGGGCGGTGAGCTACCTGCCGGTGGCCCGGGTGCCCAACATTCCCGCCCTCCTGAAGGACCTGCAAAAGCGGGGCCTGTGGATTTTCGGCGCTGCCGCCGGAGGGGACCGCTCCCTCTACGAGGCGGACCTCCGCTCTCCCGCCGCCATTGTCATCGGCAGCGAGGGGGACGGCATGAGCCGCCTGGTTCGGGAGGGGTGCGACTTCCTCATCAGCATCCCCATGAAGGGGCGGCTTGATTCCCTCAACGCCTCCGCCGCGGCCGCCGTACTGCTGTACGAGGCCCTGCGGCAGAGAATGAGCGCGTAGAAGCGGACGCTGTCCGCTCCACATACCGGTCGGGTAAAGAAATGAGACTTACGTATGGCTGATAAGCACGAAAACAACAACCCAATAGACCCCACCTTAATGGACACACAGCGGCTTTTGCTGGGCGTCGAGCTGCCGGAGGACATGCCATTTGACCTGGAGGACATTCTGGCGGAGTTTGGCGGTGGGCAGGAGCTCTCCCCAGAGGACCCGCCGGAGCCTGCGCCCCCTCCGGACCCGGAGCCCGAGCCGGAGCCAGTCCCGGAACCTGAACCGGATCCTGAGCCTGAGCCCGAGCTAGAGCCCGAGCCGCCGCAGCCGGAGAAGCCGTCCAAGCGGCGTTTTCTGCGCCGCCCCCGCCGTGAGCCGGAACCTGAGCCCGAGCCGGAACCGGTCCCGCCGCCTGCACCGGAGACGCCCGTGCCTCCGCAGGAGGAGGTCGTGGACGACGGGGCGCTGGACCTGGCCTTCTGGGACGACTTTGCCGCGGCGGAGGGGCTGTACCTGGAGGAGGAGCTTACGCCTCCTCCGGAGCCTCCCGCCCCTCCTGCGGAGGAACCGCCGCCCGCCCCGCCGCCGGAACCGGAGCCGGAAGGACCGCCCGCCGTCTCCATGGAGGACGTGGTAGCGAGCACCGTGGACGCGGTGAAGGAGGCCCAGGAGATCCGTCAGGAGAAGTTCCGGAAGCGCCTGGAGCGGGTCCGGGAGAACCGCTCCACGAAGCGCCGGGAGCCCGCCAGCCGCCGTCCCCTGCCGGAGGTGGACGCCGAGCCCTCCGCCGGGGAGACTGCCGGTCGCCACAAGCGCCGTTTCCGGGAGTGCCGCCGGTCCTTGTCGGCGGCGGTCGTGGTCCTGATTGCCCTCTGGACGCCCTGGGCGCTGGAGAAATTCGGGGTCGCCGTTCCCTTTTTTGGCGACAGCGCTGACAATGCGGCGCTGTGCGTCCTCATCGCCCAGACGCTGCTGGCCATCCTGTGCTGGCCGGTGTACCGCGCCGCCGTGCAGGCCCTGCGGGACGGGGCATGGACGGTCTACGCCACCGCCCTGCTGTCCACGGCGGTGACGCTGTTCGATGAAATGACCATGCTCCTGCTGCCGGAGCGGACGGAGTCGGCGCCCCTGGGAGGCATCGCCGCCGCCCTGAGCGTGTGCGCCCTGTGGGGCCTCACCGGCTGGCACCGCGGCATGGCGGAGACCTTCCGCATTGCCGCCATGGGCGAGCCCACCCGGGTGGTGGATTGCACGGCCCTGGGGATCGCCCGGGGCGTGGGTACGGGCGCGGGCTTCTACACCCGGGCGGCGATGGAGGATACCGCCTCCCAGTGGCAGCGGCTGCTGCTGCCGGTGCTGGCGGCGGCGTCCCTGGTGTTTGCCGGGCTGTCCTCGGTGGGACAGGACCGGCCCCAGGATTTCCTGTGGTGCTGGTCGGTGGTGCTGTGCGCCTCCTCGTCCCTGGTGTTCCCCATGGCCTTCAGCGTGCCCTTCGGCCGGGTGGCGGCCCACCTTGCCCGCAGCGGCGCGGCGGTGGCCGGGATGTACGGCGCGTCCGCCTTCGCCGGAGAGAAGCGGGTGAGCGTCACGGATACCGATCTCTTTCCCCAGGGGGCCGCTGTCCTGGCGGGGATCAAGCTCTACGGCGAGGAGCAGAACCACGCGATCTCCTATGCGGCCACGCTGACGGTCCAGGGGGGCGGCCTGCTGGGGAGGCTGTTCGGCGACGCCTGCCGCCGGAATTTGATCTCCATGCACAGCCTGGAGCATTTCCACATCCACGAGGAGGGCGGTCTGAGCGGCATGATCCGCGGAGAGACCGTGCTGGTGGGGACGCCCGCCTTTATGCGCCGCCAGGCGGTCCACATGCCTGCGAACCTCACGTCCAAGACGGCGGTGTGCCTGTCGGTGGACGGGGAGCTGACGGCGGTGTTCAACATCAAGTATACGGCGGCGGAGCCCGTGGAGTATGCGCTGCGCATCCTCCGGCGCAATGGATTCCGGCTGGTTCCCGCCGTCCGGGACGGGAATATCGTACCGAAATTCCTCAAGGCGCGGTTCGGCTGGGACGGAGGCGGCGAGCTGCCGGAGATCGGGGAGCGGCTGACCCTCTCCGACCCCGAGCGGGAGGCGGAGGCCCCGGAGGGCCTGCTCTACCGCGACGGGCTGCTGCCCTATGCCTATCTGGCGGTGGACAGCCGGAGGCTGTGCCAGACCGTCCTGGTGGGGAACCTGCTGTCCATCTTCAGCAGCATTGCCGGGACCCTGCTGGGCTTCTACCTCACCTTTACGGGCAGCTATGCGGTGCTCACGCCGCTGCTGCTGCTGACCTTTCTGCTGCTGTGGGTGGTTCCCATGCTGCCAATGGTGTGGACGGTGGACAAGGGATAATAATCTTTGAGAGGTTTCAATGGATACAATCTACTATGCGCAAATTACAGAGGAGAACTTTGACGCCGCATCGCTGGACAATTTTGTCCGCCGCCAGGAGGTCGCCCACTGCTGGCGCAAGCGGGACGGCCAATGGGAGCTGCTGCCCATCGCCTACGTGGAGGACTGGGACCCGGAGGGGCGCCGCCGCCGGGCGGAGAAGCTGCTGCGCAGCGTACAGCGGGGCGACGCGGCATATGGCGCGTGGGCGGGGGAGACGCTGGTGGGCTTTGCCCGCCTGGCGGGACCGCTTTTCGGAAGCCGGGAGCAGTACATAGATTTGGCGCAGCTCCACGTCTCCGCCCCCTGCCGGGGCCGGGGGATCGGGAGGGAGTTGTTCCGCCTGGCCTGCCGGGGAGCACGGGAGGCGGGGGCGGAAAAGCTCTACATCTCCGCCCACTCTGCGCAGGAGACCATGGCCGCCTACCGGGCCCTGGGCTGCGTGGAGGCGGAGGAGATCTACTGGCCTCTGGCGAAAAAGGAGCCCTGCGACGTGCAGTTGGAGTATCGGCTGTAGGTCCGGAATGAGCATTGCTCAATTCATCAAAAAAGGCTTGTGTTTTTTGTCTATTTTGGCTAAAATCAAATGCGGGAGAAAATTTCAGTTGTGCAATACCCGAAAAGGTACTATAATCAATACGTTAAGCAAGTCCGCGCGCTGCGGGCACGATAAACGGAAGGAGACAAAAACTCTATGGACATTCGCAACATCTGCCTGCTGGGACACGGCGGCAGCGGAAAGACCTCCCTGGTGGAGAGTATGCTGTATCTCACCGGTGCTACCGACCGCCTGGGCAAGAGCGCGGACGGCAACACCGTTTGCGATTACGACCCCGAGGAGATCAAGCGCCAGATCTCGATCTCTCTGGCTATGACGCCCGTCATCTACAACGGCGTCAAGATCAACGTCCTGGACGCGCCGGGCAACTTTGACTTTGTGGGCGAGATGCAGTCCGGCGTCCGGGCCGCCGAGGTGGGCGTGCTGGTGTGCGCCTCCAAGGACGGGCTGAGCGTGGGCGCGGAGCGGTGCTGGAAGTATCTGAAGAGCCAGAACAAGCCCTGCATCGTGTATGTGTCCAAGGAGGACGAGGAGAACGCCAACTTCTCCGCCACTCTGGACGCCCTGCGCGAGAAGCTGTCCAAGTCCATCGCCCCCGTGGTGGCCCCCATCTGGGACGACAACAAGCGCACGATCGGCATCATCGACGTGCTGAACAAGAAGGCCTACCAGATGCCCGAGAACAAGAAGGGCGCCAAGCGGGTGGAGATCCCCATCCCCGAGAGCAAGCAGGGCGTGCTCGACGAGCTGTATGGCGAGCTGATGGAGGCCGTGGCCGAGACCAGCGAGGAGATGATGGAGAAGTTCTTCGCCGAGGAGCCCTTCACCAAGGAGGAGATCATGGAGGGCCTGAAGATCGGTATCAAGGAGGGCTCCCTGGCCCCCGTGGTGTGCGGTTCCGCCTTCACGGGGCTGGGCACCGAGATGCTCCTGTCCACCATCATCGACCTGGTGCCCGCTCCCCTGGAGATGCCCGCCGAGGAGGCGACCGACGAGTCCGGCGAGAACAGTCTGGAGGTCAAGCACGACCCCAACGGTCCCACCGCCGCCATCGTCTTCAAGACCATCTCCGATCAGTACGGGAAATACTCCCTGGTCAAGGTCGTCTCCGGTAAGATCACCGGCGACATGACCCTCTACAATCCCACAACCGGCAAGGCCGAGAAGCTGGGCCGCCTGTATACCATCAAGGGCAAGAAGAACGAGGAAGTCAAGGAGATCGCCTGCGGCGACATCGGCGCTATCGCCAAGATGGACCGCCTGAAGACCGGCGATACCCTCTGCGACCCGAAGACCGTCGTGAAGCTGGCCCCCGTGCAGTTCGCCGAGCCCTGCTACTCCAGGGCCATCGCCCCCAAGACCCGCGGTCAGGACGAGAAGGTGGGCACGGGCCTCATCCGTCTGAACGAGGAGGACCCCACCTTCAACGTGGTCAACAACGCCGAGACCCACCAGGTGGTCGTCTCCGGCGCGGGCGACATTCAGATCGACGTGCTGGTGAGCAAGCTCAAGAGCCGCTTCGGCGTGGAAGCGGAGCTGGATACCCCCCGGGTGGCCTACCGCGAGAAGATCCGCAAGCAGGTACGCAAGCAGGGCCGCCACAAGAAGCAGACCGGCGGCAGCGGCCAGTTCGGCGACG
>CAJUPS010000131.1 GCA_910588045.1 uncultured Oscillospiraceae bacterium | reverse complement strand
TGGTCATCGGCCGCAGTCTGGTGGTGGGCAAGCCCCTGGGCATCATGCTCATGGGGAAGAACGCCACCGTCACCACCTGCCACACCCGCACCAAGGACGTGCCTGCCGTGGCCCGTGAGGCCGACATCCTGGTCTCCGCCGCCGGTGTGCTGGGCAGTCTGACCAAGGAGTACGTCCGGCCCGGTCAGATCGTGGTGGACGTGTCCATCAACTGGGACGAGGCCAAGGGCGGCATCGCGGGCGACGCGGTGTACGAGGAGGTGGAGCCCATTGTGGAGGCCATCACCCCTGTGCCCGGCGGCGTGGGCGCCGTCACTACCTCCGTGCTCATCGGGCACGTGGTGGAGGCGGCCAAGCGCACCCTTGGTTGATCGGGGGCGGTTTCATTGGCAAACCAGAAGAAAAGCGCCCTCAGCACCGTCAACGCCATCCGAATTTTCCTGCTGGCCTCCTCGGCGGCGTTCTTCCTCGGCGCCGTAGCGGCCCCCGACCGGGGGCAGATGATGTCCGGGCTGGCGCAGATCCTCATGTCCCCCGCCCAGCTGACCAAGGACTACTTCGAGATCGGCAGCGTCTCTGGCACGTTCCTGAACGTAGCCCTGGTGGGCTTCGTCTGCGCGGCCATGACCTGCCTGCCCGGGGCGGCGGTAAGCGGGCTGACCATCGCGGCTTATTTCCTCACCACGGGGTTCTCCTTCTGGGGGATCAACTTCCTGAACATGTGGCCCTTTTTCCTGGGGGTCATGGTCCACGCCCTGGTGCGGAAGGAGCCCTTCCCCAAATATGTGAACCTGGCCATGTTTGCCACGGCGCTGTGCCCCCTGGCCAGCGAGATGCTCCTGCGCTACCCCGGCGGCGAGGAGGTCCACGGCGTGACCCTCTCCGGCGTGGCGCTGATGCTGGTGGTGGGGATCCTGATCGGCTTCCTCACCCCCGCTATGGCGGCCCACTCCCCCAACGTCCATAAAGGCTATGACCTTTACTCCGCCGCACTGCCGGGGGTATTGCTGGGACTGTTCGCGGTGGCGGTGCTGTATAAGTCCCTTGGGCACGCGGTGCCCGAGATCAAGGCCACCCTGGGCGGCAGTCACCCGGGGGTGGTATGGACCTTCTGCATCGTGTTCTTCGCGCTGTGCGTAGCCGGGGGGTGGTGGCTCAACGGCCGGAGCTTCCAGGGCTACACGGCACTGCTGAAGGACACGGGCCACAAGTCGGACTTTGCCACCAAGTACGGCCCGGGGCTGGCGATCATGAACGTGGGCGTCTACGGCCTGATGATCCTGGCCTACTACATCTTTGTCAACGCCATCCAGGGCGACGCGATGGCGGGCTTCAACGCCGTGACCATCGGCATCGTGTTCTGCATGGTGTGCTTCGGGGCCAACGGGGCCCATCCGGGGAACATCTGGCCCATTATGGTGGGCTATGTGGTCTTTTCCTATGTGGCCACCCTCTGCTTCGGCGGCGTGTTCCCCGTGAACGCCCAGGCCATCATGGTGGGGCTGTGCTTCGCCAGCGGGCTGGCCCCCATCGCCGGGAACTACGGTTGGTGGGCCGGGGCCCTGGCGGGCGGGATGCACTACCTGTTGGTGACCTCCATTCCCGCCATCCACGGGGGATTCAGTCTCTACAACGGAGGCTTCACCTCCCTGCTGGTGGCCACCATCCTGGTGCCCCAGCTGGAGACCTTCTGCAAGACGCGGGAGCAGCGGCTGGGCGGCAAGTAATCTATTCCAAGTGATAAGGAGCGATGCGCAATGTTGACCAAGCAGGCCCTGCGCGCCGAGGTGATCGCGCGGGCAAAAAATCTCTCCCCTACCTACTGTCGGGAGGCCGATGAGGCCATCTGCCGCCAGGTGATCCAGCTCGACGTCTATGAGCGCGCCAAAACCGTCTTTTGCTACGTGGGCACGGAGCGGGAGATCGACACCATGCGCCTGATCCACATCATGATGCGGGACGGCAAGAGCGTGGCGGTGCCGCTGTGCACGGAGAAGGGCGTGATGCAGGCGCGGCGGATCGAGGGGATGGGCGATTTGGTCAGCGGACGCTATGGCATCCTGGCTCCCCGGCTCCAGTGCCCGGTGGTGGAGCCGGAGGAGCTGGATCTGGTGATCGTCCCCTGCTGCACCGGCAACGCCAGGGGCGAGCGGCTGGGCTACGGCGGCGGGTACTATGACCGCTACCTGCCTCGGACGAAATGCCCCGCCATACTGCTGTGCCGCCACCAGCTGGAGCGGGACGACATCCCCCTGGAGCCCCACGATGTGAAGATGCACTACTTCGTCACTGAGCGTGCCGTCGTGGACTGCAAAGGGGAAAAAGAATAAGGGCAAGGGGGCGCGGACCTGGGTCCGCGCCCCCTTCTGGGTATCAAAAAAGGTGCTTCGCACCTTTTTTGAAAAGGTTTCGCTTCGCTCTGCGCCTCGGTTGTGCGCCTGTGGCGCACAATTCGACGCTCGCTCCGCGCAAAGAGTTTTTCCCACGTACACGCCGCGGGAAAAACGATTCAATTTTATTTCGCGCCTGCGGGCGCGAAACTCCTGCGGAGGGCTTTTTTGACAGCCTAAAGGGGGCGCGGACCCAGGTCCGCGCCCCCTTCTGCGGTTTCTTTTCCGCGATTACTGGATGGTTTTTCTGCTTCGATAGTACATGGCCAGCACAATGGAAAAGGAGATGAGCTGCGCCGTCATAATTCGGACGATTTGCAGTTCGTCGGCGCCTCCCGGAGAAATGACATGCAGCATGTTGGTTGCAACGGTATTGTTGAATAGGTGGTCGCCGAGTCCCACCCATATCGACCCTGTCATATGGGTAAGAAGGCCCCACTTGATCCCCATAATGCCCGAAAGGATGATATAGCCGATGCACAGCAGTACCATTGCGGGAAGTGACATTTCTCTGTTGAGATAGCTTCTGATGGGCATGACAATGTGCCAGATTCCAAATAAAAGCGCAGAAACGACGTTTGCCGTCATAAACGGCTTGGTTTCTGAGAGCACTTTGAGAAACAGGCCGCGGAAAACGCCCTCCTCCATCCATACATTGATGACGTTGAAGAATACGCACAGCACAAAGAACATGAACGCCGTATGATTGCTTTGAGAGCCGGTGAGGGAAAAGCTGCTGATATATATTTCTAAATGGGCGGGATTGCCTTGCAGGGCTAGGATTGCCAATTCCACTCCATAGGCGGCGGAAAAGCAGACTCCTCCCAGCAGCAGACCTTTTAGGATACTGTTGACAGCGCGGGTCCTTTGAAAGCCAATATCGCTCCAGGTGAGATTTGCCCTTTTTAATACCACCGCCAATATGATGATGCCCGCTGCTTTGTGAAGTACATTTTCGCCAATGGCGGTCTTGTCGGTCTCAAGAAGGAAGTATTCTATGAACCGGAGGAGCAGGCAAAGTGCAAATATTGCCATGCAGAAATGGTCCGGTTTGATTTTTTTGTTTCTTTCCATGTTTTTCTACCTCGAGCAGTTCCGAATTTGATATTCGGATTATAGCATAGTCCATCTCCTGGTTCAAGCCAGTCATTCGGGTAATTGCGTGCTTTGGGACAGCGGTATGGAAGGGAAAACGAGCTTTGCGGTCTGGGAATTGACAAAACCAGGGGAAAAGAATATAATGAAATTTACCTTTTATACGGTATCTTTGAAAGATTTTTTGCGCGGCTTTTGGGGATTCCGCCCTCTGCGGAGGGCGGCCAGGGGCGCTACCCCCGTGGGCCGCCCTTTGGGCGGCTTAGGGCTGTGGCCGCCGTAGGCGGCCTAACGCCTGGACCCCGCCACCTTTGAAAAGGTGGACGAAACTTTTATTTTGCGCTTGGCTGGGACCACTGGCGAGAAAAAGAAAGCGAGGACAGCGGCGATGCCTCCTGAATCCACCCCTATGATGCAGCAATACCTGAAAATCAAAGAGGAGCACAAGGATGCCATCCTCTTTTTCCGCCTGGGCGACTTCTACGAGATGTTCAACGAGGACGCCCTGCTGGCCAGCCAGGAGCTGGACCTGACCCTGACCTCCCGGGACCGGTCCAGGCCCGAGGAGGAGCGCACCCCCATGTGCGGCGTGCCCTACCACTCCTGCGACGGGTACATCGCCCGGCTCATCGCCAAGGGCTACAAGGTGGCCATCTGTGAGCAGATGGAGGACCCCGCGGCCGCCAAGGGGATCGTCAAGCGGGACATCATCCGGGTGGTCACCCCGGGGACCGTGGACGCCTCTATGCTGGAGGGCAGCCAGGCCAACTACATCTGCGGGATCTATATCGACGAGGACGCGGCGGGGCTCTGCTTCTGCGACATCACCACGGGGAAGACCCATGCGACCTCTTTCACCGGCCGGTCCCGGGTGGACCACGTGATGAACGAGCTGGGGCGGTTCTCCCCGTCGGAGGCCCTGCTGAATCCTGGGGCTTGGGAGCAAACGGCGCTGACGGAGCTGTTGAAGGAGAAATTCAACTGCCGGGCGGAGCTGGGCGGCAAGGGCCGTTTCCAGCTGGACGCCGCCGCCAGGCTCGTGGAAAAGCAATACGGCAGGGAGGCGGCCGGGCAGCTGCCCAATCCGGCGTCCGTGATGGCCCTGGGGGGCCTGCTGGGCTACCTGTACGAGACCCAGAAGACGGACCTCAGCCATATCAGCGAGCTGGAATACTACGAGCAGGGCCGGTTCATGGAGCTGGACCTGAACACCCGGCGGAATCTGGAGCTCACCGCCACCATGCGGGGCAAGGAGAAGCGGGGGAGCCTGCTGTGGGTGCTGGATAAGACGAAAACCGCCATGGGCGGGCGACTGCTGCGGAGCTGGCTGGAGCGGCCCTTGCTCAACGTGACCGCGATCAACCGGCGGCTGAACGCCGTGGAGGCGCTGGTGAAGGACTCCGTGGGACGCGAGGAACTGATTTTCGCCCTCCAGGGCATCGGGGACATGGAGCGTCTCATTGGGCGGGTGGTCTACGGCAGCGCCGGGGGACGGGACATGGCGTCCCTCCGGGGGGCCATGGAGAAGCTGCCCAATCTGAAGGAAAAATTAGTTCCCTTTACCACCGGGCGTCTGGGGGAGCTGGGACGGGGGCTGGATCCTCTGGAGGACATATTCCAGCTGCTGTGCAGGGCCATCGTGGATGAGCCGCCCTTTTCCGTCCGGGAGGGCGGATTCATCCGGGAGGGATACCACGAGGAGGTGGACCGGCTTCGGGAGATCCTCAGCGGCGGCAAGGGCGTCATCGCGGAGGTGGAGGCCCGGGAGAAGGAAAAAACCGGAATAAAGAGCCTGAAAGTGGGCTATAACAAGGTGTTCGGATACTACATCGAGGTCAGCAAGTCCTACTACGACCTGGTGCCGGATACATATATCCGCAAGCAGACCCTGGCCAACTGCGAGCGGTTCATCACCCAGGAGCTGAAGGACCTGGAGCACACCATCCTTACCGCCAACGACCGCGTGGTAGCGCTGGAGTACGACCTGTTCTCAAAGCTGCGGCAGCAGGTGGGGGGCGAGATGGCCCGGATCCAGGAGGCGGCGGGGATCGTCGCGGAGCTGGACGCGCTGTGCTCCTTTGCCGCCGCGGCGGCGAAGAACGACTACTGCTGCCCCGTCATAGACGAGAGCGGCGTCATTGAAATCCACGACGGGCGGCATCCGGTGGTGGAGCGGGTGCTGAAAAACAGTCTCTTTGTCCCCAACGACACCTACATGGGGGAGAAGGAGAACCGGGTGGCCATCATCACCGGGCCCAACATGGCGGGCAAGTCCACCTACATGCGGCAGGTGGCCCTCATAACGCTGATGGCCCAGATCGGGTCCTTCGTCCCCGCCCGGGCGGCCCGGATCGGCATTGTGGACCGGATTTTCACCCGCATCGGGGCCAGCGACGACCTCAGCGCGGGGCAGTCCACCTTCATGGTGGAGATGACCGAGGTGTCGGACATCCTCCGGTACGCCACCAGCCGGAGTCTCCTCATTCTCGACGAGATCGGGCGGGGCACCAGCACCTTTGATGGCATGAGTATTGCCCAGGCGGTGCTGGAGCACTGCGCGGACGGCCGGAAGCTGGGAGCCAAGACCCTCTTTGCCACCCACTACCACGAGCTGACGGAGCTGGAGAACAAGCTGCCCGGCGTGAAGAACTACAACATCGCCATCAAGAGCCGGGGGGACGACATCGTCTTCCTGCGGAAGATCATCCCCGGCGGGGCGGACCGGAGCTACGGCATCGAGGTGGCCAAGCTGGCGGGTCTGCCGGAGGCGGTGGTGAAAAAGGCACGGGGGATCCTCAAGGAGCTGGAGAGCCAGTCCGGGAAGGCCGCTCCCCTGCTGGCCGCGCCCAAAGAGGAGCAGGTGTCCATGGCGGCCATAGGGGAGGCGGAGGTCATCGACCGTCTGCGCCGGACCCAGCCGGACACCTTGACCCCCATCGAGGCCATGGGCCTGCTGTACGAGCTGAAGCAGAAGCTGCAATAGGGGAAGGAGGGGGAGGACATGGCAAAGAGGGGGAGTCCCACCGGCATGACCAGGGGGGAGAAGCTCCTGGGGGGCGGACTGCTGGCCGTCTATTTGTTTGTCCTGCCGCTGACAGCCGACCCGATGTTCGATGGGATTGGGAAGCTGTTCGGGACCTCCCTCTCCGAGGGGATGCGGAATGCGGCGTATCACTATATCCTTTTCGCCCTGACGCTGCTTGTCTTCGGGGGCTTCATGGTCCGAACGACCCGGGTATTTCTTGACCACCCGTGGAAGGTTCTGGGGACGGCGGGCATCGGGATGGTGGCATTTTATGGCTGCAACGAGATTGTCTGGCGGGTGTTGCAGATGGTGTCTCTTCCCCGGGCCAATCTGAACGATCAGGCCATTCTGGCGCAGATCAGCGCCGCGCCCCGCAGTACGATTCTTATTCTTGTCTTTCTCTCCCCCGTGGTGGAGGAGGCGCTTTTCAGGGGGTATGTCTTTGGAAATCTCCGGGAGTGGAGCCGCCCGGCGGCCTACGCGGCCAGCAGTATGCTCTTTGCGCTGCTTCACGTCTGGGGGTTCGCTGTGGGGAATCGGGATTTTGCTTACTTACTGTTGGCGGTTCAATATCTGGTTCCGGGGCTGGTAATGGCTTGGTGCTTTGAACGATCCGGGAGCTTGTGGGGGAGTATTTTGCTTCACTGTGGGGTGAATGTGCTGGCAGTCTGGCAGGTAATTTAATCTGCGGCGCTGCGCGCCGCCCCGCTTCCTTCTCTTTGTTAGATTCGCCCCTGCCGGGGCAGGGCGTTCTTTTCGCTTGTGCGAAAAGAACCAAAAGCACCCTCAAGGGGGCTTCGCCGCCCTTGAGAATCCCCTGACTACGGGGGTTATTTGTTTTCCCTCCGACGTACCTGGTTTAGTTCTGTCTTAATACCTTC
>CAJUPS010000130.1 GCA_910588045.1 uncultured Oscillospiraceae bacterium | reverse complement strand
CCGGCCTCTGCTATGGGGACTTTTTCCGCAACGCGCCCCAGCCCAATCCGAACCGAGTGCTGATCAAGGGCGTGGTCTGCAGCGTCCGGGTGGAGGAAGTGGAAGACCCGCTCATGCGGGAGATCCGTTACCTGGACAAGCTGATCGACGAGCTGGCGAAGAGGAAGCCGATGGAGAAAATCTTGCGGAGATAGGGGGGAAAGCAGCTATGTGGGTATGTCCTAAGTGCGGGCGTTCATTCAAAAACACGGAGCAGAGCCACTACTGCGGGAAGCCTCCGGCGACGATTGAGGAGTATATCGCCGCCCAGCCGGAGGAAGCGCAGGACTATCTGCGGCAGATCAACGCCGCCATCAAGGCCAGCATCACGGGGGCCAGGGAGAAAATCTCCTGGAGTATGCCCACCTACTGGAAGGGCCGCAGCCTGATCCAGTTTGCGGCCTCCAAGCGGCATATCGGCCTGTACCCCGGCCCGGAGGCCGTTGAGGCGTTCGCCGCCCGGCTGACGGAATATAAGACCAGCAAAGGCACGATCCAGCTCCCGTACAGCAAGCCGCTCCCGCTGGAACTGATTGGAGAGATTGCGAAGTGGTGCGAAGAAAATACATGAAGCGTACATGATGGAGTTTTACCGTCACGGACCGGCAGCTGTCATGCGGCCAATGAAAAAACGTTAGAAGGCTTCTGTCGGTAAACAAAAGAGCATCCCGCCATCACAAAGAATGGCAGGATGCTCTTTTTTACCGGTCCTCCTGGGCCCGGATCAGATTCTTATAGAATTCCACCGCGCCGGGGAGGCAGTCGTACCCGATGTTCTCGTTGAGCCCGTGCATCCCCTTCATCTGCTCCGGGCCGTAGATCACCGGCGCAAAGCGGATGCAGCTGGGGCAGATGGCCTGATAGAAGCTGGCGTCCGTGGCCCCGGTGACCACGTAGGGGCAGCTGGGCAGGCCGGGGAAGGTCTCGGCGATGACCCGCTCCACCTGCCGGAAGGCGTCCCCATGGATGTCCACCGGCTCGGTGTAGTCGCTGGAGCGGAGGACCTCCATCTCCAGGCCGTGCTTCTCCGCCAGAGCCCGGATGATCGCCAAGCTCTCCGCCTCCCCTTGGTGGGGAATGAAGCGGAGGTTGGCGCACACCGTGGCCTCCTGGGGGATGACGTTGCAGGCATCGGAGCCGGACTGCATGGTGAAGGCGATGGTGGTCTGGAGCATAGCCGCCGCCTGGGCGGAAACGGCGGGCATCACCCGCTTCACCACCGGACCGAACAGCCAGAGGTTGCCCATCACCAGCCGCAGCCCGAAGGGCGCGTAGGGGGACAGCCGGGAAAACATGGCCGCCACCTCCGGCAGGAGCTTTTTCCGGAAGGGGGAGGCAGTCTCTACCTCGTTGACAAACGCGGCCAGCCGGGCGATGGGCGTATTCTTTCCCGGCGCGCTGGAGTGGCCCCCGGTACTGCGGGCGGTGAAGCGCACGTCAGCCTTGCCTTTCTCGAACACGCCCACCATGGCGTAATTGCCCTTGACGCCGCCAATCGGATCTGTGATGATGCCGCCGCCCTCGTCGCAGACCAGGAAGGGCTTCACCCCGCGGCGCTTCAGCTCTGCCACCAGCTTGGGTGCGCCGTCCCCCGCCCACTCCTCCGTGCAGGAGGAGGCCAGATACACGTCATGAGCCGGGACATAGCCCTCCGAAAGCAGCTCCTCCGCCGCCTGGAAGAAGGCCATCAGGGACGCCTTGGTGTCCCCGGAGCCCCGGCCCCAGACCTTGCCGTCCGCGATGTCCCCGGAGAAGGGCGGGTGGACCCACTCCCCCTCCGCCGGGACCACGTCCTGGTGGCTCATGAGGACGATGGGGCTCTCGCTGTCCTTCCCCGGCCAGCGGAAGAGGAGGTTGCCGTCGATGACAGTTTTCTCCAGATGATGGTGGACCAGGGGGAACAGCCTCTCCAGCACCCGGTGGAAGGCCAGAAACTTCTCCGGCTCCGCCACATTGGCGTAGGAAGTGGTGTCGCATTGCACCATCTCCGAAAGTTTCCCGGCCAGTTCCAGCGCCCGGTCCTCCTCTGGCGCGGGGACGTACTCGGACTTTTTTGCCGGCGTCAGCGCCGTGCGCAGGGCCGCCGCCGACACCGCCGCCGCGGGGAGCAGTGCCAGTCCGGCCAGAATGGTCTTCTTTTTCATCTCTCCTGTTCCGCCTTTCCTCTTTTGTAGAAAAACCACGTGATGCCGATGGCCAGCGCCCCGCTGGGAATCACCATGAAGCTGGTGGAGCCCGTGAGGGCGGGGACCAGGGTGAACAGCAGGCCCATCACCACCAGGGGAGCGGCGGCAATCTTCATGCTGCCCCGGAAATACTTATAGGCCATAGCCCCGAACAGCGCCGGGACCACGTTGGCGAAGGCGGGCTGGAGCGCCTCGCTCTGGAGGACCGGCTGGAGGGGAACCAGCAACAATACCCCCAGGGCCAGCACCAGAATGGTCACCAAGGACGAGGTGGCGATGGAGAGGGTGGAGATTACCTCGTTCTCCGGCGTGCCGGTCTTCGCCCCCACCAGATCCCTTGCGTTCATGGCGCAGGGGATCTTCATATTGATCAAGTTGCCGGTGATGAAGGCCAAATAGCCGCCCCCGGCCCCCAGCATGGGGGTATAGATTAGAAACTCCGCCACGCTGCTCACAGTCCACACCAGCCCCACGGACAGAAATCCCCTGGCTGCCGCCCCCACGTCCGGCATGGCCCCCAGGTACACCCCCAGCACAAAGGGTGCGCCCACCAGCAACACCAGCGTCACCGCGCTGGCGATCCTGCCCAGGGTGTGGGTCCGGGCGTTGTAGGAATCAAAGTATGCCGTCTTCTCGTTCATGATGTCTCCCTCCTCACACAAACAGGTGCACCAGCACCGCCGCGGCCATGCCCAGGATCATGCTCCCCGCGATGGAGAAGCTCTCCAGCCAGACAAGGCCCTTCTTCTCCGACAGGTAGAGGAATCCCGCCATGGCCAGTGCGGACACGGCGGCCACCACCAGTGGCGTCCAGTCCCCGGAGAAGGTGAACAGTCCCCCGCCGGAGATGAATCCGCCCAGATAGCTGCCGATGTAGGCGCAGATCAGGCCGATGAACATGGCGGTCATGGCCCTGTCGGCGAAGCCGCCGGAGGAGGACGCCTTCCCGCCACCCAGGCGGCCCAGGTACTGCTTGTTAAAGAAGATGGACAGCACCATGCCCCACATGATGCACACGCTCATGAGCAGGGCGATGGTAGTGAAGCCCTGGGCGGTCATCTCCGCAGCGGAGAGGTTTCTGATGCCCACCTGCTCTGCGGCGGCCTGGGCCACCTGGGTCTCGTAGTGCAGCGCCCCGATGACCGACAGCCGCAGCCAGGGCCAGGGCGTTCCCAGACTGCCGGAGAGGGCGATGACGCCCAGCAGGATGCCCACGCTGGGCAGCAGGGAGAAGGTGGCGCTGGAGGTGACGGCCCGCCGCATTTTTGCCCGGTCCATCCCCAAGGCGACGCCCGCCCGCCAGGCCCGGACCATGAATACGGCGCAGACCACCGCTACAAAGGCGATGATCCCCCCGCAGACGGCGTACACCGGCAGGCTGTTGAGTTGGGATAAAATTGACATGATGCCCTCCTTTTTCATACGATGCGTTTGTCCATGCTGTCAGGGTACCACAGAAACCCGGGCGCGTCAATGTTCTTCTCTCTGCTATAAATCCTTCAAGTGAGTCCTTCTGATGCCCAGCCATGAGACGAGGCATATCTCAGTAAACGGACAGACTCCCCCCTTGGAAGTCTGTCTGTTGATAATTTGCATGTTACTGGATTTTATAAAGGTTTGACGTTTTCCCGCCGTTCTCCCTCCAACGATTCTCCTTTGCCAGCAGACCAGCTTTGCAAAGATCATCCAACGCCCGGCAAACTGTAGCGCGGGAGAGTTTTAGCTCCCGCGCTATAGTTTTGATGGACGGCCAGCAGATCCCATTCTTGTTGGTGCGGTCCTTCAGGTACATGTACACCGCCCTCGCCCGGTGGGGCAGATCAGAGGAATAGATCGAATCAAAATATCCCATGGCGTATCCTCATGTCTTAAGTGATGAGGAGTCCTCCCCTGACTTGTGGTCGGAACGCCACCCTTTATCCTTGGAGAGCGTATCCTTTTGCGGAATGCGCTGCAAATCAGTCTCCGCATCATACGGTAGATACTCTTTTATAATCGCTGATTCTAACTCCTTCCGGTCCGCATAGTAGACCTTCCGCTGACCGCGCTCGGGCGTCTGATAGGCTTCACCGAAGGTGATCCCCCAGTCCAAGAACAGCCGCAGCCGTGTCCGCATGGGATTCGTTCCAGTCTTCATCACGACAAAGGACCCCTTGGGGATCGCTTTCAGCTCATCCGGACTCATCAACGGACGGCTTACCATCTGGAGGGACTGATTGACGCCGTCCTTCGCCTTGCTGATGTAACCGCTCTGTACCGTCTGATTTCCCAATGCTTTGGACAGAACCTCCGCTGTCTGGCTGTTGGGCGCGAAGCCGCCAAAAATCGTATCCTGGCAGTTGTCCATAAGGATCTCAGCGCCTTCTTTCCCATAGTTCTTCTCCAACTGCGACAGGGATTGGATGATCGGCACCAGTGTCAGCTTCCGGGAACGGCCAGCTGAGAACAGGGGCAGGATGTCAAAGGGCGGCATGGTCCCCAGCTCATCGCAGAAGAACACCACACGGTTTTGCAGTTTTCCACCGTTCTCATCCGCTACGGCGAACAACTCACGGGACAACTGCTGGATCATAAGCCCGGCCATGAAGTTTTTACTGGGGTCTTCTTCCGGCAGGATCAGGAAGATAGCTGATTTCTTACTGGCGAAGCTCTCCGCATTTATGCTGGACTCGAAGCAGAGTACCTGCTCCAATTCGCTGTCAAGGAAACTGTTCAGCCGCGACAGCACAGTGGACAGCACCGAAGCCATGGCCTGCTCCGAGGTGTTCAGCGCAGCGCCAGCGAACCAGCGTGCCTTGTGTTCAGATGGCAGCTTGCTCATGAGCACCTGAAACTGGCTTTTGCCCTTATCCACACCAATAGCAGGCTCCAGAAGGTCCTGTACCAGCTTGAACACAGATACGATATGACGCCGCTCCCGCATTGCTCCGTCGATCTCCTTCGGCGGCAAAAACTCCGCCAGCAGGAGGATCACAGAGGTCAGAAGGCCCTCGGCAGAATCGTAAAAATACGCATTTTGTCCCCTGTTGGCGCTGTCTCCATCGGGGCTGATGATCGTCTTGGCGAGTATCTTTGCGTACTTTTCCGCCTTGGCTTTCGCGGCTATATTCTCAGGATCTTTCACAGAAATATCCATATACTGATTGACCAGGGTAAGGAAATTATTCCCATCAGACCGCGTGGGATTCCGCAGATCGATCACCGCGACCTGATAGCCATAGCATTGCGCCGCAATGGTTCCGTAGTTTCGCGCGAGATCCCCTTTCGTATCTAAGGCTAGAAAACTCATCCCGCTGGCACACGAAAACTCCAAGTTGGGATACAGAAAGAACGCTGTTTTACCAACGCCACTGGCACCGATCATCAAGCAATGGATATCGTCACTGTCAATCAGTGCAGTCACCTTATCCTTCTTCCCTGTGGAGCCAAGTATCAGCCCCTGCACCTTTGGCAGTTCCTTGCCCTTCCGCCACTCATCCACCTTGAACAGCACTCGCGTGTAGGTCTGTGAGATCTCTTTCGGGGAGGCCCAGCGGGCGGTCCCGTGCTGCCCGTCATCTACGACCTTGCTCTTGATGTTCAGCGACCCGCCGCTTGACTTGGAGGTGGCGAACCAGATTAGCAGGAGCATCCCGCCGCCGATCCCGATCAGCAGCAGGGTTGACGGCGGGAGAGCCGTCATCTGTGTCCAATTAAACACGGAGTTCCCCCCTTAAACTTCTGTCGCAGAGCGCCGCCGCTGGCAGATATGCTTCATCAAACTCGACGTACTCCTCCATGATGGAAAGGGCTTTGAAATTGTCGCCGTTGTCCAGCACCCGCCGCCACATCGCTTCCGCCTGCTCCATTTGTCCGGCCTGCCGGAGCGCCCGGTTGGCGATACACAACAGATTAAACGTGTTCCCGTATGCTCCCAGGATAGGAGCCACCGGCTTCGGCGGCGGCAGGCACTCCGGGCATTCGATCTCCATGATCTGCAAGATGAACTCCCGCATTTTCTTCTGTATTCCTCTGGGCAGATCCGCGTGGATGGTCGCCAGCGGTTCCATAGAGTCAAAGCTGAGCCACTTCTCCAGCTTCTTCATATCGTTGATAGTGACATAACGGAACGGCTTGCCAAGCGGCGCTCCCATGCACATACCGTGCTTATCCCGAACGCCGATGGGGATGCCGTAGCGCAGTGCGATCTCCGACTGAGGCTTCGTGAGATAGATGAGCTGCTGCTTGCCAGTGTAGCCACAACCCGCGTGAAAATCGCTGACGTAGTAGGCGATCAGATTGCGGATCGCCTCCAGAGCTTTTCCCTTCTCTTGCTGCATGATTTTCCCCCTTTACGTGGTCATTGTCATTTCGTATTTTGTTTCCACGTGTTCCTGTTTTTGCTGCTGTTGCAAGATATCGGCCTCGTATTTGACCGGTACTTTTGCGAATGATACCGCCAGCTCCAACCAGCCCTTTGCCAGATCCTGCTTCTCATCTTCGCTGCGGATTCCGGGAACAGACGCCTTTTCCAGAATGCGATGGAGCTGCGTTGTCAACTCAGCGCGGCGGCTTTTCAAACTGCCGCGATTCCGGTGGGGCAGAATATGGCGCTGCAGCTCGTCCAGCAGTTTTTCTGTGGAGCAATGCTCTCCCATCTGGCGCAGCTCCCGGTTATATGCAGTCAGCGCCAGCGCGGAAGCCCATTCGATACATTCCATCGCCGCATCGACCCGATCCGCGCGGAGATCCTTTTCATACCTCTGAAACGCATAGACAAGCTCCCGCTCCAGACGGTCTGTGGCGCTACATTCTGCCATACAGGCACTGATCCTGCCGCAGACCTCCGGTGCGACAATAAGCTGCGGATGCTCCTCCGCCTCCTGGGAGGGGAGGCCATGGCGGGCTTTGATGTCCTCATTCCAATCTTTGCATTCAGACTGGAGGACCCCGACCTCATCGTAGCTATGCTCCCGGAGGATGTCCGTCAGCCGCCCATTGGCCTCGATACCCGCCGCGTCATGATCCAGGCAGAGGCAGACCGTGCGGATGTTTGGATTCTGCTCCAGCATCCAGAGCATAGCGTGTTCTGCTGTTCCGCAGAGTGCAACATAGCTGTGCCGCTGCCAACCCTTTGGGTACAGCGTAAGGAATGACAGCAGATCAATCGGAGCCTCAAAAACATAGAGGCGGTCACTGGAGCCGGTATGATGTAATGCCGCAAAATAACTTACTCAAGAGGAGCGGGGAAACGGCTAAATAAA